>NZ_CP015864.1:1525187-1850375 GCF_002163755.1 Vibrio campbellii CAIM 519 = NBRC 15631 = ATCC 25920
TTCATAGCAACGCCTAATCCTGCGTAACGGAGCATGGAAATATCATTGTGGTTATCGCCCACGGCAATGACATGATTCGGGTGATAACCCAGCTCAGAAACGTATTCCGCCAGTCTTAAGCCTTTGCTGTTGCCTTTTGCTGCGAAGTCGATGCGATTCGACCACGAGCGTTCGCCGTTAAATTTCTCTTTCACCCATGGGTTTTCAATCAAACGTTCTACCGAGCTTGGTAAGCCTTCCACCACGAATTTCCACACAAACTCGGTATTGCGTACTTCTTCGCTGAACGAGTCGATTTTGTAGATCTTCGGTTGAAGGTGCTCAGGCGCGGTTTTCGCCCACTTTTCCAGCGCTTCCATGTAGTGAATTGGGTTGTAGTTTGAGTACGTCATGGCATCGGTTACGTACATCACCATCTTGACCTGAAACTCCTTCGCCAAGGCGATGAACGTCAGCGCATCTTCCTTATCGATAGAGTTGTGCTCGAGCACTCGGTCATTGTGGTAGTCATAAACATAAGTGCCGTTGCAGCAGATGATAGGCGTGGTAAGACCCAACTCATCGTAATACGGGCGTGCCGCGGTGTGATGGCGTCCTGTGACAATCACCACGTGACACTTCTGCTGCGCTTCTTGAATCGCTTTTTTCACCTCTGGGTGAATGCTGTGGTCATCGGTGAGGACGGTTCCGTCTAAATCTAAAGCAAGCACTTTGTACATGTCGTTACCTCTGCCCGTAGTAGGCGTTTTCACCGTGCTTACGCAGGTAGTGTTTGTCTGAAAGCTCAGGCTGGATCTTGATGCCGCTGTTGAGTGAACGCGTTGCTAATGCCATGGCAGAAATCTCTTCTAATACCACTGCGTTGTGCACGGCATCGTCAGCGTTGGTTCCCCAAGAGAAAGGCGCATGCCCTGCTACAATCACGCTTGGTACTGCCATTGGGTCGATGCGGCGTTGACGAAACTCTTCCACTATCACTAAGCCAGTGTTCTTCTCGTACTCTTCGGCAATTTCGCGTTGTGAGAGCTTGCGAGTACATGGAATGTCGCCGTAGAAGTAGTCGGCATGAGTCGTGCCCAGCGCAGGAATATCAATCCCTGCTTGCGCCCAAGTCGTTGCGCTGCGTGAGTGTGTATGCACCACGCCACCCACTTGTGGGAACGCTTTGTAGATCTCAATGTGGGTCGCGGTATCGCTGGATGGATTCATGTTGCCTTCCACCACATTGCCGTCTAGATCGACCACCACAATGTGCTCAGCGCGCATGCCATCGTATTCCACCCCTGATGGTTTAATCGCAATCACGCCGCGCTCGCGGTCAATCTCAGACACGTTGCCCCAAGTGAAGGTCACTAAGCCGTATTTCGGCAGTTTGAGGTTGGCTTCGAGCACACGTTGTTTCAGTTCGCTGTACATGATTTCTCCTTAGTCAGTAACAGCCAGAGCTTCATCAATCACGTTGAATACATCGGTTTTGCTGCGGCAACGGCGAAGCTTGTCTAAATCCACGCCCGTTTCGCTGTCTTCATCATCCAACACTTGGGTCACTTCCATCAGACCTTCCATGTGCTCGTCTGAAGAGCTGCCCGCTAGCGTGATCAACACATCAACTGGCTCGTCTTCGCCTTCAAAGTAGATTGGCTCTTCTAGCGTAACCAGTGCGAAAGCAGTACGAATTACGCCGTTTTCTGGTCGTGCGTGTGGCAGAGCTAAGTTAGGTGCGATGCAGATATAAGGACCCAACTCTTCCACGCTGCTGATGATAGCGTCGTGGTAGGAAGGCTGAATCGCACCAGAGGCAATCAACATGTCCGTACCAATCTTGATGGCTTCACGCCAGTTAGAGGCTTTTGCTTGCAGTTTGATTGAGTTGTTGTCGATCAGTGATTGTTTTAATCCCATTGTTCTATCTCCAGTTTGGGTGCCGTGACTTTGGCTTTCCGAAGCCCGGCACCACTGTTGTTATCCGCTGTTTGTTATTGGTTTCTTATCTCTTCATCGAGAGAAGTATTTGGTCATGCTGTTTTATTTTGCTGGTACAAAGTTTTTATTGATGATGTCGAGTAGCTCGTCACCGAAGGAGTTAGGGTTAAGCATGTTTTGCACCCCGAGTACAAACTTGCCTTCGCCTGGCTCCATCTCCGCAGACAGGTGCTTCGACGATACGATGATGTCCGTGCTCGCAAGCTTCGACTTGTAGTCCGACACTGCGCATGAGTCCATCACGTGAGGAATGCCTTTCTTCTCTAGGTATTTGCCGATCTTCATTTTCATCATCATCGATGAACCTTGACCGTTACCACATACCGCGAGGATGCTTACTGGGCGCAGACCGTCGCTCGCTTTGATTGCTTGCTCTACCGCTTCAATCACTTCTGGCTCTTCACTGATTTCTACTATGCCTTGCGCGTCTTCTTCAGCACGTAGCTTGCGAGAGGCGAAGAACATGTAAACCAGAGACAAGCCAACAAGAACGAAGAAGAACATTTTCGATGCAGACAGACCTTGCATGATTGGTGGGAATACAAGCGCCCAGTCCGCCATGCCCATCCAACCGTTGAACTCTGTGCCGTGTTGGCTAAATAGGTGGATAGCCCAAGCAGAACCTAGTACCTCGATGATGCCCATCACGAAACAGATCTTCATCACCGCTTTCCAGCCACCGAAGTGGTTAGCAAATACGCCGATGGTCGCGTTAGAGAAGAACATTGGAATGAAGCCAGGGATGATCATGATTGGCGCATCGAATGCCAACATCGCCAGTACTGCCGCGAACTGACCCAGCGCCCCCCACATGAAACCAAATACCATTGCGTTAGGAGAGAATGCGTAGATAGCTGCACAGTCAATCGCCAATACCGCATTTGGAATCACGCGCTCAGAGATGCCTTTGAACGCTTCAGACAGCTCAGCAACGAACATACGTACACCGGCAACAATCACCTGAATCGCAACAGCGAATTTCAGACCCGTTTCTAGGATGTAGATAGTCCAGTGTGTGGTGCCCGCCATTTCTTGAAGGTTATCAAGACCGAATGAAAGCAGAATGATGCCGAAGAACACCGTCATCACGATCGCCGTTGCTGCAATGCTGTCGTGGAAGATGTGTAGCCATTTAGGCAGTTCTAGGTGGTCAACGCTGTCGTTCTTATCACCCAGTTTTGGCGCTACTTTTGTTGCAATCCAAGACGCGACCTGTTGTTGGTGACCAATAGAGAAACCCGCCCCGCCGGTGACTTCTTCGGTTGGCTTAAACATGATGTTGGAGGAGATACCCCAGTACAACGCCATTAACACCGCAGAGTAAATGATGGTTTCCCACATGCTTGCGCCAAGCACAAAGTAGAACACCGCGATCAGACCTGCTTGCTGGAACATGATGTGACCAGTCAGCATGATGGTGCGGATACCCGTGTAGCGGCGGAACAGTACCAAGAGGATGTTGATACCTAATGCCAATAGAACGGCGTAACCTACCCAAGAGTAGTTATCGCCCATTGCTTCCATGGTAGACATCATGGAGGTGTAAGGGTCAATGACCGAGCCGGTTAACCCGTGGTATTCAGAAAGTTTGGAAATCACAGGTTTGAAGCCAGCAACTAGGGTGCCCGCACCCACTTGAACCAGCATGAAACCCACGATCGTTTTGATGGAACCTTTAATGATGGTGGTGGCGTCTCTTCTCAGCAACCAATAGCCAATGCATGTTACCAAACCTAGTAGTAGTGGGGCTTTGGTCATAACTTGGCTGTAAAAAATATAGAAGATGTCGTACAAGAACTCCATATCTTTACCCCTAGAGTGTTTTTTATTTGTAATCGTATGTAGGTCAGAGTGATTCCATCTGATGTCGTAGAATCTACTCAGTTTTTGCTCACGAAATAAACTCTAACAATCAAAAGTAATCACGCAATGCTCATTTGTGATTATTTTGATATTTATCAATTTTGCCCTCCAAAAAACCCTACAAATGGTAAGCGGATCACACACAAAAATTAAATTACCAATAAATACAACAACTTATGAATTTTTGTGATGAAGTTCAGATTTTCATCAGTCTTGAATTTGACAATCAAGAGCGTGATTAATAGAATCAAAAAAAATCACAAGTAATCACCAAATAATCACTAGATACACATTTCGGTGAATTTGAATCAAATAGGGTGATGGGTATGAATGAAGTACAAAGACACAATGGCATTCTGTCTTTATTAGAAGAAAATCAGACGATTAACGTCTCACACATTATTGAGAGCTTTAACGTCTCTCCAGCGACGGCTCGCCGTGACATCTCTAAGCTGGATGAACTAGGCAAACTGCGCAAAGTACGCAACGGCGCAGAACGCGTCGAAGCAGAAAAGAAAAAATGGTCACCGCTGAACATCAACAGCACTGAGCATTACGAAGAGAAATCCTTGATTGCGATGCAAGCCGCTGAGCTTTGTCAGCCTGGCGACAGCGTGGTCATCAACTGCGGTTCGACCGCTTTCCTACTTGGGCAGAAGCTATGTGGGCAAGACGTGCAGATCGTCACCAACTACTTCCCATTGGCAAGCTACCTGATCAATGAAGACCATGACGATGTGATCATCATTGGCGGTCAATACAACCGTTCACAAAAACTGTTCTTAAATCCGGCACCCAATTCGCTTGGCAGTTACGCAGGTAATTGGATGTTCACCTCGGGTAAAGGGTTAACCGAAGCCGGACTCTACAAAGCTGACATGTTAACCGCGGTGGCTGAGCAGCAAATGCTTGAGCAAATCGACAAGCTCGTAGTCGTGGTAGACAGCTCCAAAGTGGGTCACAGAACGGGCATGTTGTTCTGTCCTACCGAGAAAATCGACATTCTGATCACTGGCAAAAACGCCAACCCAGAGGTCATCAAAGCGATAGAAGCACAAGGGACACAGGTCATTCTGGTCTAACGCGCCCTAGCCTCTTTCTCAAATAAATAAAAATAATTCAGCTCAGTGCCTTAACCACAAATTAAGGCGCTCGGCTCCCTACATCCCAAATTTAATAAAAATTGTGAAACAAAAAGGTGTTGCTATGAGTAAAGTAAATGAAATCACTCGTGAATCTTGGATCCTAAATACATTCCCTGAGTGGGGGACCTGGTTAAACGAAGAGATCGAAAATACGGTGGTGGAACCAAATACATTCTCGATGTGGTGGCTAGGTTGTACAGGTATCTGGTTGAAGAGTGAGGGCAACACCAACATCTCTATCGACTTTTGGTGTGGTACGGGCAAAAAGACGCAAAAAAATGCCTTCATGAAGAACCAGCACCAAATGATGCGTATGGGCGGTGTCGAAGCACTGCAACCAAACCTACGTACTGCTATCTTCCCGCTTGACCCATTTGCTATCAAAGAGATCGATGCTGTGATGGCATCCCATGACCACGCAGACCATATCGACGTTAACGTTGCGGCAGCGGTACTGCAAAACTGTGGTGACCACGTGAAGTTCATCGGTCCGCAAGCGTGTGTCGATTTATGGATGGGCTGGGGCGTACCAGAAGAGCGTTGTGTTGTCGCGAAAGTGGGCGATGTACTTGAGGTCGGCGACATGAAGATCCGCGTACTGGATTCATTCGACCGTACTGCACTTGTCACACTGCCAGAAGGCACTTCATCTTACGATAAAGAAATCCTCGACGGCATGGACAAACGCGCAGTGAACTACCTGATTGAAACTTCAGGCGGCTCGGTTTACCACTCTGGTGACTCGCACTACTCTAACTACTACGCAGCGCACGGCAACGAATACCAAATTGACGTGGCACTGTTGTCGTTTGGTGAAAACCCACGCGGCGTGACTGACAAGATGACGTCTTCTGACATCCTACGCGCAGCAGAATCATTGAATTGTGATGTCGTGATGCCATTCCACCACGATATTTGGGCGAACTTCCAAAACGACCCACGCGAAATTGAAGTGTTGTGGAACATGAAGAAAGACCGTCTGCAATACAAGTTCGCACCGTTCTTCTGGCAAGTCGGGGGCAAATACACCTTCCCTACCGATAAAGGTCGCATGCACTACCAGCACTTCCGTGGCTTTAGCGACATCTTCAAAAACGAACCAGAACTGCCATACAAAGCGTTCTTGTAATTCCATCGCGACGTCCGTTTGGCAGGAATAAAAAAAAGCCCGTCGCGATGATGGATGCGACGGGCAATTAGCTAGAGTCTTATAAGGAGAAAAGGAGGTTACTGATGATATATGTCCGACGATTTCGCATCAGTAACGTCCTCAAAAAACCGAATATTAGTCATTGATAAATTTAAAGGACATGGCTCATTCCTATAATTTAAATTGTTGATGCCTATTGCTCTAAGCCGATCAAAAAAGCCAGTCTCACAGGACTGGCTTTTGTTTTGTGGAGCGAGGCAGGTTACTTAATAAAAGAAATACAGCCTTGCAGAATCACTAGGTTGACGATGTCGATAAAGAACGCGCCAACAATAGGCACCACCATAAAGGCTTGTGGAGATGGACCGAAGCGGTTAACGATAGAGCCCATGTTCATAACTGCCGTTGGGGTTGCACCCAGACCAAAGCCACAGTGACCACTTGCGATGACTGCGGCATCGTAGTTGCTGCCCTCACTAGGAACGTCACGTAGTAAGCGAAAACCGCCAGAATCACCGATTGCACCGCCAGAATGATGAGGAACGGGATTGCCAAGTCGAAGATGTTCCACAGTTTTAGGCTCATTAGTGCCATCGCTAGGAACAGAGACAGCGAAACCGTACCAAGAATATCGACCGTTTCCACATCCACTTTGCGTACTTTCGTCACTTCCATGATGTTGGTGATCACCACACCGATAAACAGCGCGTAAACAAAGTCCGGAATCATCAACCATTTGATGCCGAAACTGCTCACCCAGCCTTCTAAGTAATCGGCACCAGTAACACACAATAGAATGATCGATAAACTCTCGACCACTTTCTTCGCGGTTACGCGGTCTTCTTCGTGCTCGTTGTAGGTCACCAATTCAGGGAAACGCTCGTGAGTCTGGTTGGTGCGTCCGTATTCAGATTCAAGGTTACGTTTATCGATCAAGCGCTGCGCAACTGGGCTGCCGATAATGCCACCAATCACCAAACCAAAGGTAGCGGATGCCATTGCCACTTCTAAAACGTTGTGCATGCCGTACATGTCTTGGAAGGTTTGCGACCATGCTGCGCCCGTACCATGACCGCCAGACAACGTAATCGAACCAGCAATCAAGCCCATTAGCGGGTCTAAGCCGAGCGCGGTTGCCAAAGAGACACCGACCGCGTTTTGGATAAGAATGTAGACCAATGCCACGGCTAAGAAGATAAACACCTTAGCGCCACCTTTAATCAACTGGGTGTAGTTTGCTGCTAAGCCAACGGTGGCGAAGAACATCAACATGAAAGTGTTTTGCAACGGTAAATCGAAAACTAAATCCACGCCATTGAAATGCATTGCGGTGATCGCACAAGCGACAATCAAACCACCAACGATTGGCTCGGGAATATTGAATTTCTTTAAGATCGGTAATTTAGCGTTAGCGAATTGTCCCAAGAACAACACACAAATAGCGACGAGAAACGACTCTTGTGGACCAACAGAAATGACCTGATTCATAAAACCTCTTTGCCTCCTTTTTCTCATCCTTTGAGTAACAACTCGCAGGTTGAGCGGTATTTAGGCAAGTCAGAGTGCCTACTGAACGTGTGGTTTTCTAGGGTTCAAATCCACTAAATTCTCATTAAATAAGAAAGCAATAGCTCGAATATTCACCCAATTCTCACCTAATGAAAAAACACACTTTTTCACCAAGTTTTGTGGCGCAATTTTCTCGTTTTTATCGCCCTTCTCAATTTATGAGAAGTGAACAATTTTTTGCCAGTTTTTAAGGGCAAAAACGTATGCGATTGCGTGCAAATTTTGCGTGAAACTCCGATGCCAATTTTGACGAAATATCATCGGCAAATGGGATTGAGAAAACCACGACTAAAAAATTTGGTGCTTTCTCTCTCATCCTTAAGGTGTTATACATATATATAACACCAACTCAGCCAAGGAAACCAATCATGACGCATTGGCATGATCGCCAACCGATTTTCCGTCAGTTGGCTGACCAGATCACCCAGCAAATATTGCAAGGCATCTGGCAAGAGGGCGAAGCTTTGCCTTCGGTACGCAGTGTCTCTGCGGATATGAAGATCAATCACCTGACGGTCATGAAGGGCTATCAGTTATTGGTTGATGAAGGATTGGTTGAAAAGAAACGTGGGCAAGGCATGTTTGTCGCCCAAGGTGCAAAAAAACAGCTGCTTGCTGATGAGAAAGCACGTTTCCTTGAACAACAAATTCCGCAGATCGCCGACACACTACAACGTCTGGATATGTCTCTTGATGAATTTATCCAACAAATCCAAATACATATTAAAGGTGACCAATGAGCGCATTAGTCAGTGTAAAACACGTCTCCAAGCAATATCGTCAGCAAAGTGAAGCGCTGCATGACGTGAGCTTCGATCTACAAGCGGGTCAAGTGCTTGGCTTGCTAGGTCATAACGGTGCGGGTAAATCGACTCTCATTAACGCCCTACTCGGTGCACATGAATACCAGGGCACCATTCGCATCAACGGCTTTGAGCCAATCATGCAACGCGACAAAATCATGCAGAGCTTATCTTATATCTCGGATGTTAACGTTTTGCCAAACTGGATGACGGTTGCTCAGCTGCTCGATTACACAGAGGGCGTACACCCAGGCTTTAATCGCAGCAAAGCCGATAGCATGCTTCGTCAAACCGACATCAAGCCGCGCGCACGTATCAAATCCCTATCGAAAGGCATGAAGGTGCAATTGCACTTGGCCGTGGTAATCGCGACCAATACGCAAATTCTGATTCTGGACGAGCCAACGCTTGGCCTGGATTTGGTTTATCGCGATACCTTCTACCGTCATTTGCTGGAATGGTTCCACGATGGAGAGCGTGTACTGATCATTGCGAGCCATGAAGTATCAGAAATCGAACACCTACTGACGGACGTGCTGATCCTTAAACACGGCCGACCTGTTCTGCAAACCTCAATGGACAGCATCAGCGAAGATTACTTCATTCTCGATGCCAGTGATGAGCATCGCGCACAAATCGAAGTGCTGAAACCACTGTCATCACAAAAGGGCTTAGGCACGACTAAATGGTTGCTGTCATCACAATACGCAGAGCAAGTTGCTGGGCTAGGTGATGTGTATGGCGTCAAGCTTGCGGATCTGTTCTTAGCATTGCAGAAGGAGGCAGCATAATGAAATCGATTGTCGCGATGTTGCGTAAAGAATGGCTAGAGAACCCATTGGTTACGCGCGTACCATTATTTATGTTTGCCTGTGGCGTGCTGCTGTTTGTCAGCTTAATGAGTAGCTCGACACTGCAACACAATATGTTCCTCCAAATGAGCTTTGGTGGTGATGTCAGTGATATCCACAAAGAGCTTGGTGATGACGTCAACATGCTGATCACAGGTGGCATTGGTTTGTTGTCTATCCTGCTTGGCACTCAATACTTCCCAAGAACGCTACGTAAAGAGCGCTCAGAGGGCAGTATCATGTTTTGGCGCAGTATGCCTGTCAGTGACGTAAAAACCCATCTGGTGAAGCTGGCGTTTGGTTTATTGGTGATTCCATTGGTGTGTTCGGTATTGGTTTTCGCTGCGGACTTTATGCTGTGGATGTTGAATGTTTCAACTGACCACCAGTTGGCGTTGTTGTATCGCCAGGCATCATTGGGTTTCGTGCTGCTGAACTGGATTGAATTTTTACTTCGAATGTTAGTGGCTGGCGTGTTGTTATTGCCGCTTGCCCTGACCGCAATGGCAATCTCACAGAAAGTGAACTCACCACTGTTGGTCATCTTGATTGGTATTTACGCGCTACGCTGGATGCCGATTGCGATGTTCAACTTCTATGGACTGGATGATTTCTTCTCAGCGATTTTCTATCTACCGCTGCACGCGATTCTTGCACCAAACCCGTTCAGCGCAATTCCAGATGCAGGTTGGATGAATGTCGGTATTTACTGCTTCATCGGTGTGCTTGCTTGGACAGCTAGTATCAAGTTCAGTCACACGCTTGAATAAAGCAAAATAAACATTTATTTCAAAATTAGACCATGCTGTGGTGATTACCACTAACACAGCAAAAAAAGAGTGCCCCCCTCACTTTGCTTTTTGAGGGGAGCACTCTAAAGAGGAAACTAACGTCACAGTGCTGCTCTTTCTGCAAGATTCAGGGCAAATAGATACCTAGCACCATCTCTCTAATTACTTGGATACTGTAATGCTTTCCACTCAGCATACGAGCCATCATACAGTGTTGAATCTATCCCTATCAATTGCAGAGCAATCAATAAAATAGTGCCAGCATAGCCTGACCCACACGAGGATATAACGTGGTCAATATCTTGGCCATTTATTGCAACCTCAATAACCTGCTTTATTTCCTCTGGAGCCTTAAACATACCAGTATCATTATCCAGTAAAGTTGCGAATGGAACGTTAATGGCACCTGGAATATGACTCACATCCGAAGCGAAGAAGTTCTCACTTCGTCGAGCATCCAACAAAACAGTATTATCACTTCGATTAAGAACATCATCGGAAAGAGCTATCCAACTCTGTTCCTTTTTTACGACGTAATTGCCCACCCTTGCACTATTAAGATTGTTTGAAGTCGGCAATGCAAGAAATTTCCAACGCTTCAAACCACCATCAAGCACCCTAACGTTGCGAAACCCCCAATACCGCATCGCCCACCATATTCGACCGGCGAACATATGAAAGTAATCATCATAGAGAATGACAAGATCGTCTTGGTTAATACCCAGTGCTGCAAAATCAGCTTGCGCTTGCTCAATCTCGGCCACAGGTGCTAAGGCTATTGGTAAATCAGTATTTACAAAGGTTTTCGTCCAATCCAGAAAACGTGCACCCGTGATATGTTCACTTAAAAAAGCTTGACGAGAATACTGGATATCCTCACCCCAGCGTCCTCTAACATCAAAGAACTTTGTACTTTGATCGTTCAATTTCTTTGCCGCTTCCTCCGCAGAGATGAGAGGGCTTTGGTTGTGTGGCATCATCACTGTAAACATAAAAGCCACCTATTTGTTAGATATTGGGATAGCATCAATAGGTGTCTCATATGCAACAAACATGACGCAGTCTTCTTTGCTTGCACAGTAGCCATCATGAGCAAGATCTGCAGGTCCAAACGCGTAATCACCTTTTTTCAGCACCACTCTTTCGAACCCTTTATAAGTAGTGTGGAACTCGCCCTCAAGCAGAATCATATGTTCAGTGGAAGTATGTGTATGAAAAGGAATTTCGGCTAAGCTCGGGAATTTAATAAAGACATCGTTATTGTTGCCTCCTAACTCACCATTTAGGGACGCTATCTGACAAGGTAAAAAGTCGGGACAATTAACCCAAGTGAGATCTTTACTGTTATGCGAGTATACCAATGGTTCTTTTAATGTATCAGAACCAAATGAATTAAAGCTCATAGCTGCAATCAATACAGCTAGTGTCTTATTTATTATATTTAGTTTTAATTTTTTCTTCCGCATGAATCATTCCAATATAAATTCAGGACATAAACAGACTACTTATTAATAGTTGTAAACGTTTTACTAACGATTAACCAATCACCCTTTATTTTCAAAAGCGTCAGATAGTCAACCCAGTAGAAGTCACTAAGCTCTAACTTTACTTTTGCAAAAGCCATATCGTTTACGACTTCAACACCGAGGATAGAACCCACCACCTCTGCATTATTCGTAACAGCATACTCGACTAGAGCATCTCGAGGTATAAAGTGAATCGAGCCATCCTCGCTCAAAGAATGTAGATTAGTACTAGAATAAAAAGCTCTTTCTATATTATCTTTAGCAAACTCTGAATTTTCCAATGCGGAAATATAGAGACTAACTTTATCTGCAACGGCTTTTTCTTGATTTTTAATATCCATAACAACCTCATTTTATTTAATAGAAAAATGATATTTAGATGTCGATCACTTTGCGATAAACAACTAAATCAACCTTGATTTACACTATATTATCTAATGTTAATTTTGATAATTAGTATATTTAAGAAATCACTTTTGCTACTGTGCAACAGTCGGAGGCTGGAACTGACAACTAGATAGAAACGGTAGGCATTAGAGCTTTTGAGAAACGAGAAGAGAACTCGTTAACTACCTGCAATAAAAGGACAAAAGCAATACTTCACCCTAATCAGAAGAGCCGTACTTTTTAGCTACTGACAATAAAATCATTTCTTTACAGCGTCACATTAATGATAGTCTGACGTTGTTAGAGACATTTTCAGGGAGCTTATTTTGTCAATTTTTTTGGGTATTACAGAATTTGTTGCAGTAGCAGAAACCCAAGGCTTTAGCACTGCAGGTAGACACCTTGGCATAGCCACCTCACAAATCAGTCGACGTGTTTCAGAGCTTGAAAGGAGACTTGGTGTCGCTCTAGTTGCGCGAACAACAAGAAAAGTAAGGCTAACTGACGCTGGTCACTCGTACTATGAATATTGCAAAAAAATAATAGAGCAAATAGACACAGCAAATGAAGTCGTGACAGAAGGTAAAGCCCGTTTATCAGGAACACTCAGAATATCAGCAGGAGGCGATTTTGCAGAAAACCACGTCATACCAGCATTGATGGACTTTGTTTCTGAACATCCAGACTTAGAGCTAGATATCGACTTTAATACAAAGGTGATCGACTTTATCGATGATGGTTATGATTTCGCAATAAGGTTTGGATCACTCCCTGACTCTAATTTAATAGCAAGAAAACTTTCTGACCATTTATACGCAGCGGTAGCTAGCCCTGATTATTTGAACAAGTTCGGTAGGCCGACCTCACCACGTGATCTAGCAAGGCATAAGTGTATTACTACAACTTATAACCGCTGGACTTTCCAAGATAAGGGCGAGGACATCAATATTTCTGTCAAAGGGCAGGTAAGGGCTAATAATGTTAAGACACTGGTAAATGCGTGCAAGAAAGGGCTTGGTGTGCTGTATCTCCCAAAGTCTATTTTTTCTGAAGAGCTAAAAAACAAACAGTTAGAGCCTGTATTAACTCCCTATTGGAAGAATAGAGGCTCCACGTGGATAGTTTATTCTGAAAGAGAATTTCTGCCGCTTAAAAGTCGCTTAGCCATTGAGTATCTAGTCTCTAAGTTCTCAAACACACAGGAGCATCTGTAACATTCATACGAGTACTCAAAAGTAACTTAAATGACTTTGACTAAGCTAGGCAGCAGAGCGTCGATGTTTTTCACTTCATCGAACTGAGCCAGCTTTCGCTTTATCTGCTCTGCAGGCAGCGGTTGTGCTCTTGCGACGTAACGATTTTTCAACAGACACGCCACTTGATCCCATTGTTGTAAATGGGCATGAGCCATCAGCAGGTATTGTAAAATCACATCTTGCTGCGCGTGACTTCCCCCAAGCTTGCTGTGCACATCTCTTACTTGATTGATCAACTCAATGCAATGACGATAGTTCGAGCTGTGGTAGGCCTTGATGGCCTGCATCAACTTGCTGCCGGTCATAAACTCCACTTCCTGAGTTTGTAATGGCAAACTGATAATTTGCGCTATATTGGCATCTAACTGGTCATGATGATCGGTTTTCGCTAACACCATGGCATTATGAATTTCAGTAAACATGATGGTGCTGTCGGCCGAAATCTCTAGTGCTCCGGCACTCAGTCGATGCCAACGCTCTCCAATATCAGCTCCCATGAACTCCAAGCGAGCCAGCAATGAAGCCGCGTTTTGAATATCAAGGTATATCGAAGACTCTGCAGGATAGATGTGCTGATCAAACAAAGCCAAGGCATCATCGATATTACCTTCCTCAAGATGGAACAACGCAAGGTGCCACCAAAGGTGACCTCGAAAAGCATTGTGATTCGCAAACGTACTCGCATGACCTTGCAAGAACTCGATGCCCTTTTTCGCCTCGCCTTGCATCTCAAAAATATGAGCCATCGTATGCTTGGCAATTAGGTCTTGATGGTTCAAAACTAACGTCTGGCGCGCAAACGCTTCGGCCAATTCATATTCCCCCGCCTCTTCGAGTGCAAAGGCATGAGCGGCGGCAAACATCCAATATCCTGGTGTCTGCTCATCCCAGTAGGGTAAAACTTGCAAAGAAACTTGCAGTGCCCGTTGCTTTTGGCCAAACCAAAATGTTTGCCCTGTAAATTGGCGGTAGGCAATGATATCCAAAGGCCAAAGACTCAGAATATGTTGCCATGTATCCAGAGCCCCCTTCAGGTTGCTTTGGCTCCACTGTTTCAACGCATGCATGTGCAGCGCTTCACGCTTGGTGGCCGATGGCGCGAACTGATCCAACTGCGTAACCATTTTAGCCACGATAGGTAAAGTAGAACGACGCCCATCACTCGCATGGCTGTACGCCTTAAAAATCCATCCCATCATAAAGTCCGGATAGCGCAGTAGCAGCTGCTCGAGATCGCTCATTGCACTGGGAAGAAAGGTCAACGTATCTTCGAGAATCCGCTCAAATTGTTCTGCGCCTGCGGCATCAATGCCGTTCATCTCTAGCGCTCTTTTGTCTTTAATCATTATTTACCTACCAGTAGATAGTCTATAAATTTAAAATAATACCCGCACTTATCGCGGGTAATATTATGAATAATATTAGCGTTTAAGAAGTGCGAGACAACTTGCCTTAACGCTACGAATGTAATCAGCATCTTTAAACTGAGAAAGTAACATACTGCCTTCCAGCGCAACAAAGATTAGCCTTGCAACATGGGCGGATTCCACTCGTAAGTCGAACTCTCCATTTTCTACACCCTGATCAATGATTTTTTGTAGGCATTGCTCATTCGTTTGTACAAAACGCGACAGCAGCCCTTCTAGACCATCTGCCAAAGAGTAAAAGTCAGAAGCGTACATGCCACACAAACACAGCTTATCTTGCTCGCGTACACCAATAAAAATATCAGCCAACGCTTCAATTTTTTCCTCAGCACTGCTTGGTTGGCTCTCGATCTGAATTAACGCCGCTTCGTAGTTTGCGAGATAGCGTTCAAACACCGCTTCCGCCAAGTCTTGCTTGGTTTTGAAATGGTAGTGAATACTCGCGGTCTTGATACCCAGATCATTTTGGATATCGCGAAAGCTAAAACCATTAAAACCTCGGCTTTGTATGTAGCTTTCAGCAAGGTCGGCAATCTTTGCAGCCGTTGGGCTAAGTTCTTTCATGTGGCTTCCACCTTAAACATTTTTGCAAAAGATAGCATGCTCTCACAAATCTGTCTACCTACCGATAGGTATTGTTTATTTTTCAAAAAAGACTTAACCTACCTATTAGTAGATAACTAACATCAAGGGCAAACAATGAAATACGATTTTATTATTATCGGAGGCGGTTTAAGCGGTCTCTACACCGCAGCTTACCTAGAGAAAACAGGGCATAGCTACTTGCTACTTGAGGCGAGAAGCAGACTCGGCGGTCGAATTATTTCTTCTTCGAGCTTGGCTGCACACAGTCAAAGTGACCAATTTGATCTCGGTCCATCGTGGTTTTGGCCCAACATGAACCATCGCGTCATGAGGCTCGTCGACAACTTATCGCTGCCCATCTTAGAACAGTACGAAACAGGCGATATGTTAATCGAACAATCCGGGCAGGCTGGTATTCGTCAAGTTTCGAATCAGTTCTTTTCTTCTCCTCAATCCATGAGAGTATCGGGTGGCATGGCGCAATTGGTGGCGGGAGTGACAAAGTTACTCAACCCAGAAAACATCAAATATGAACATCAAGTACACGCAGTAAGCCATAATGAAGCTCAAGGTTATAGCGTCGATGTCATCCACCAAGCAGAACAGCTGACTTTAGAGAGTGAGAACATCATCTTTGCGCTCCCTCATCGTTTGATTGCTAATAACATCCGCTTTACGCCAGCCCTTCCAGAAACGGCGTTGAACGCGCTGGACAAAACGCCCACATGGATGGCCGCTCACGCGAAATTCTTCGCCATTTATGACCGACCTTTCTGGCGTGAAAACGGATTGTCCGGTTACGCAAACAGCCAAGTTGGTCCATTGGTGGAAATTCATGACGCCAGTGCTGAAAATGGTCATGCCGCCCTGTTCGGTTTTATCGGTTACGATGCTCAAACTCGCGCGAAACTAGGCGCTACCGAATTGAAAACCATGGCCGTTGAGCAACTAGCGCGACTCTTTGGCCCTGAGGCCTATAACGTCACGGAAGTAAAACTGCTGGACTGGTCGAAAGAGGCATACACAGCGGTTGAAAAAGATCACACCATGCCAACTCATCATCCGCGTTATGGGCTCAACGCATCACTTACGCACTTAAGCCAGCAAGGAATGTATTTTGCGGGAACGGAATCAGCAAAAGAGTTCGGCGGATTTATTGAGGGCGCATTAGAAGCAGCAGAGAGTGTGATCGAACAGCTCGCCGCTCGTTAAATTGCATTATCCATTCATTTATGGGGAGATTATTGCTCCCCGTAACCCACTCGTTCCTTACCTCTACTTCTACTTCTACTTCTACTTCTACTTCTACTTCTACTTCTACTTCTAAAAAATATTGTGATAGTACTTCTGGCGGGTTAAGTCCATAATCCCACGCTCAACGAGCATCAAGCTCTTATCCTAAAACCATTAAGTAGAACAACAGCAATGACAGCACAGTCAACGGTCATTCTTGGACTGTATAACCCTAAAGATCCAACCAATGTGGGCGCGGTGATGCGCGCAGCGGGGTGTTATGACGCCACGCAAGTTCGTTATAACGGCACTCGCTATAATCGTGCGGTAAAATTCCGAACCGACACCAAGAATATGCACGAACGTATCGATTTGGTCGAAATGGACGATCTCACCGCTCACCTTGCTGAAGACATGAAAGTGGTGTGTGTTGAGTTGGCCGTCGGCGCGACTGCGTTGCCTCTTTTTACCCACCCAGAAAACGCGGTGTATATCTTTGGCCCAGAAGATGGCTCACTTCCGCAAGAGGTTGTCGATAAGGCCGATCACGTGGTGTATGTACCCACCAATGGCTGCATGAACTTGGCGGCAACAGTCAATGTTGTCTTGTATGATCGTTTGGCGAAAAACCTTGGCACGATTGACGACCATCAACAAGTAATTGTAAATCGAGATAACAAGAATCGATTGAGAGTCAGAGCTGATTAAGTAGTTTATCTGCATCTAAATTAAAAATAAGTTGCTCTGTAGACCCACTAAGTAACATTGTAGCTTCAGCTTAATATTCAAAGTCGGTCTCAGACAATAAAATGAATAGGAGCGAAACAACGGCTCCTATTCCTTGAGTTATAATTGCGCAGTTACCTAATGGGCTGAACACTTTGTGTTATCAGGATAATTCGGCTGCGAGGGCTCTCTATCTAGGTCAACCCTATCGTTTGCTGGACTCGTTTCAAACAGTAATGACGAAACTATTTTACTAAGAAGCATGTCTTCGATTGAACCATGATGAGTAAACCGAAGTTTGCCAAATTTATCAATCAGCACCAAGCAAGGTGTTCCAGACAATTGATACTCACTCATTGTTATTGGAATTGAATTATCCGACGGAGCATCTACCGCGATAGGAAAACTCAGACGATATTCATGAATAAAGGCTTTGAGCGATTCAAGCTGCATTGCTTGATGATGTTCGAAAACGGTGTGCAACCCGATCACAACCACGTCTTCTTGCTGGAAAAAATGCGCTAATTTTGCTGCTTGTGGTAGCCCGTAACTAACGCAACCAGGACACAACATTTGAAATGTATGTAGAACGACAACTTTCCCTTTTAACTCTCTGATGCGCAAAGGGGTGTCAGTGTTTAACCAGTGTGAGACTGTTAGCTCTGGTGCTGTTGGATATTGATTCATCATATTTTCCTTATCGATTTACTTCCCCAGGTAATGACAAATCGCCGGATGCAACGTCAAACACATCAACCACACAAAGCAACGGTGAATGGGCACTTGCATTGACTCTGAGACCTGACGTTACACCATCAAATTTTGCTAGTTCAAGTGCTCCTGCGTCTTCAAATTGCACACTCACGTTTAAAGTATTGCCTTCGAAATTTGGCTTATAGTCAGGACTGTCAATTAATATAGGTAGACCAGGCCATGTTTGCGGTAATTTAGGAGTTGCTCCCTCCGGGATATCAACAACACCGAGTGCACCCGCCCCACATTTTTCATTTGGTTCTAACACGACCCAATGACTGTGCCAAACATTACCATCATTGGTCTTATCACCATCACCATTTTCGTCATAGAGCGGTGTGTCATCAAAGTCCGGATGAGCGGTTACAGCCAATGCCAGTATCCCTGCATTATCCTCAAAGCCAACTTGGCCACTATTCAATGTTGTTGGCCAGACGTAAGAGAACACCTCGCTCCCTGCCAATTTGCCTGTTGGCGTCGGTTTGATACCCCCAGCTCGCTCAGACACCGCCATGTGGAAAGTAGCAATATTGTCTTTGGTTGAGATCTTGGTGTGAATAATGTCAAACGATGACAAGGTGCCTGTACTTGGTTGAGATTGAATACCACCAGTATGCTTTGCATGTGCGAAGCTCTGCCCAGAGCCCGTAGTCAGTGATGCAGCTAATATTGATAAAGCAAGTTTAGAAATTTTCATTGTTTCTTTCCATTTAGTATCGAGTCGATACCAAACAGGTTAACTGTGCGACTTACTCTTGTCAATATTGTTTTTAGTCGATACTATCTACCGATGAACACTGAAACTCTATATCACCTGCTTGACAGAATTGGCAATCTCCTCAGAAATGAGGTACGTGCCGCTTTAGTCCTTCACGGACTTCAACCTATCCACTTTGAAGCTCTTTATTATTTATCAATTTGTAATCGATTTTCTGATACACCCAAAGCAGTAACTGAGTATTTGGGCCTGACAAAAGGTACCGTTTCTCAGAGCTTAAAAGTGCTTGAGACAAAGGGGTTCCTCACTAAAAAACCTGATATAGAAGATAAAAGGATGACTCACTTGGTCGTCTCATCACAGGGTAGAAAGTTGATCACAGAAATTTTCCCACCTCCTTTGCTACAGCATGCTGTTGCAAGTAATAAATTGACCGACAACGGGTTGGACGCTCGAGCGTTGCAGGACCAATTACAAAGCCTGTTACGATCAATTCAAACAGAAAACAAGCGGCATACCTTTGGTGTATGTGCAACTTGTGAGCATAACCAATCTCTTACCGGAGGTAGATATTTATGCGGATTGACCAACGTCGTTTTGTCACCAGATGAGACAACGTTAATTTGTATTGAGCACACGGAAAGAAAGGCACCCTCAAGTACTTGAGTTGGTAGAGGCCTAATTCAGCAATTAGCTTTTATGAGAGTAACGGGAGTAGTTACGGATAAACCTCTTATAACCATACTCTCAGAAGGCAGCAGTACCTTCAAAATGTTATATAAGCTTGGCAAATAGTTAGGTTTTTATAAGGGTAAGAGGAAAACTGACAAAGCGTAGAAGACCAGTTTTGTTAAGGTAGCCTCAACATCTTAGTAGTTTTGTGCTGAGGGCGAGAGCAGCCGCCTTTCAAGTAAGACGGCTGGATTTATTACTTTTCAGAAATAACGCAACTAATTCGGTGAGTAGTATCATTTCTCCTCGGGTACGGGTGTTTATCCTTTAAATTGAGAATCCAGTGGCTATCTGGAAAGTTATCATTTGCTTGCTCATTATTCCAATACGTTCCGTAACCCTCGTTGCTGCTCCAAGGCCAACCATGGTTGGGGCCAACATATTCATTTACCAGCTTACGCAGCTGATCAGGCCTTGGAATCATCCCCCCTTGTTCAGAGCAATATTGTAACGCCTCAGCGTAATTCAATAAGATCTCAGGTGGCTTAGAAAATATCAGTGTGCCCACTTGAATCGTTTCACTCTGCTCTTCTTGTACAGTTAGAGTAAAGTTATTATCAGTTCCCTGACCGCGATAATTAGCCGAAACTTCAGCATACTCTCCAGTGTTACCGACAGCTTGAACTGTGTTGTAGTCTATTTTTTTAAAAGATGCATTACTGAGGACCAACTGAGAATCTCTAGTAACGTCTTCCTTTACAAAACCATCACTTGCAGAACCATAGGTCGCAATAACACGAAACATTCGCTTCTGATCTTTTGGCACATTGTCTGAATATGGTACGTCCGGTGTGTACAAATTATTGTCCGCATGTTCAACCTCAAGACTCGTTACAACGCCATCACCAACAGATAGTTGAATACCCTTTTCACCTACAAAGTTTGGTACCGCGGGTGTAACAACACTCGTGCTACCAGGCTCACCGATTGCTTGAAAACGGTTGCTCGTTCCTTGGACTGACGTAAAGCTGGTTACATCACTGTTAGTCCATGATGCTACAGTACTTGTTATATCCTCTTCAAAAGTTTTATCACTACGACTGACGTCCCCTCTGTACACTCCGATAGCCTTTAAAGTACGGCTTAGATATCGTGGAACCAGTGCATTCGCTCCCTGGTCTATTTCAGTTCGTACTGCAATTAATTCAGCGGGCGATATGGAAAGTGTTACTTTATTGCTTATCTCTGATTGGTAATCGGAGAGAGAAGCCGTGATGGTCGTTTTTTGACCGACATTGTCCTTACTACCAATCGCACGGAAAGTGTTATCTTTTTGCTCAAAAGCAAGATTGTTATCAGAGTTCCAGGAGACATCCTGTGTGACATCGATGTTTCCGAGGCCTTCAAACTCTGCGTCTGCCGTCAGCATTCGAGCTTGCCCACGAGGCACTGAGGTACTTTGCCCTTCGCCAATTTCAATATGAAGCTCTTTTAAAATAGGGTTAGAGACTTCCAACGTGCGGGGGTCACTGTAAACACCTTGATAACTCGCGGTCAGCACTGAATCAGATCCAACATCACCAGAAGCGAGAAAGCGATTTTTCTGCTCGTTATCTTGTTCAAACCCATTACCTTGCTCCTGCCATCTCACCTCATTCGTACCATCGGTGATTCGACCATCATTCCAATAGACGTCAGCACTATAAGATACCTTTAACCCCCTCGGTACTTCATCATTGACGAGCTTATTTTTGTCCAACTTTTTTGTTTCAATCTTATAAGGCTGGATGTCTACAACACGCTTAGTAATATGATTCGATTCCGCATCACTAGCGTTAACCCTTGACTTAACGGCATATACGTCAGCTTCCCCGGGATTGGTAGTATGGTAGTGCCCAGCATTAGAAGTCGGACATATGACGTCACAACCCTTCGTACTAAGCCAGCTAACCTCGCTGGTAATGTCACGTACTTCATCTGTATTGTCGTAGTGGCCATAGGCTTTGAAGACAACTTCTCTATCAGGCAGTTCATCTTCCGTCTTTCCTCCCCCAGCGATCATTGATTGACTGATCTGCTGTATGTCGACTGAAATCAGGTGATCATGGGCAGTTTCTGAACTATCTGAACCTCCTCCACAGCCTTGAAGGCTAATCGCAGAGAGAATAAGTATGATTCGTGGGTTTAGCGTCATTTTATTAAATTCCTAACACTGATTGGTGATTCTGCTATGAGTTGTCGTATCGTGCCAAATTTCATTAAGTAGTGATAAAAAATCACTCACTACAACAAGAAAGAACCCATCATTTTTGCTGACAACGGAGGGCTGTAGTGGTCATTTGCCTATTTCATCGAGAGATTGAAAGTACGCACCCACTTTTGGCGTTAGAGTTAAAAACAGGACAACGTTCAAGCTTTTTCTGCAGTTTGATAAGGATGCTGGCTAATTTATAAAACCGCTCAGCGATTTAACAATAATATCATTGAGGTTTTTTTAAGCGTCAATTTTTTGTAAAACAAATGGCCAAACAGAAAGTAGGGACTAGATATTTAAATGAAGAGGCCTCCTGAGTAACTCGACTGGAGAGGCCGCCTGCACAATAACTCAAGGGATAGCAACGTAAAGCTTTGAATAGGTGGGATATTAATATAGATTGATTAAAATGCTTCACTATGCAAAAAAGAGCCTATATCGAAATATAGGCTCAAAGCAGTGAAAAAGTGTGCGTGATTTTTGATTAATATTTTGGTTATGCAACGATAGCTGAAACTTTCACCGAATCGCTAATGGTGCGGTAGTTTGGAGAGAACTGCTGTACGCTCGCAATGACTTCGTCATAATCAGCCTGAGTCCCCTCACCTTTTACTTCAAATTGAAATTGGATTTCATCAAAGCCAACCGGCGCTTCTTCGCTCACATTTAGGAAGCCACGTAAATCCAGGGCACCTTTGATGGTTAGTTTCACAGCGTCTAGCTTGATACCACGAGCACTCGCACCCGCAACAAACCCCACCATCATGCAACCAGCCATGCCGCCCAATAGGTAATCTTGAGGTGTTGGGTATGCATTGTTGCCCAATAGCTCTTCTGGTTCACCAACTTCGAAACTGAAGTCTTTGACGATTTCTTTTCCGCCAACCTTTTGATTCAAAGTACGGATTTCACTGTGAACGCCGCCTTTCCATTCGGCAACAATGCCGTATTCAGAGATCGCCTGCGTTGCGTCTTCAGTGATCACTTGAGTGTAAGCTGCTAGGTCATCGAGTTTAATGCCGTTTAGTGGTGAGTTATCCATGATATGTCCTTGTTATTATTTGATGTCGTGTTTACTACTGAATTTTTAATTGGGGCCTTTAGGGATGGGGTGAAAGGCCCCAATTTGCACGTTTAGTGAGGTTAGTTACGGCCAGCCATTACGCCGCCGTCGACGTTAAGTACTGTGCCAGTTACCCAAGATGATTTGTCTGACAGTAAGTACTCAATCGCGTCCGCCACATCTTCTGTTGAACCGATACGGCCGATTGGGTGGAAGTCATTGAAGCCTTGTAGTGCTGATTCGATTTCTTCTTCCGCGATAAATGACTTGTAAATCGTCGACATTACAACAGCTGGTGCTACAGCATTTACGCGTACGCCGTGATCACCAAGTTCTATTGCTAGGTTTTTCGTCAGAGCATGAAGACCTGCTTTTTGCATTGAGTACGCTGATGATGGCGTTGCTTTAATTGCTTGGTGAGCCCACATAGAACCGATATTTACGATCGCACCGCCACCGTGCGCTTTCATGTTTTTCGCCACGGCCTGAGTGATGAAGAAAAACGCGCGGTTCATGTCTAGTTGTAGGTCGTAATCACGCTCTGAGTGGTCAAGGAAATCAACTGGTTTGAAAAAGCCAGCAGCATTAACCAAGTAACCAATATGACGTTTTTCAGCATTCAATTGTTCGATGAAGCTTTTCACTGCACTTGGGTCATACAGGTCAACTTGAGCGGTCTCTACCTGACCTTTGGTCACACTTTCTAAATCCTGTTTTGCTTCAGCGAGGTTGTTTTTATCGTGTGAAAGAATCATAACAGGTACACCAGCTTTAAGAAGTCGTTCTGCTGTCGCTTTACCCATACCTGATGAGCCGCCTACGATAAGTGCAATTGAAGATGTGTTGAACATAATACGTTTCCTTTCCCTTATTTACCTACCTACTAATAAGTAGGTAGTGTTTTTATTAAAAAAGGAGGTGGTTTGGGGCCCAGCTCCTCGTCAGTGGTTGCTACTTTAAGATCATATTATTTTTACGTCAACAACTTTATCTACCTACTGGTAGATATATTTTATCATTTCTTTATTATTCAATACTTTAATGCTAAATATTTTTTATTTAATCCGCTCAAATCATCAATAAATACAAAAAAGGCCACAGATAAACTGTGGCCTCTATAAGCATTTTTATCAATCTAACCAAGGAACGAGATGTAGCCCTGTAGAATGATCAAGTTAACGATGTCGATAAAGAATGCACCAACAATCGGCACAACCATGAACGCTTGTGGTGATGGACCAAAGCGGTTAACGATTGAACCCATGTTCATTACCGCGGTTGGGGTTGCACCCAAACCAAAACCACAGTGACCGCCTGCAATAACTGCTGCGTCGTAGTTGCTACCCATCACCTTGAACGTTACGTAGTAGGTGAAGATAGCCAGAATCACTGACTGCACGCCTAGAATCACCAAGAATGGGATCGCTAGATCGAAGATGTTCCATAGTTTCAAGCTCATCAAAGCCATCGCTAAGAACAGGGACAGCGATACCGTACCTAACATATCGACCGTTTCGGCATCGAGCTTACGAATCTTGGTCACTTCCAAGAAGTTAGTGATGATCACACCGATGAACAACGCGTAAACGAAGTCTGGAATCATCAACCATTGGATGTCGTAAGTGCTCACCCATTGTTCTACGTACTTAGCACCGGTTACACAGATCAATAGGAAGAACAGTTTCTCAACCACTTTTTTCGCGGTTACTTTGTCTTCTTCGTACTCGTTGTACGTCACCAACTCTGGGAATTTCTCGTGGGTTTTCGCATCTCGACCACCACGTCCATACTCAGATTCGATGTTGTTCTTTTCGACCAGACGCTGTGCAACCGGACTACCGATGATACCACCGATGATCAAACCGAATGTTGCTGACGCCATCGCGATTTCCAATACGTTATTCAAACCGTAAACGTCTTGGAAAGTTTGTGACCACGCCGCACCTGTGCCGTGACCACCTGACAGAGTAATCGAACCAGCGATAAGCCCCATCAGCGGATCTAAACCCAATGCCGCTGCCAGTGAGACACCGACACCGTTTTGAATGATGATGTAGAACGACGCGACGGCTAAGAAAATGAAAACCTTAGCGCCCCCTTTCATCAACTGAGTGTAGTTTGCTGCCAAACCAACAGTAGCAAAGAACATCAGCATGAATGTGTTTTGCAACGGTAAGTCGAACTCCAAGTCGACACCGTTAAAATGAAGAGCAGTAATGATGCAGGCGACAATTAAGCCCCCGACAATCGGCTCAGGTATGTTGAATTTCTTTAAGATCGGTAGCTTAGCATTAATGAAATGCCCCAGGAAAAGCACACTGATCGCAACCAAAAAGGACTCCAGTGCACCTACAGATATTAAATGATTCATATCGCCTCTTATTATTGTTCTCTTCATCCTCCGTAATGATTGAGTGTTAGTTTAACCTTCGCTCAATAGCAAATTTTCTCGCTATATTTTTTCGAAAATACTCAAAGGTTGTGTTAAATGCGCCTTAGGCTAGTTTAAGGGACGGTCGTTAAGCGATGTTCTGATTTACGCGCTATTCGCAAGCCCTAAAATGTAAAAGGAGCCTGTTAAGCTCCTTCTTATCCTCTTCATATACAAACAGAAATGACTGATTGCAGAAGGTGGATATCGTGTTGTGAGTATTGTCGAGTGACACTTTCTGAACCGCTGTCGGGCTCCCTTACTTAAACAGAAAGTGATCATCACTATCGAGCAAAGTTCCTCCCGTCATAACGAATAGAGCGCCGAAGTGGCGCTCTAACATCTGGGTTTGCTTGTATCCCATCGTAGTTCAAAAACTCTGACTCATGGTGTTTGGAACGAGCCGAATCCCGGGAAATTCTCAAGCTTGCAACAAGTGTTCTAGTTACAACGGAGCGAGATTATAACATATCGCTGAAAATTTTCCTCATTTCAGTGATATTCGCCACTTTCATAGTTTGCTTCAACAATGATCAACTGCCCAATATCATTGCTACAGATAAAAACGCGAAGCGACTCAAACTTGGCTTCATCACACATGTAGATTCGTGTGAGGAGCCGTTTATCAATGGTACCTTACTCGACGAAATTGATAGGGGTTACTGGCGCAATAGCAAAGAGCTCTTCCAATTCAATGATGGCAACGCCCGAGATAGTTGGCTGCATTGCTTGCAACACAATGAACTAAAAGAAAAATAATCGCGTAAAAAAGAGGAGAACAACCAACGATGAGCTCAACCATGACCAAACTTACCGTATTTTATGATGGCACTTGCCCCTTATGCGCTACAGAGATGAAAGCGCTAAAACAACGTGATGCCAAGCAGCAAATCAAAACCGTCGACATCTACAGCGAGGCGTTCGCCGATTATCCGCAAATCGATCCTGAGCAAGCCAACACCATTTTGCACGCCCTCAACGAGAAAGGTGAGTTGCTGCTTGGGTTGGATGTCACTCATCGAGCATGGCAACTGGTTGGTCGCGGTTGGATATACGCACCACTGCGTTGGCGCATGGTCAAACCCCTTGCAGATTGGCTATACCTCAAGTTTGCCAAAAACCGCTACCGCGTCTCTTATTGGTTAACGGGCACTTCTCGCTGCAATAATGATTCGTGTTCACGTTAATTGTGATCCTGCTTTAAAATGCTACGACCTTAGTCTAGATTTATAAATTTCCAGTACTTCTGATTGATTAACTCGGTTAATCTCTAAGCATTACAACAATAAGTATTAATGATTGTATCAGGCAAGCTTGTTCAGCTTGTTACTTGTAACGCTGCGCCGAGAGAAGGACGTCTCTATGAATCTGACGATCAGAAAACGACTATATATCCTTTCAATAATTCCAATTCTAACCATGGCAATAGGCATGATGTGGTTTACCTATCTGCAAACCACGGCCTATAACGAACAAGAAATTGAGCAGACTCGAAGTCAAATGATGGAGATGAAAAAAGCTGAGCTCAAAAACTACGTTCAACTCGCTCGCTCTGCTATTGAGCCATTGCTCGCTCAAAACGCCCCACTAGAAGAAGCATTGCCTATTTTGCAGCAGTTGGAGTTTGGCCAATCCGGCTACATCTTTGGCTACGATTCAAAAGGCGTTCGCGTTGTGACGGGTCAAAACACCAAAGGCATCGGAGAAAATTTCTATAACTTGCAAGACAAGAAAGGCAATTACCTGATTCAGGATTTGCTCAACAATTCCACAATCGGTGAGTTCACGACTTATTACTTCCCGAAACTCGGTCAGAGCGAAGCACTACCGAAACTGAGCTACTCGGTGTTTATTCCTGAATGGGATTTGATGCTGGGTACAGGCTTCTACACTGACGATATCGACGCCATTATCGCGAGTATGGAAGACTCAGCGCATCAAGCCTTGAATACCACACTGACAGCAATCGCCCTGTTCTGTGTCTCGATTGCCGCCATCGTTGCGATCTTCGCGGTGTTCGTTAACCGCAGCATCATGAAGCCGATTGAACAGTTTGATGCTTCGATCCACTCTTTCGCACAAGGCGATGCAGACTTAACCGCACGCATGGAAGAATCAAGCGTACCGGAGTTCACCCAGCTTAGTCGCAACTTCAATACCTTTGTTGAGAGCCTACAAAGCATCATCAAGAGCGTTAGCCACGTAGGGCAAGAAGTGGTTTCAGAAACCAATCACATGTCACAGCGAGCTTCTCAGGTGGATGAGCTGGCGTCTGGCCAACGAGAAGAGACGGAACAAGTCGCTGCGGCAATGACTGAAATGACGGCAACAGCGCACGAGATTTCAAGCAACGCTAACCAGGCAGCACAATCCGCCAAGGACGCCGATGAAAACTCACAGCAAGCGAAGCACATTGTTGATTCAGCAGCGAACTCCGTCGAAGCGCTCGCTTTAGAAGTTTCAGAAGCCAGCACGGTGATTTCTCGTTTAGAGAGCGATGTACAAAACATTTCTTCTTCGCTAGAAGTCATTCAAGACATTGCCGAGCAAACCAATCTATTGGCACTAAACGCAGCCATTGAAGCAGCACGTGCAGGTGAACAAGGTCGCGGCTTCGCAGTCGTTGCCGATGAGGTTCGTAAACTGGCGAGTCGCACTCAAGACAGCACAGGCGAAATTCACCAAATGATTGAGCAGCTGAAGTCTGGCTCGGATGCGGCAGTGAAAGCAATGGCCTCAAGCCAAGCGCGTGGTGAAGCTACGGTTGAAGAGGCAATAGCTGCCTCTGCCGCACTGCAAGAAATCCAAGCCGCAATTGCTAACATCATGGATATTAACACGCTGATCGCTACGGCAACCGAAGAGCAAAGCCAAGTTGGGCAAGAGATTTCACAGCGCATCGAAGTGATCTCTCAACAAAGCAGTCAGTCGGCAAGCCTTGCGAATCAAAACCGTGCAGGCAGTGGCAACCTTAACCACAAAGCCAACGAGCTGTACGACTTAGTCGGTCGCTTTACGGTCTAGAGCTTTACTCAAGCACTCAACATGCAAACAGCGACGCCAAAACGTCGCTGTTTTTATTTCTGCTATCGTAATGCGACTTAGCTATAATGCCGCCAACTTAGCACCCACAAGGGCAAAACCAGATGATTATTATGACCACCAATTTCGGTGACATCGAGATTGAACTGAACCTAGAACGAGCACCAGTTAGCTCAAAGAACTTCAAAAAATACTGTGAAGATGGCTTCTACAACGGCACCATTTTCCACCGCGTTATCGATGGCTTTATGATCCAAGGTGGCGGTCACACCGAAGACATGGCAGAAAAGCCAACGCGCGCTCCGATCGCGAACGAAGCAAACCGTGGTCTAAAGAACCTTGTTGGCACTATCGCAATGGCGCGTACCGATGCACCACACTCTGCAACAGCTCAGTTCTTCATTAACTTGGAAGACAATGATTTTCTAGACCACACTGCAACCACCAACCTAGGCTGGGGTTACGCGGTGTTTGGTAAAGTGACCGTGGGTATGGATGTCGTAAACCGTATAGCGAAAGTGAAAACGACCTCTAAACTTGGTCACGATGATGTGCCATGCGATCCAATCATTATTGAGAAAGTGACGGTCAGCGAATAAACCCATTCGCCTCTTCGGAGAAATCGTCGCTCCAAAACGAAGAAAGCGCCTAATGTCTTATGACCTAGGCGCTTTTTGTTTTTATGACTGGCTTGTGCCGGAGTTATTAATAGAAAAGCTCAGCTTTTGCTCCGACTAAATCAAGCTCAGAGCCTTGAAAGTCCACCAGATATTCAGCGACAAGGTTGTACCCAACCTAATACCCCATGTATTTCGGCCAGCGGCTTTCAGCACTGCCAAGAAAGTAAGCGTCGAAGTTGTAATCTAAGCTGCTCAGCTTGTCTTTCATCTCAGCATAGAAAGGACGCCAATCTTGATCTTTGATTTGCTCAAACAAGCTCGGTGTGACGCCGCCATTCACCTTACGTTCGAAATGACAAGCTAACCCTTCCATAATCAGCACATCACCAAGTGCAACGCCATTCTCTCCCGCTCGCATACGGAACAGGTGATGCAACTCATGCGCTAACACCGCAGCGAGCTCTCTCTCAATAACATCTTTAATATCAGCACGTTGGGTATCAAGCAGAATCTCTACACGATAGGCACTTAAGCAATAGCCACCAATACCCGTCTGCGATACGTCATTGCGATCAAACGGGCTAACGGTGAGGTCGATGTTACTGAGATCAAAGTAACTCGAAAGCCGTGAGCTCAGATCATCAAGTTTCTGATGTAAATACTCAGCGAGTGGAGACAACTCTCCCGTCGCATTTAACAGGGTTACGCGATAACTCATTTATCTTCCTTTATAAGGTTGGTTAAGAGCGAGGAGTTTACAGTGTAAAGAGTGAGCAGCTCTAGCGATTACATCCCTTTGAACAAACTTTGAGATGCACGACTCACCGGGAGCTTGTTTTCTCCAACGTGAACAAACATTCTGCCAGCAAAGTCTTTGTTTACTTTGCTAATTTTGCACACTTGCACCACGCTTGATCGGTGCACTTGCCAGAACTGCTCTGGGTTAAGCTGCCCTATCAACTCTTTCAACGATGTACGAATCAAATACTCCTGCACTTTGCCTTGTCCTTGCTGCGCATATACAGAAACGTATTTTTCTTCCGCTTTGAAATACAGCACATCAGACGTGGCAATTAGATGAATATCTTCCCCTTGCGTCGCTTTGATCCACTGTAAATACTGCGGCGTTTGTGGCGCGGATAATTGCTGCAACTGTTCTAACAAGATGCTCATCTGCACATTGCTGCTTTCTTGCTCTCGCTTAGCAAGGCGTGCTTTCACTCTCTCACACGTTGTCAGCAGGCGCTCATCCGAGATAGGCTTGAGCAAATAATCTGCGGCATTTTGTTCAAAGGCTTTGATGGCGTAATCATCGTACGCGGTGACAAACACAATCAAAGGTGGATTGGCGAGTTGATTGAGTTTTTGCGCTAATGTCATGCCATCCAAAACTGGCATGCGAATATCAAGAAACGCAATGTCAGGTTGGTTTTGCTCAATGGCTTGCAACGCTTGTTCACCATCCGCGACTTTGGCTATCACCTCTAGCTCTGGCCACACTTCAGCTAGGCTTTTATCAAGATGACGCCTCAATAGCGGTTCATCATCAGCAATAATGGCAGTAAACCCTGTATTCATTCCTTTCTTCCTTGATTACGATTCCATTGGCCAGCTCAGGCTAACACATACGCCACCCTGAGCAGACTCACTGATAGAAACCTCTCCTTGCCCGGCGAACAAAGCTTCCACTCGCTGCCTGAGATTACTTAGACCCACGCCAGAGCCCATGTGCCCACTCACGTGATTTAAGCCAACACCGGTGTCTCTGACTTCAATCAGCAAGTTCTGTTGTTTGCGCTTTATGAGCAAACGGACTTCACCGCCTTCTCGCTTCGGCTCAATACCATGGATGATGGCGTTTTCGATTAAGGGTTGAAGCATCATCGGCGGTAACTCGGTTCTACCTAGCCCCTCTTCTACCTCAATCTTGTAACTGAGTCGGTCACCTAAACGGGTTTGTTGAATACCTAAGTAAGCCTCAATTAACGCCGTTTCATTGTCTATGGTAGTTTGCTCTTCACGTGAGCTTTTGAGCGTTGCACGCAGCAGCGCGGTTAACTGTTCTAGCATCAGCTTAGCTTTATCAACATCTTGCGACATGAGCGCACTGATATTTGCCAATGTATTGAATAAGAAATGCGGTTCAATCTGGCTTTGCATCTGCTTAAGCTGACTCAGCAACAGCGCACGATCTTGCTCTGCTTTCTCGCGTTTGATGGCTTCCAACTCTCGTTGAGCGATTGCATGTTGCTCGCGTGAGTAAAAATAGAAAAAGCACATGGCACTGAATAACAACCCCATGAGTCCAACCGACACCATACCTGAGATGCCGAAATATTCTCCGAGCCAAAACTGGGAGTTTACCACACCGAACAATAAGCAAGCCGTCAGCGAGATAGCCACTTCCGCCAAACGAGGAATGGTAGGAAAAAGGCGGTCGACAAGCCATGAGAAGAATATAGCCGAATAGCCAAATCCAAAACTCACCATAACATGAACGTAAAATGAGCCGCCCCAAACAGAAAGCGTCATTGCTGCGATAAAGAGACAAAATGCCGTGGTCACTAATAAGCCACGCGACCATCCACTTTTCACCACTGATTTTGCTGAACACATTTAGAATTTCCCTTTGATGTTAAATACAATCATATGCTTATCATTGATTTGTGCGTAAGCAGATTGGTCGTCTCCGGTTAAAAAGCGTGCGGCAACTTCCACTTCTACACTTTGATCGCCAATATCAATCCATTGGTAGTTAAGCCACTGCGTGACGATCACACCGCCATCTTGCGGTGACAGCATGACATCCAACGTGGGGGTTACATCACTTAACCAGCCCATGTCCGCTTTACCGTTCCATGCAGCCCACGCTTCCACATCCCAACTCCAGTGCAGCATTACGTTATGCTGAACGATATTGGCGTGCTGAAACCCTTGGGCGTAGCTTGTCGCAAGTAGAGACGTTTGGGAATTAAGGGGTTGAGAGAGTAATTCACCACGTTCTATTGCTTGTTGCCATTCGCTTTTCGACCATGCTCGGCTGTCGTACCAATATTCAGCAATCACGTTGTGTCCGGCTTGGTTTGCCCAGTTCACCCCAACTAAAGCTTGGAATGCACTGCCCTGCTCCTCAACCGAAACAGGTTGGTAAAGATCATCCTGCTGAAACTGATAGCCGACACTTTGCTTTTGCCACAGCATGGAACCGTGCATAGCGATGGATTCATCCCACACGGCAATGGCACTGGCGCCAAGTAAACCTCGGCGCACATCATCGTAATAACCAATAAGTTGATACTCGGTGTCACCCACAAGCGCGTATCGACGAATACCAACACCTTGCTGCTCTGCGGCTTGATCAAGTGCACTTTGGTCTTGTTGCCCCCAGCTTGAATCGGTCGCAATCACCGTCCACTCGCCAGCCATATCATAGCGTGAAAGTGAAAACACACCCGCACCTTCTTCTGCGACTAAGCCAACCGGGTTTTGTCGATAAGGCTTAAACAGATCCAAAGGTTTGTAGCCATAACCCACGCCCCAATCCACGCGCAACTTACCCAAACTCACATCAAGAGTGGTATCACCGACTTGCCACTCCCCTAGCCAAGCCAGCTCTCTAATCAACAATTGGTTATCAGCTTCACTCCACCAATCACTCTTTCCTTGTTGATTGAGGTACAAACCTTGGCTATACAGAGCGAACAAACCACTGAAGTTCTGATAATTCACCTGCACATCCAACAGTGCATTCAGTGAATCACGAGAACTGCCCTGCGCCTGCATAAATGCGCTATCACGCTGCTTGGCAGTTTCGTAACTGACAGCCCAATCCCACTCAAAACTCAGTTCATCATTGGCAAAAACTGGGGCTGCAGCGCCCACACACAATGACGCAGCAATCAACAGACTGATGCTTTTGTTAAGGTTAAGCTGGTGCGGTTTCATGTGACTTCCTTGCTCGTTTTCATCAATCTATTTACGGAGTTCAGGCTAAAGCTGAGTCGTATTGGCTTTAGGCAAATAGCTTGGGTTGTAGAACTTATTGTCCAGTTGCCAAGGCACGATTTCTTGGTACTCGATAACGGTTTTTTTGCTCGGCTGAATGCTATCAAGCAAGGTCATCTCACTGACGTAGTCTTCACCGTTGTCGGTTGCACGTCCATATTGCGCTTGCTTGGCGAGTTTGCCAGAGCGCAAGTAAAGATCGGCTTTGATTGGAAACGCATCTTGCTCAGACAACCACAAGTCGATCTTCTGATAGCTCGCCCCTTTGGTTTTCGCGGTCAAGGCAAGATGATAAGCCGCGACACTTTCTCCGTTCACCGAAACGGTTTCTGTCGCTATCCATTCACCTTGATAATCTTGGCTCCACGTCAGGGTTGAGATGTCGCCGATAGACGCTTCACCAAGCAGCTTCTGCATTGGTGTAATGCGAATCGGACGGCGGCTCTTCGGCATTTGCAGCCAGTAGTTGTCGCCCATCATCAGCATCTTTTGCCCAGCTTCGACTGCTGATTTGAACACCACCAGCGATTCACGATTTGGACGCGTGTACACGTGGTAAAGGCGGGTTTTATCTAACTCTTGGTCTTGATATAAGCGCACCAGAGACACCACTTTGGAGGAATCATCGTGCAAGCGGTAGCTATCCGCTTTTTCAATCAATTGCGTGACTTGCTGTGCATCTAGCGGTGTTTCATTAGCACTGGCATTCATGCTTGCAACGCCAGTTACCGTCAGCAATGCAATTGGTAATAGTGATTTGAAATTAAACATAAATCAGTGCCTCCGTAATTGGCTTGTTCACACCTTTGCGCGCCGAGAAAAACGCCGCAACCAAACAAATCATCAATACTGCGAATCCTGCAACAGCCACCAGCTCCCAAGAAAAGTAAATCGTCAATGGATAACCTTCGGTGCGTCCTGGCGGTGGCGGCATTTGCACATCCACTACCATCAGTAAGACGGTAACTAACCCAGTAAACAAAGCGCCGATTAAGCTGCCAATCACCGCAAGTAACCCTGCTTCGCGCAAGAACCCAGCAATGATTTCACGAGAGTAGCTACCAAGTGCTGACAATGTGCCGATTTCACGTGTACGCTCGGTGACCGACATGGTCATGGTGTTGAACAGCGCAACAAAGACCACTAACGCCATTACTGCGCCCATGATGCCGAAGATACGGTCGTACAAACCTTTCACTTTGAGATAGAAGAACGCACGTTCTTGCCAAGGCGTAATCTCAATATCTTGGTCGCCAAAGTTCTGCTTTTGCTTACTCAGGACCGAAGCCACTTGTTGCTCGACTTGGTTAGTTAAACTGGTATCGAACAGGAAGACCGATAACGCACTAACTTTGTCTGAACCGAGCAGCGATTGCGCGCTGTTGATATGCACGTACAGTTGGCGTTTATCAAGCTCAGGTACGCCAGTTGAATAGATGCCACGAACTTTGAAGTCATACGCGTTCAATGCACCGTCGGTTGTGGTCGCCAGCAAGGTAATCCAATCGCCAACGTGCACGCTTAGGTTGTTCGCTAAATCAACACCGAGCATCACTTCTGGCTCTGCTGGGTCATAACGCGATGCATGAATGTTAGACAACGTCTGCCCTTCGCGTACATCCAAAAACGGTCCTTTCATATCGAATTCGCGTTCGTTCACACCAATGCCGATAAAAATCGAGGATTTGTTGCCGTTGGAAATCAAACCGCTGAACTCAACTCGTGGCTGCACGCCTCGCACTTCATTCAACCCAATCAATTGCTTGGTGATGTCGTCGGCGTGAGTTAAACCGTTACTCAGCGGCATCTCTTCTTCTTTGGCGAAGTAACCCGGCGTGGTTAACGTCAGATGCCCCGTGTCACGTGCTGTTGACTCTTTCAAACTGTCGTAGGTGTACAGACCAAAACCACCCGCACTGGTTAAGGCAAACACGGCAATGGCGATGATCAGCATCGACAACAAACTGCGGCGGCGATTGCGTTGCAGGTTCAACCAAGCAAGGCGAACCGAAACGGGGATTAGCTTGCCCATGAAACCTCCTCCACACTCGCGTGCGTTTGGGTAATCTTGCCATCTACCAACTCAATGGTTCGATCGCAGCGGGATGCCATTCGAGGGTCGTGTGTAGCGACGATAAAAGTGGTGCCTAGCTCGTGTCCGAGCCCTTTCATAATGTCGATGACCTTGTTGGCCGTTTGGCTATCAAGACTTGCGGTTGGCTCATCAGCAATCACCAATGCTGGTTTGTGTACTAACGCACGAGCAATTGCCACACGCTGCTGCTGACCGCCCGACAAGCTATCGGGCATATGATGAATAAACTCGCCCAAGCCAACGTGTTCTAGCATTTGTGTAGCGAGCTCAGTTTGTTCTGCTTTTGAAAAGCCGTTGAGGTGTAGCGGATAAGCCACGTTCTCCAACGCTGTCATCACAGGGACAAGATTGAATTTCTGGAACACAAAGCCAAGCTTTTCACGGCGCATTTTCGCAGCTTGCATTTGTCCGGTTGGATATGGGCTGCCTGCAAATGTCACCTGACCTTGGTATTGAGTATCCAGCATGCCAAGCACGTTAAGTAAGGTGCTTTTGCCTGAACCAGACGGCCCACACAATGCCACCATTTCGCCGGCAAATACATCACCAGACACGTCTCGCAAGGCACGCACCATTTGGCTGCCAAGGGCATAGTCGCGACTAAGTTGATTAAATACGATCATGACGCCTCCCTAATACTTCGCTAGCAGCGCTTTCGCGGTTTGCGTTTCTAGATTGCTGTCACCTAATTGCTCCATTTGCGCTAACCATGTTTTGGCTTGTTGAACATCTTCAGCTCGTAGTGCTGCTTCAATGGCGTAGCGATAAATCCAAGACGTTGCGGCGAAAGGTTGTTGACTAAAACTCGGCTCATTGAGCAATGAAAGGTACAGCTCGTAACCACGCTCAAAGTGATTGAACATGTCTGGCAGAGAGGTAAACGTAGTAGCAGCCATGGCGGTGGCTAATTGGTATTCCGGCAAGCCTTGTAAGCGTTGTTGCTCTTGCAGTGGAACGGGATGATTCGCCATTAAATCCAAACCTTTTTGGATTGTGGCAAGACCGCGCTCGGTGAACTTCATCTTGTTCCAAGGCATAAACGCCTCACGACCTTGCAACGTCTCCGCACTACCCAAGTAAACTAAGGTCACCGGCGTTGCGCCTTGCTCTTCGAGTTGTTTGGATAGTTCGCCATAAACAGTATCAACTAAGCCAGAGTCACCCTGCGCTGCTTGGTTGAATTGACTGAGTGTGCGCTCGCTTGGGTTAGCCAGAGCCAGATTGCTGCAGAGTGCAAATGCGGCGATAAATGTACTTGCAAGTTTAAGAGCTTTGATTGAGCGAGATTGAGAAACCATTATGTACTGTCCTTTGTTGAACGTGATTTGATGGTTTCAGGTTAAGGGAGACGATCGCACGCTGCTTTTGTATGCGACCAATGGCAGTTATGCGGAGTGAATGGTATTGAGAGAGGATGAATGGTTTCGCGATCCCCGCAACAATAGGATGGTGCGACGCGTACGAGATTCAATTCAGGCTTAACGTGGCGTAATGGGAACAATATAACAAGCCGCACAAAGCCATTAAAAGACTGAGTTCATTTGCTTTTTAACAGCCATAGTATGATTGCAGCTTTCATTTCTTAATGTTTCTAGAAATTTTCAAACCACCGGAAAAATAGCAACAAAAAAAATAAAATTATAAATACTTTAACAATTAAAGACCATGGAATTATTAAAAAGACATCGGATAATTATAAAAATATAAATTAAAAATTTATTTTAATCATTAAATTAACCTAACAACAATCAATTAACCAATCAAACTAAAAATATTTCAAACGGAATCAATGTCTACAACAACAAGATAAGACAATATCGTTTATTGAAATAAAAATTGATAAGTTTATGGTGACTGCCCCCTACAAAGAATAAGATTTACACATGAAAATTAAAAAAATTTTATTATCAGCAATGTTAATATTACCAATAAGCAATGCTCATGCTAATTTTAAGCTGGAAGGAGAGCTAACAGGAAGTTCTTATATTTCATCTGGTGGAGGAGATTTAAACTTTAATCTAAAAGTTAGTAATAGATTCGCCGAACAAAAAGATATTAGTTATTTTAATTATCTAATCTTCCCCGACGGTAAACACTACAACATTGATGAACCGAAAGATGTTACATTGTCAGTTGGTGAGCCATTAGAACTGCCAATGCATACATTAAATATACCTAACTTGTACCCCGGAGGTAATTACGCATACAGATTTTCAATACAGGATAAATCAACAAGTAAGTTGTATTTTAAAGAGTTAAAGTTTAATAAAGAAACCGATGGAATTCGCTTATTTGGTCAAGGTAGTTTTCAGACTTGCGCCTTAGATGCTTTTGGCCTTGAATGTTGGGGAGCAGGTAGAGATTATGGCCAGTATAACGTTCCCACACTTTCTGAAGTAACGGATGTGGCTTTAGGTAGTAGTTTTAGTTGTGCATTAGAAAAAGGGGTCAACAGACCAACATGCTGGGGACAGCGGGGGCCTTATATTTATGCACCTCGTTTAAATAATCCTCGGAAGATTGTGGCCGGTGATGCTCATGCGTGCGCTATTGACGATTCAGATAAAAAAGTCGTTTGTTGGGGCTACTCTCCTGATGGAGAGGCAACCCCTCCATCGGCAGCCCTAAAGAATCCAATTCAAATCGGAACATCCGATGCTCATACTTGTGCATTGAACCGACCAGAATCCGGGAGTAATTTTGTAAAATGCTGGGGCAGCGGCAGATATACTAAAGTTCCAAGCCATATAAACCCATCATTTCTTGCGGTAGGTGGTTTTGCTTCTTGCATGATTGATCAAGGTAAAGTGGTTTGTTGGGGGCTAGAGGGATATTACCCAATAACCTCTCCTGATTTAGTCAATCCGGTCTCAGTCGCTGTAAGGGATTCACAGGCATGTGCTATGGATGATAATGGCATAACCTGTTGGGATAAATATGCGACAAACCTCATTGATGTTGATGAAATTAATCAGCTATCAAATCCAACTCAACTTGTTATAAGTTATGATCGAAAATGTGCTGTTCATGATGGTGGAGTGAAATGTTGGGGTGAAGGTGCGAACGATCCTCCAGTTCCAGCTAGATTTGTTTTTCCGACCGACCAGGAATAAAAGAGATTGACACTTTAGGCTAGTTAATTTAACTAGCCTTATAATTTTAGTTTCCTTATCCAGAACGTATTTCAAATAATCTCTATATAGCAATGAATCACATTTTGAGCATAAGGCGCCCCTTGTTCTACTCAATTCATTACACTGTCTGTACCAATTTCCATTTCAACCTTATAAAAAGTGTGGCGTAAAACCTCAGCCTGGTGTATTTATCCATCCCACGGCTTTCCAGGTCAGCTTACCCATAACAGGCGGCGTCGCACACTCCTCTATTGCACACCTTTGCGTGGTGTCTGTTATCCCCAAATTGGATTCTTAGCATCGGAATAGTTTGAACTCGCAGAGTTCTGGTTGTTTTCGCCCCGTATTGGGGCGTTTTTAGGTTGTAGAAGATGAACAAGCGTTTCTTCCCTAGGATTGATTTGCCACTTTTGATGGCGATCATTCCGATCATGCTATTGAGTTCACTCACTCTCTGGAGTGCCAGTGGATTCAATGAAGCTATGCTATTTAAGCACCTCGCTCGATGCGGTTTGACGTTGGTGTGTATTTTGGTCATGTCGTCGATTCCTGCGTCCAGTTATCAACGTTCTGCGTCCTATTTGTATTTAGTGGCGGTTTCGCTCTTGGCTGCCGTTGCGCTGTTTGGTGATAGCACCAATGGCTCGCAGCGCTGGCTTGATATTGGCTTCTTCCGCTTTCAACCCTCTGAGCTGATCAAGCTCTCCATTCCCATTATGATCGCGTGGATGCTGCATCTAGAAGGTGGCCGACCAGACATTCGCAAAATTGCTTTCTGTTTGCTGATCACCTTTGTGCCTGCGGGCTTGATTGCCTTACAACCAGACTTGGACGGCGCTATCTTCACCGTGATTTACGCGTTGTTTGTGCTGTTCTTTGCAGGCATGAGCTGGAAGATAATTGGCGGCTTTTTGGTGAGCATTCTAACGCTGGCACCAATACTTTGGTTCTTTGTGATGGAAGCGTATCAAAAGAGCCGTGTAACGCAGTTCTTGCAACCAGAGTCGGATCCACTGGGGTCAGGCTACCAAATCATCCAATCATTGATTGCGATTGGTTCTGGCGGCATGAAAGGTAAAGGTTGGATGAATGCTACTCAAGGTACGTTAGGGTTTATTCCAGAGAGCCATACCGACTTCATCTTTTCGACCTACGCAGAAGAATGGGGCTTTATTGGTTGTGTGGTGTTGTTAGCGTTGTATTTATTCATTACGGCGCGTGTGATGCTGCTAGCGTGCCAATCTGAGCATTTCTTCAGTCGCTTAGTGAGCGGCGCATTAGCGATGAGCTTCTTCCTTTACGCCTTCATCAACACCGGCATGGTAAGTGGCTTGTTGCCAGTAATGGGCAGCCCACTGCCGTTCTTTAGCTACGGTGGTACTGCGATGCTAACTCAAGGCATCTGTTTTGGCGTGATCATGTCTCTGTGTTACTCCAAGTACCGCAACACCTGAACGCTAGTCACAATAGAAAAGAGAAAAGACAAACAACACGATCAAAAAAGGCTTCCCTCGGGAAGCCTTTTTTACAACTAGAGAACCGAATTACAGTTCGCCGTTGTGGTATACCTGTTGAACGTCGTCACAGTCATCTAGAAGGTCTAGGAACTTCTGGAATTTCTCTGCGTCTTCACCCGCTACTGGCGTGTGAGTTTGCGGAACGAATGTGATTTCTTCAACGTCGATCGTTAGATCTGGGAATGCACCGTTAAGCGCAGTTTTTGTTTTGAAGAACTCTGTATGAGGTGCGAAAACAGTGATAACACCGTCTTCTAGCTCAACGTCAGTAACGTCCACGTCTTCCATCATCAGCGTTTCTAGGATGATTTCATCATCTTCGCCTTTGAACTGGAAGACCGCTTGGTGATCGAACATGTGAGAAACAGAACCTTCAACACCAATTTTCGCACCCACTTTAACAAAGCATTGGCGAACGTCTTGGAATGTACGGTTACCGTTATCTGTTAGACAGTCTACGATCACGCTTGTGCCGCCAGGGCCAAAGCCTTCGTAACGTGCTGGAGTGTAGTCTTCACCACCGCCGCCGTTCGCTTTGTCGATCGCTTTATCGATAACGTGTGCAGGAACTTGGTCTTTTTTCGCTTTTGCGATCAGGTGCTTCAGAGACAAGTTCATGTCTGGATCACCACCACCGTTTTTCGCGCACATGTAAATTTCTTTACCGTATTTGGAATAAACTTTAATTTTTGCGCCTGCAGTTTTCGCCATAGAGGCTTTGCGCACTTCAAAACTTCTTCCCATCGGGATGTCTCTCTAAATTCAAATTTAATGCGAAGGATTTTAGCAAAGAGTGAACAGTTTTACCTTTCACCTTGCAAAGGAATGGGGAGGAAACCTCATTCGCCGCTGTGGTTTACACCAGAGCCACGGTTCGCTTTATGCGACACCCATTACTCGTTTGTACTTATCGACCGCCTGTTGAAAAAAGACTTTTTCGTCAGCGTCGTTAATCTTAGACAGCTGTTCTTCTATTACCTCTTGACCAGATTTCGCTTCTTTAAGCTTCCAAACCAAAAAAGACGCTTGTTTATCAAGTTCGATTTTGTTTTTCTCGTCAGGCGGTAACAGGGATAGATTGAACGACATTCACAGCCTCAAGGTACTTTAATAAATACTAGCCGCGCACTATAGCACACAGATTTGACTTTTAAGAAGTGAAACGCACTTTACTTGATCAATTTCAAGTTGCTTGTTTCGGATTCGATCGTGTTTGCAATGACTCTGGTAGGTATCGCTCAAAGATTTGCTGCAAGCGCTCTTTTGTCACCGGTTTGGCAACAAATTCGTTCATCCCTGCATCAAAGCAGCTTTGTTGATCCTCTTTAATTACATTGGCACTTAAAGCAATGATCGGCACTTGCTGTCCCCACTCGCCCATCTTACGAATGTTTTCAGTGGCAATGAATCCATCCATGACTGGCATTTGACAGTCCATCAGAATTAAATCGAACTGATGAGTTTGGCATTGTCGAAGTGCATCTTTACCGTGTTCGGCGACATTCACCTGCATGCCAAGTTTCTCTAACATCATTCGCACGACTTTCTGATTCACCGCAGTGTCTTCAACGACCAGAATCCAAGGCTTGCCCACACCTTTGGTCGTTTGGATATGCTCAGCAACAATCGCATTGCTCATCCCATTCGGAAAATCAAACACGTTAGGCGTCTGAGGAGAGATAGACTTATCACAGACGATATTGAGTGGAATGGTGAATTCAAAGTAGCTGCCTAGACCAGGTTCACTGGTCAGACGGATTTCCCCGCCCATAACTTCAACTAAACTGTTGCAGATAGCTAAGCCCAAACCAGTGCCGCCGTATTTACGCGTAGTACTGCCATCGGCTTGCTGAAACTTCTCAAATACCGTTTGCTGGTTTTCTTTAGCAATGCCAATGCCTGAGTCCACCACTCGAAAATGCACGCTGGCAACATCTGTTTTCCGACTCACCTGTGACACCATCAACTTGACGTGTCCACGCTCAGTGAACTTCACTGCGTTACTGAGCAAATTGCTCAACACTTGTTTGAGTCTGCCCATATCCCCTTTCACCTCTAACGGTAACTGAGGGTCGATATCACAAACCAGTTGTAGACCTTTCTGCTGCGCTTTGACGGTATGAAGACGCCCTACCTCGTGAAGTAAATCGAGTAGATTGTAGGTCGTGGCTTCCAGTTCAATCTTACCCGCTTCAATTTTCGAAAAGTCGAGGATATCGTCGATGATCACCATTAGCGAGTTTGAAGAGCTATTGATTATGGATACGAAGTCTTTTTGTTGCTCATCGAGTTTGGTATCTCCGAGCAACGAAGCAATACCAATAATGCCGTTCATTGGTGTGCGAATCTCATGACTCATGGTGGCAAGGAATTCGCTTTTCTTTCGGTTTGCGACTTCAGCTTTATCGCGCGCTTGTTCAATTTCTAATTGGTGTTCACTGACACGCTCAACACTTCGGTTGTATTTGCGCTCCAACAAACTGACTTCATCAAAGAACCAACGTTTGGGCAATGTCACTTTGCTTGGTACATGGCCCCCGCTGAAATCGCTTACGGCCCCAGAGAGCAGCTCTAGAGGCTTCACCATCAAGCGAAACGTGACCCACAAAACACCTAGGATGAGTAAAAAGATCTTGATCGCTTCCGCGATCACCAGAAAAAAGAAGGTTTGCCATAACCCTTGATAGATCGGGGTAAGATCCGATTGAACTGTGACTTCAGCAAGATCATAAGTTTTTACTCCCATATCGTATTGCAAGGGCCACTGCCGCTCGATCCGATCTTCCGTTAATGCGCTGCCTAGTTCGAAGATCACTTCATCTGGCGTCGCAATTCTTAAATAATCCACCGAGGGTAAACGCATTGCTCCTTCTGCCTGAGTAAGTAATAGCTCTCGATCTTCAACCCACAAACTGGCCGAAAAACTGGATAAGTAACTGCTTTTCACCTGCTCAAGCTCACTATCCAGACGAGCAAGATCATCGTTGAAATCACGATATAAACTGATGGAAGAGCTGATTATGGTAAAGATTAAACTCAACACAAAAATCGCCAGCATCAATTGATTTCCGATACTAAATCGGCGCTGAGCTCGCTCTTTTATCTCCATATGAAATCGCTCCCTTAAACTTGCGCTAATATAAATATAGTCAGGTCGCGACAATAATCGAGGATAGGATGAAAGGACTGTTACGAACATTAGGCTTTAGTTTTATAGCCTTAAGCTCTTACGCTATGACAAGTGAAGTGAATTATTACGTGATAGCTGATCAAGCCAGACCATTTCAAATTGAGCAGCAAGGTGAACAGCATTCAGGAATTGTGACAGACATTGTTAGTGCTATCTTTGCCGAATCCGATTATGAAGTGAAATACCACACCTACCCATTCAAGCGCATGATTTCGGTACTCGAAGCGGGGGGAGAAGAAAATTGGGTCACTTACGGCAGTCCAAAGTGGGGGAAGGTTCAATCGGAAAATCTCTCAGAACAACCTATTTACACTGTAAAACACGTATTAGTATCGAGCAGTAAAGCACCATTCAAATTCAGCGATATGCAGCACATGCAAGGTCGTTCAATTGTGCTTCTGCTTGGCTTTGATTACCCGAATCTCAGCCCTTTCTTTGAAAACGGTACCGTCAATGAAATGCGCGTCAAAGATTACGAGGCCGCCTATCGCGTTTTACAACGAACCCCTGGCGATACCGCGTTTGTCGAAATGGAATCGCGCGTGGTGTACAACATCCATCATTTAGGACTGCCGATGGGCGACTTCCAGATTCAATCTTTCAGCGCAGTGATACCAGACTACGCCATCTATCTCGCTTTCTCCCCTAAGATGAACCCCAAAGTGCAGAGCTTTATCAATAAACGTCTAGCAGAACTAAAAAGTTCCGGGAAACTTGACGACATCATCAAAAAATATATCTAGCTAGCCGCTCACGCCCAATCTGTAACAAAAACCGCCAGCTTCGATTAGCTGGCGGTTTGATTTTTATATCGTCTCTATGATTAATCTTGTTCGACAAATTTGGGGTCAAACATATGGCCAAGCTTATTGGCTTTGGTTTGAAGGTAGTGTTGATTATGGGGATTATTGCCTTCTTGTAGTGGTACCCGCTCAACCACATTGATGTCCACCTTCTTCAGCGCTGCAAGCTTACGTGGATTGTTGGTCATCAAACGTACTTTATCGATTCCAAGGTGCTCCAGCATCCCCTTACAAAACGCGTAATCACGCATATCAGCAGCAAAGCCCAGGCGCTCATTGGCTTCAACAGTGTCGGCACCTTCATCTTGAAGATGATACGCACGAATCTTGTTGATTAAGCCGATTCCCCTTCCCTCTTGGCGTAAATAGAGCAGCACGCCACAGCCTTCTTCGACAATATTTTGCAATGCACGATTGAGCTGGAATCCACAATCACAACGCGTACTGAACAGTGCATCGCCGGTTAAACACTCTGAGTGCAAACGAATCAGCGGATCCTTACTTCTGGCTGGGTCACCATACACTAACGCTAGGTGTTCTTTTCCTGTCGCGTTCTCGATAAAACCATGCATGATAAACGTGCCCCATTGGGTAGGCAGTTTGGCTTTATCGACAAAGCGCACCAAGTTATATGGCTTCACATGCTTTAGCTCTGCACGTACGTTCATCAAAATCTCTCCTAAATGGTTTTCTCCAGAACCGTCCCCCCCATCGCCCCAGAATGCATCTTTGTGCGAATGTTCGGTAAGCCACGCGTTGCCGGTCTGCATCAACTGTTTCGCAAGCTGAGGGTTTTGCAAAAACTTCTCACGAACGACAAACGCCATCACGGAGAGTTTGTCGTCATCCCAATTATCTCTTACTAGGTGCTGATATTTGCGGCTTAAAGAAAAGGCTTCATCGGGGCTTTTGGCTAAGAGGATTTTGTTTTGCAGTTTGGGGTCACTGAATTTTTGAGCTTGATAGTAGTGTTCGCTAGTGGGCCAAGATTGGGTAGAGACTTTGATGGGAGCTTGGCAAAAATTGGAGAGGAAGCCGTGGGATTCATCGGGTTCATAGAAAAGGATCTGATCAACCATAATCGTACTCCTGACGTTGCTACCGAATAGTCAACAAAAAGCATATCGCTATTGATATAATATTTAGTAACGTAGGATAAGAAAGTCAAACAATGGGTTATAAAACAAAAAATGAAAAGGGCAGCCTTATGACTACCCCGTGTTTTTATTCCGCAGTGTTAGAATTAGTGAATTAAGCCAAGTTCCCTTGCCTCTTCGATGCTCAAGCCGCTTTCACGGATTTCACGAAGTGCTTCAATACGACGTCTTGCTTCGGCAGATTTCACGATTTTCTCTGGTCTCACAACGGTTTCTTCTTCTGGGAGTTCCCATTTGTGAGCGATGTTGCTCATCTCTTCATGGTCGATAGAATTAATGGACATATTTCCTCCGAACACACCATGTTTTCGATGGGTAATCTATAGCAAACACCCAATGCAGAGGTAAGAAAAACGGTAGGGAAATGTGACCCCTTTCGACCTTTCATCAACTCGTAAATAGATCCATCATTTAGTCTTTGCAAACCCGCTTTTTAGCGTTTAGATTTGAAAAATTCCCCCTACGAAAAGTGAGCTGATCCAGCTCTCATTTTTCCCCCACAAATTCACACTTCCATAACGGAAAAATTCTTTTTATTACACTCAAATTTCGAGTCACTTCACTGATCAGACGGTTTTATCTTTCGCAAATCTCACGCACCTGATAATGATAATAATTATCTTTTGTATTGGTAAAGTTTAATTATGAGTGAACTAAACCTGAATCAGGCATTCCACTCTGATCCCGTCATTCAGATCAGAAACTTATGCGTGGACTACATCACCGACAACGGTGATTTTAATGCCGTGAAATCGGTAAGCTTCGATATTGGCAAGGGCGAAATATTTGGTCTGGCGGGTGAATCAGGCTGTGGCAAAAGTACCATAGCTTTCTCTATCAACCGTCTACACAAGCCGCCTGCATTTATCTCTGGGGGACAGATTCTGTTTGAAGGCAAGGATATCCTTCGTCTGCCTGACAACGAGCTAAATACGCTGCGCTGGAGCGAGATTGCCATGGTGTTTCAAAGTGCCATGAACTCGCTAAATCCCGTTCTCACTGTTCAAGAACAGTTTGCCGACGTATTACGCCACCACAAAGGATTAACTAACGAGCAAGCCAAAGACCGTGCAGAGAAGCTTCTCGACTTAGTCAACATTCCGAGAAATCGTCTGGGCGAATACCCACACCAGTTCTCCGGCGGCATGCGTCAGCGTTTGGTGATTGCAATCGCCCTATCCCTCAACCCGAAGCTGATCATCATGGATGAGCCAACCACAGCGCTTGATGTGGTGGTTCAACGCGAAATCTTGCAGCAAATCTATCAACTACGTGATGAGTTTGGTTTCTCGGTACTTTTTATTACCCATGATTTAGCGCTCATGAGCCAATTGTGCGACCGCATTGCCATTATGCGCCACGGCAAGATTGTTGAAGTAAACAGCTCATACGAAATCCGTAATCATCCTCAACACGAATACACCCAAAAACTTTGGGCTTCATTCCCAAATATTCACGATGTACACAAACAGCCACAAACGGAAGGAGCGCCAGTATGAGTGAACCGATCATCCAAATGAGAAACGTGATCAAGGAATTCAAAGTCGGTGGTGGTTTTGCCAAAGAAGAAACCTTTCGCGCACTTCAAGGTGTAAGCTTTGATCTTTATGCAGGCAAAACCCTTGCGCTGGTGGGCGAATCAGGCTGCGGCAAAAGCACCTGCGCGCGATTGATTACCAAGGTGTATCCAGCCAGCGATGGTGAAATTCTTTTCAACGGCAAAAACATTAACGACATTACTGCCCGCGGTGAGATTCAGGACTACCGCAGCAAGGTTCAGATGGTGTTTCAAGATCCTTTTGGCTCATTAAATCCAACCCATACTATTCGTCACCATTTAACACGACCGCTTAAGATCCATAAGCAGGTGAAGAGTGACAAAGAAATCCCAGCCAAACTGCTAGAGCTGCTGGATTTGGTCGAACTGCCAGAGGAAACGCTCAACAAATTCCCTCACGAACTCAGTGGCGGTCAGCGTCAACGCGTTAATCTAGCGCGCGCTCTGGCGGTAGGTTCACAGCTAATTCTTGCTGATGAACCGACGTCGATGCTGGATGTATCGATTCGTTTAGGTGTACTTAATCTGATGCAACGTATGAAGCAAGAGTTAGGAATTGGTTTTCTATACATTACTCATGACCTTGCGACTGCGCATTACATCGCAGAAGAAACCGCGGTGATGTACAAAGGACAGATCGTGGAATGGGGAGACACTCAAGCGATCTTAAAGAACCCACAGCATCCATACACTAAGTTATTGATCTCTGCTGTGCCGGATCCTGATCTACCATTTGGCAACCTTGTAGAAAGTGAACCAAACTATTCAGTAGATGCCGATGAGATCCGCAGTCGCAGCAGCGTTGTGGTCGAAGACTATGATCAAATCGGACCAAATCACTTTGTAAAACAATGGACTGAGGCAGCCTAATGGATTTGATGACCTGGCAAGATCAATTATCAGATTGGTATGACAATCGGAAGCATGATCAAGTAGAAAGCTTAGAAGCGATCTTATACCAAGCGCCTGTTGCAGTGTTTGGTCCAGAACTGACAGACGAGCAGAGTAAAGCGATCGCTTGTTGGCTAGATGGCTGTCTAAGAGTCTTTCAACACGCTAGGCATCAAGACCATCAAAAAGCCTTTCAAATCCTGCAATACACTGGGGCAAAGCTCGAACAAGCGGCTTGCCAGCCGATGACCGATATTCTTATCAAGGATTGGTGTCTCAAACGTTTGCAGCATTTGACCGTTCTGGCGCTAGAGTTCTGCAATCAGCAACACGATCAAAATGAGTGGCAGCAGCAGGCGAGCAACTTGATCGAGTCACACGTTGCATTGATGCGATCATTAAATTGGAATGAAACTAGGAAGCATGATCAAGGATGCTTGATGGTTCCGAATGAATTTGCCGAATGCACAAGACAGGAATTTTAGATAAAAAAAAGCGAGTTTCTTGAGGAGAAACTCGCGAAGTCTATTCAGAATGAATGTAACAATATGAGCCAATCTATTAATCATCAGAAAGGACAAAAGGTTGTCTATTCGGGATAAATCTTAGTCTGCCCTCGGAACCGCAATGTCAGTGATTTGTAAGAGTTAGGTCTGATTTCCATCAATGCAATTCATTGTTACATTCTGAACCAATTAGTCATGCTTATTACTCAAAAAGCATCCGCTTGATTCATATTAAATCGCCATTTCATCAAGTGCTCTGAATACCATCTCATCCATGTGTCCCTCAAAAATCTGGCGACACACTTTTCGGCGAACGGCTAAGCCTGCGATTAGACGCTCAATGGTGAGATGTTTGACATCGTTTTGGCTGTTAAACAGCTCGACTGTTTTGCTTAATGTCTCGTAAGGCAGAGGTGCATCCCCTACTCGCAAGAAATCGAGCTTGTCTATGAAGTCAGAACACTCTTCTTTGATTGAGGCATAGGAATGCCCTGTCATCGCCGATAAAGCCGTTATACTACGTTCTAGGGCCTCTGGAGAGGTATATTTGGATAGAGTAATGGTTATCTCGTCCGCGTTGATCTCAACTAGGTGCTTTTTCTGCTTCACTCGGCGGCCCAAATTACCACGTGGAGAGGGAGCTTTACGCTGAATAGGCTCAAATTCGCCGTCTATGATGCCTGAGAGCTCGTCTAGCTGCTGCCTCGTAACCATCTCATTACGAAGTGGGTTTGGCAGCGTAGGGGCCATATTACGCTTTCCTGCGTTGGTCGTACGAGCACGCGAGTAACGCAATACTTCTTCCACATCGCATTTGATGTCGATTTGGTAGTCCATCACTTTGCCATTTTCGATCATGGTCTCGATCGTTAAGTGATAGCCCCATAAGTTCACAACAAAAAGATCTTCCGTCCCTTTGCCATCAGACAGGCGCTTCAACTCACGGATCAGGTCCATTGAGAAACGACGCCATTCGATGTTTCGTGCCAGTTTTTGGTTCAGCTCACTCAATAACATGCAATCGGTGTGTCTACGCACCATACGACTACGGAAGAACGAGTACAACTGGAACACCAAGGTGTGTTGTTTCAGAATTTCAGGCGGGAACAAGAAGAAATAATCACGCGTAAGCAGTTCTTCATAGAACGACGGTTCCCACACGAGAATGTAAAGGTTTGGCTTAATGCGAATTTCACCGTCAGCGCCTTCTGTTGGTGCTTCTTCCGATGCAGTGATGGTTCGAGCAAGAAAACGGAAACGATCACTCTTGAAGCCTTCTGGCATGTTTTCACTCAGCCAGCGGCCAGTGAGCTCGTGCAATTGGAAATCAGTAAACTCGATACGATCAATACTGTCGCGGATTGAATCTCGTGCAGGGCCACTGTCTTTCTTGCCACGTAATGACAAGATATCCGTGATGTACAACGGTGTTTTATTGGGCACATGCGCCGCGTCCATGTGGTACTGATCTTTGTGATGATCATGGTATTGCACTGTCAGCGTAAACAGAGCAAACAACGTCATCAGATCGTCCACCGTCATGATGTTTTTCGACGATCGTGTTTCAATCACGGCTTTGGTGCCAGAGATCGAAACCATGGATTTCTGGTAACTCTTGCGAGTGCGTGGAGGCGCTAAGGCTTGGTCGATGATCCCTGCCCAATTAGTTGGAGAAACGACAAATTGATCCGCTTCATCCTTCATCATCGGTGGGGTATTCAAACCATGTTCATTCAACAGGCGCTTGTTCACTTGAGTTTGCGCCAAGGCCTTAGAACGCTTTTGCTTTTCGCTCTGACGAACTTTTTCTGTAACTAAGCTGGTGGCACCTAACGCTGAGATCAGCTGGTTCGGGTTGACGAACTTGTGCAGCATGGTTTTGCCAGCAAGGCCTTCTTCAAAACGTACTGGTGTTTGATGAAACAAACCAATGTTCACAGCAGCACGTAAGCGTTGTTGCAAGGCGGCTCTGGTCAGTTGACCGTCGGTTGCTTCAACAATTTCTGTTGTCGATACCAAACCGTCTTTGCTGCTGAATCCTCGTAAAGAGATCAGATTAAGCAACTCTAAGATGCTCTTGGTTACCCCTTTGAAGTGTTGGTATTGTTCTACCCAATCTGCAGAAGATTCGTGTACCTCAAAAAGGTGCCCATCCTTATGGCTTCTTGGCGCTTTAATCAGAATTTTTTCATCAGCGGTCATTTTAGATCCAGATCACACTAGCCGTAGTTTTGCTATTGTTCCGAAGAATAAAGAAAAACAGATCATAAATAAAGAAAAAAATCTTTGTTTTTTAAATAACTGATCTTTTTGATTAATCTGATCTTATTGATTATGTGATCTAATGATCTGAAGATTTTTGGTTGCGTAAGTCTATGTTTTAAATGGTTATTTCAAAGTGGCATTCTGGAACTATGATCATGAATATTCCGAAACGATGATCAATAAATCCCTGAAAGCATGATCACAAAGTCTCGTAAGCATGATCATTAAGTTTCTGAAAAGATGATCAAAAAGGTCCTGAAACGATGATCATGATTTTTGTACAACTTATCCACAGAAATACCGTGAAGGCTTGGAAAAGTTTGTTCTGATTTGCTGTAAAGCAAGGGCATTTTACCTTCGGATCAATGATCAAGAGCGTCGCTTTCCATCGTTCTGCAATGAACTGTGAATACAATTTACGCAAATGCTGAAATATTCCTCAGTTTTAAGCTGGCCGCCTTGTTCCTTGCTGCTATCTAGAAATTGGCGGAAGCATGATCATGATATCGCGTTCTACATTTTTGTTTTCGATTTATTTTCATCTTTCCACGTTTTTATCTCTGATTTTGCCTCTATCCCCCAGTCTATCTGCATTCAGCCGTAAATTGACCGTGAAAAATCATGCTTCCGAGGACAAAACACACTTGATCATTTTTCCAGTAAATTGATCGCATTGAAAAATCAATGTGTGGCGTAAAAGGGCACATAACTTCCTTGATCATGCTTTCGTATTTTCTGTTCTTACCGGAAGTATGATCATGAAGACTCCTTGATCATACTTCCGTTTAATATCGCTGTTTTACATGCCTAAACATACAGGACGCATGATCAAGGCTGGTTTTCCTTGTATTTTTAAATTAAAACGCTGAGCCACCATCAAACACTAGATTCATCTCACACTATCCGTAATTTAGTGCCTTTTTATAATCGTTCCGGAAAAACATTAGATTTACATTGTAAATACGTGACAGTGTGACATTTTTATTCTTTCAGGGTGTGAAGCACTTTATTCGCATAGATTTGATTAAATTTTGTGATGTTTTTAAGGTGAAATCATAAAACAGGCTTTTGTGAGTATTTTTTATGTGATGGTTATTCAAAATGTTCGTGCACCTTTTTGTTGTTTTAGGATTGCAGTGCTGTACAATTAAAAACAGATATCCTTCCAACGGAATTTGGCATGAAAAGAGAAACAACGATTGAAAATCTCCAAGAGTTAGCGGAACTTACCCAACAAGTTCAAGCTGACCGTATTGAGATTGTTTTGGAAGAGCGTAGTGACAACTACTTCCCACCAATGTCTAAGGCAATGATGGAAACCCGTTCAGGTTTGACTCGCCGTAAGCTGGACGATGCTATCGGTAAGATGGAAGCGGAAGGTCATCAATTTACAAAGAATAATGCCAACCATTATTCAATCACGCTTGAAGAAGCGCACATGCTAATGGATGCGGCAGAAGTTCCTAAATTCCATGAACGCAAAAAGAATTCTGAAAACAAACCGTGGATCATCAACGTACAAAACCAAAAGGGTGGTACGGGTAAATCGATGACAGCGGTTCACTTAGCGGCATGTCTGGCGCTAAACCTAGATAAGCGCTACCGCATTTGTTTGATTGACCTTGACCCTCAAGGCTCTCTGCGTCTGTTCTTGAACCCACAAATCAGTGTGGCAGAGCACGACAACATCTATTCTGCAGTTGATATCATGCTTGGTAACGTGCCAGATGGCGTTGAAATCGATCGTGAGTTTCTACACAAGAACGTGCTGTTGCCAACGCAATATCCGAACTTGAAGTCGATTTCTGCTTTCCCAGAAGACGCAATGTTCAATGCAGAAGCGTGGCAAACATTATCTGAAGATCCATCTCTAGACATCGTTCGTCTGTTGAAAGAGCAGTTGATTGACAAAATCGCGAATGACTTCGACGTGATTATGATTGATACCGGTCCACACGTTGACCCGCTAGTATGGAACGCAATGTACGCATCAAACGCGCTATTGATTCCTTGTGCAGCGAAGCGTCTTGACTGGGCTTCAACAGTAAACTTCTTCCAACACCTTCCAACGGTTTACGAGATGTTCCCAGAAGATTGGAACGGTCTTGAATTTGTTCGTTTGATGCCAACTATGTTTGAAGACGACAACAAGAAGCAAGTTTCTGTTCTTACTGAAATGAACTATCTTCTAGGTGACCAAGTTATGATGGCCACCATTCCTCGTAGTCGCGCATTCGAAACCTGTGCTGACACCTACAGCACCGTGTTTGATTTGACCGTAGGCGACTTCGAAGGTGGTAAGAAAACACTCGCTACTGCACAAGATGCGGTACATAAGAGTGCACTAGAACTAGAGCGTGTACTGCACTCTAACTGGCCGTCACTGAATCAGGGGTAATGAATAAATGGCATTGAAAACGTCAGAATTAAACGCGAAATTATTTGGTAAAACCAATAAGCGTCGTGTTGCGACACCTCAAGAAGCGCAAACGGCAGCAAAAGACAAAGCACAAACCATCGAACTTTCTGTAGCTGGTGAGAGTACGGTTCAATTTGAATTGGTGCGCATTCCTGCAGATAAAGTGGCGACAGACACTAGCGTATTTGCAGAGAACGCTCGTGAGCAATCTTTCCTAAACGAACACGCTTTATCTGATGTGTTGGTGACGTTGAAAGAACGTGGTCAACAGTATCCGGCTGTTGGTCGTCGCACTGAAGATGGCAAGATTGAAGTATTAGACGGTAGCCGCCGTCGTATGTCTTGTATCTTAGCAGGGCAGGATTTCTTGGTTTACGTTGGTGACGGCATCAACACAGACCACGCGAAATTCCTTTCTGATGTTGCAAACGCGCACAAGCCACTGTCTCTATACGAAAAAGGTAAAGAGATGCAGGCGAAGCTTGAAAGTGGCGAAGCTGAAGACCAAAAAGCGTTGGCAAAAATGTTCCAGTGCAGTGAAGCATTGGTGAGTGGCGCATTAAAAGCCGCTGCACTTCCACTTGAACTTCTGCAAGCTTACCCGAATGTTGGTGATTTAGGTCGTCCAACGATTGTTAAGCTGCATAAGCAATTCTCGACGTTGAACGGCGAACAACAACAAAACTTGTTGGATAAGTGTCGTACGTCGGAAGGTTATTTGTGGCAGCGCAGTACAGCTCAAGGTGTGGCTCGTCTTACTAAAGAAGTGACAGAAAGCATCGAAAGCTGGATTGCAGAATTAGCGCCTGCGAAGCCGGCTAAGAAAGCAGAAAAAGTCGATTTAGTTAAAGGTCGTGCAAGCTACAGCCGTAAAGGTAACAACCTTGCTCTTAACTTGAAGAAAGTAGACGACAGCTTGATGGAAGAAATTCTGGCTTTCGTTGAGAGCAAAATGAAGTAAACCTCTTCTTGTTTGAAACCGCCTCCGGGCGGTTTTTTTATGTCTGCAATTTGGCGAAGTATCCATGAATCCAGATGTGATAACATGGCGTCAGTTCAACGCTTGGATACACGTAATGCTTGCACAATCTGAATTCCTTTCTCAGCTTCAGCTCCAATCTTACAAAGCCTTTCAACGTAATGGCGTGGTGATTTATGGTGATGCCGATTGGCAAAACGCCTTGATTACCGACTTCCATCAAAAGCAGCAAAATCAGACTTGGTTTTGCGTAGGGGAGTGGCAACTAGAAAATGCCCACTGCGTAAATTCAAAACAAGGAAATATGCTGCTCGGCCGCGAGTGTGACGTTTTGCTGTTTGATGCGAGAAAAGAGCTTGATGCAAACAGTTTTACTTCGGCTCTTGGCGCGCTCGTCGGCGGTGGGCTATTGATTGTGGTTGCCAATAAAAACCAAGAGGCGAATGAAGCGGGACTGTGGCTGCAAACACAATGGCAACAACTCACCGTGATTGAGGAGAATTTGTCATTACCCCCATTGCCAGCTTTCATCCAAGCGGAAAAAGCGCACCAGTATAGCGAGCAAACTGAAGCGGTTTCTTTTATCGAAAAAGTGGTTACTGGGCATCGCAAACGTCCTTTAGTTTTAACCGCCGATCGTGGTCGAGGAAAAACCAGCGCGCTAGGTATTGCATGCGCGCATCTTCTAGAGCAAAAGCCATTACGAATTCTCGTCACAGCGCCAAGCATCAAAGCGGTTGAACCTGTTTATCAGCACGCGCAGAGAATGCTATCAACAGCAGAGCGCGTTAAGAAAGACCGATTAGAAGCGGGGCAGGGCTACATTCAGTTCATCGCACCGGATGAATTACTCTCAGCTTTACCTGAGTGTGATTTGTTGTTGGTTGATGAAGCTGCTGCCATTCCGGTTCCTATGCTTAAGCAGATTACTGAGCAATATCATCGTCTCGTGTTCTCAACCACCATTCATGGTTATGAAGGTTGTGGCCGTGGCTTCACGCTTAAGTTTGTCGATTGGCTACAAAAGCAAAGACCAGGAATGAAGCTTTGTCATCTTCAACAACCTATTCGATGGGCAGTAAATGACAACTTGGAATCTTGGTTGTACCAAGCATTTTTATTGGATGCAGAACTTATCCCGAGCCAACCTGCCGAGCTTGGCGATATTTCATTAATCAATCTCCGTAAGTCAGCGTTGATTTCTAATCCTTCCGTATTGAAAACGTGCTTCGCGTTACTCGTGAATGCACATTATCAAACTTCGCCAAATGATTTGTTGCATCTTTTGCAGGATGAGCATTGCCAGATTTACGTAGCTCAGAATAATAATGAAATCGTTGGGGTGATGTTAACGGTGGAAGAGGGCAACCTCGATTCGAATCTCGTTAAAGATATTCAGCTTGGGAAACGTCGTCCGAAAGGACATCTGACGCCAGTGACCCTCATCAATCAACTTGGTTACGCTGATGTGGGTGCGCTTTCTACTTTGCGAGTGATGCGAATTGCAGTTCATCCAGACTTGCAAGGTCAGGGGATTGGCCAACAAATGTTGAAGCTGCTGGAACAAACTACGGCGCCACATATCTCTTATTTGTCCACCAGCTTTGGCGCAACAGAAGAACTGATTGCGTTTTGGAAGCTATCTGGTTTTGAATCCATTCGTCTTGGAAGTATGCGAGATGCGGCAAGTGGGTGTTACTCGTTGTTGATGGTTCGTCAATGTGGCTCACAACAAACTTGGATAAACGAAGCCAAGTTGCTATTCGAAGAACTGTTGCCATTGAGTGCAGCGTCTACCTATCCTAAGTTAGAGCCAAGTTTGCTTCGCGCGCTATTACCAACCTCGGTATCTACTTGCCCGTCCCATTTAACGAAGCGCACTTTAATCGAGTGTTATGCTCAAGGTGGTAATAACTTTGAATCGGTCTCTGTTTGGATTCAGCAATGGTTACTGCAATGTGGTTTGGCTGATGTGTCTGACTTGATGATCAGTAAATTATTCTTAAACAAAGACTGGAGTGAGTGCGCTAAGCAATATGGCTTGCCGGGACGTAAGCAGGTTGAAGCACATATAAGAAACGAGCTACAAGTTTTGATAGCTAAATTTACAGTGTAAACAGAGCAAGTAATTTACACTGTAAAGTAGCTTTGAAAGGGGGAGGGTTTACACTGTAAATCCTCCCTTTTGATTTGGCACTTTTTAGTCAAGGTCTACGGCAAGGTGTAAAGACGATCTCAATTTACACTGTAAATGGGAACTCGTTCTTTTGAATGATATTGATATTTGAGCTAAATAAGCAATTCGTAGTCTAGTCAGTATGGCCATTAAGCATACCTCCACTTTTATTCATATATCGCTTGCTATGTACCAGTCAAACTTAGGTAGTGTGGCTAATAAATGAATCCAAACTCGATTTAGAAATTCTGTGTTTGTCTGCCTCAAGCTCAGAAATTGCCGGGCATCCTTTAGTGATGTGAGCCTAATTCTGAGAATTGAGAGGTTTGTTCAGAAAATAATTTTGGTTAGACTGAGATAAGTGATGGGTAGCAATGGATTGCTTATGTGGAAAATATGCCTTGAGTGGTCAGAAGACAGAACGAGGATTTTTGCCCGCCTACCAGAAGATGTTGAACTGGAAAGTGAGCTAAATCAAAAGGAATTGCCAGAGCAGCTTCAAACGATGGAGGCGAGTCAGGCATTTGTTGATGAAGCTGAAGTCGTTCGATTTATTAACTGTGTTCGTGAGCGTAAAGCAGAAGCATACGAAGGCATCGTCGTCGCACAGATTAAGAATGCTCAGGTAGACGTTGAACTGTTGAACAACGACATGCTTGCTAGTATGAACATCACTGGCGCTTATGGTGGCCGCGGTTTGTGTGGTCCTGAAATCGTTCAAGCGCTTGCTCATGCGCAAGTGTTGAAAGGCATCAACAAATTGGCGCTCAAAAAAGTCATGGTCGTCAGTAATCAACTTAAACCCGGAGAAACCTTCACTCAACCCGTCGCTGTTGGTAAACAACCAACTAAAGGTAAAGACGCTATCTTTTCGCCTCTCGTCAAAGACATCACCAAACGTATCCTCAAGCCGAAAGAAGGCCAAACCACTTGTGATAAGATTGATTTACGTAACTTAGGTGAAACCATCGCCGTTGATATTGGCGACGAGGTCATGCGTCGAACGCCTGCTACCAAGGGTATTCCTGGCTTTACTGTGCAAGGTCGCGTGATTCCTCCTCAAGCAGGCAAAGACAGCCCTATCAAACCGGGTAAAGGAACCGAAATCAGCAAATCCGATCCTAACCTTCTTATCGCTTCTGTGTCTGGTACGCCTCTCATCAAAGACAAAACCATTGAAGTTGATAATGCGCTGTGTCTGAACAGTGTGGGCGTAAATACCGGACACGTTAAGTTTAAAGGCAACGTCATCATTGGCGGCAATATTGAATCTGGCATGATCGTTAAAGCGACCGGCTCTATTACCGTTGGTGGCTTTATTGAATCCGCGGACGTGCAAGCTGAAGGCGACATCCAAGTCGCGAAAGGCATTATTGGCCACACAGTGAGTGATGGTCAGCCGAAGAGTTGCCACGTTCGAACCAAAACATCGATTCGTGCCAGTTACGCTCAGTATTGTGAATTGCAGTCTGGCGAAGACATAGAGCTGGCTGTGCACAGTATGAATAACGACATTGTGTGTGGACGCAACCTGACGGTACTTGATGCCAGCGGTAAAAACGGCACTTTAAGCGGTGGTGATGCCAAAGTAGGAAGTAAGGTACTTTGTTCTCAGCTTGGTGTAGAAGGTGATACAGCAACGAAAGTCGAAGCTTTTGCCTGTTACGCTGTATTCAAAGAGCGTATTGCCAAATTAAAAGAAGAATACAAGTCCGCCCAAGAAGGCACGATGGATGTGATTCGTAAGGAGCTTGAATTTAAGAAGCGACCTAAAGCAGAGCGTGCTGATGAAGAGCAAGCTCAAATCGAAGTATTAAAAGCACAAAACAATGAGCGTCTTGATCAGGTTAAACAGAAGCTAGAACACACAGAGCACGACTTTGAGGTCTCATTGGAAGAGAATATTGTCGAAGCCAAAGATCGCGTGTTTACCCGTGTTACGGTGCAATTTGGAGACGAACAGGTGACAACCAAGCGCACCCATGGCGGTTGTGTGTTTAGCTTTAACCAATACGAAATCAAAGTGGCGGCAAATTTAGAGGAAGAAGACTTCGTCGCGATTTAACTCTTTAATTGGAAGATTGAAAAAAGCCCGTGTATTGAGAGATACACGGGCTTTTGTTTTTAAACGTTAGGCAATGTGTTCTTGGTAGTAAGCACCAAGCGCACGTACATCACTGCTGCACATTATCTTCATTGCTTGTTTAATATGGTTAATGGGCCAATCCCACCATTTTATTTCTGACAACATGGCAACGCATTCGTCGTCAAAGCGCTGGCGAACAATATGATTGTGACCAACAACAATCGAGTAGGGCGGGACATCTTTAGTGATGACTGAGCGCGCACCAATCACGGCACCATCTCCAATCTTCACGCCCGGCATGATCATCGCTTCGCTGCCAATCCACACGTCATTACCAACTATGGTATCACCTGCGCGTTCAAAGCCGCTTTGTACATCTTCTCCAAACTCTTCAGGAGAGAATGGAAAGGTCGAAATCCAATCTACCCGGTGGCCTTGATTGCCAGCCATCATAAAGGTCGCGCCAGAAGCGATTGAACAGAACTTGCCAATGATCAGCTTGTCCACTTCGCCATAAGCGCTATCTTGCCACTCTTGTTGGGTAACGCTGTCGCCCATCAAATAACGAACTGATTGATCTTCAAATGTTTTACCGTGATAAAACCCCGAGTAATAACTGTAATCTCCTACCTCAATATTCGGGTTGGTGACATGTTCTTTGATCACTTGCCCTTTTAACCAAGTATCGAACGCATTCATTCGTAATTCTCCGTTCCAATTTTAAGTTGTAAGCAGTGTAGAGCCATTCTATTATTTCCAGTAGATTATTTTTAGAGATTCATAATTACCATATGGAAATAAAGTGGCTAAGCTACGTGCCGATGTACATCGCTCTCTGTGAAGAGAAGAGTATTGCTGGTGCGGCGAAAAAACTGCGTTGCTCAAACGCACACGCGAGCCGTCAATTGAGGCAGTTAGAAGAGATTCTGTCAGTACAGTTGATTCAACGTACAACAAGGCAATTTAATCTAACTTACGATGGGCTGCGCTTTTATCAGCAAGTAAAGGGCTTGATGGATGGGGCAGAGCAGATTAATGAACAAGTGATGGAAAGTGACCGAGTCGCCGGGCATTTGCGCATCGCGGCATCGGCGTCATTTGGTGCGGTGTTATTGAACCGAGCCTTGATCGAGTTTCGCCAATTATATCCGGAAGTGACGTTCGAAGTGATCTTTTCAGAAACGCCTTTGGATCTTATTGAGTCTGGCTTTGATGTGGCGTTTTTCTTCACAAACAATCCACCCGAGGGCTATATTGGCCACCATCTGCGCTCTTTACACTGTAAACCGTTCGCACACAAAGCGTACTTGTCTAACAAACCAAGCATAGCTACGCCGGAAGATCTTTCTCTGCTTGACCACATTGTGTATCGCAATGAAGCGTTAAACCTCGATACGTGGCACTTCCATCATATGGAAACCAAACAAAAAGTTTCAGTGGTTTTGCAAAGTGTACTCAGCTTTAATTTGGTTCAATCCATGCTAGAAGCCACTCTTGCGGGATGTGGGGTTGCAATGTTAGATGAATTCGCATTGGAGAAACTTAGCGGTGAAGAGCGATCGCAACTCGTGCCGTTACTCCCTGAATGGAAAACGGATGCGATCCTACCGCTCTATATTCTTTATCCTAAACGTGAGCATTTACCAAAGCGAACGCAGGCGTTTATTGAGCATTTCAAACAGCAATCATTTTAAGCAGTAATCATTTGAAACTGACAGGTTGTCTTGAGTGTGCAGCTCTCTTCGCAAGACGTGCAGATTGCGATTTCTTTTTCAGGAGAACGCAAAGAGATTCTGGTGGCTGCGGAAGCGGCGAAAGAGCAGGGAGCAAAAGTGATTGCTTTGTCAGCTCCGGGGAGAAGCCGATTGAGAGACATTGCCGACATCACGTTTGATACCATCGCCAATGAAACAGAGCATCGCAGCTCTTCCATTGCTTCACGTACGGCACAAAACGTGATTACGGATCTGCTGTTTATTATTTTGGTGCAGCAAAGAGATGAAAGCGCGCGTCAGTTGATCAGTGATATCAGTACCGATATCAAGCAAATCCTTACTTGATCGCTTCGTATCGCTAGAAATTAAAGATCTGGATCGTGCTGCAATAAAGCAATAAATGCATCGAGATGCTTTTCTATTGTGAGATCTGCTGAGATCGGGGGCAATTCCACGGTAATACATGGTAGCTGGCGTTCATTGCACCAAGTTCCGAAAGACCCTGGTGTTTCGTATTCAACATCGTCAACGATAGGCAAATTGAATTGCTTGCCGAGCCATTTGGCCAAATCAGAATGAGCAGGGTCGTCGACAAACGCTAATGGTTCATGAAACGAGACCACAAATTTTGGTCTGCGCAGTTCAATCAAACTAATTAGTGCGTCAACTTCTGGTTCTAGCTGTTCTTTGTTGCCTGTTTTTACTGTCACATCTCGAACCGGTGTATGTGAGCTCCAGCGATAGACTGTGCCGTGCTCTGTCCAATTTTGTGTAGGAAACGCACGGTTTAGATCGACTTGATTGGCATTGGCTCGTGTACCCAGTTGGTTTGCGTCTGGGTTCATCGATAAAATCACATCGTGTTTCAGACACTCCGCTGGCAAGCTTCTTAACGCGCACGACAATCCGGCGATTGAGGCTGTCTCATCGCCGTGTGTCCCCGCGAGAATAAGGCCTCGCGAGTTACTTTCTGCTTGTGCTGGGAAGTACAACAACGGCGCGCCCAGTACCGATTTTCCATATGATGTTGGCGTAATTAAAAATGCCGCTCTTTCCGTTCTTGGAATTAGACTCACCGTAATCTCCTGATTGTTCGAGTAGTATCTATTTATCACTCAAGCTATATGTAACTCATGTTACAGCCGTTGAACTTAGCATCTTGAGATTACTCGGATATAAACTGAACACTTAAAGTTCGTCAATGCTTGTATGATGAATAGTGGTACTTGCTTCAAAAGACGTGTTAGGAGAACGAAAAACGATATGGATTTTAAAAAGCATTCAACAGCGTTGCTGGTTTCCTCTTTATTGACCCCATTTTTATCCGCTTCAGCTTTAGCTGACTCTTTACCTGACGGTGTGCAACTCGCACCAGAACAACATTTAGTACGAGCAAACGATGCAGAAGCGGCGACGCTAGACCCTGCAAAAGCCGAAGGCTTACCAGAGATGCACGTAATTCGTGATTTGTTTGAGGGATTAGTCATTCAAGACCGCGATGGCAATATCGTTCCTGGTGTTGCGGAATCTTGGCAAACCAAAGACAACCAAACCTTTGTGTTCCATCTGCGTAAAGACGCCAAATGGTCGAACGGCGATCCTGTGACAGCGGATGATTTTGTCTATTCACTGCGTCGTGCGGTGGATCCGAAAACCGCTTCTCCCAATGTTTGGTATCTCAAACTCACTAAGATCAAAAACATCGCCGACGTAGCAGAAGGTAAAAAGCCACTGGATGATCTTGGTATCACCGCCGTCGATAAACATACTCTGCGCTTCGAACTTGATAGCAAGGTGCCGTACTTTGTCGCAATGACAGACCACACTTCGATGATGCCGGTACACAAAGCAACGGTTGAGAACAGCGAAAAGCCGTGGAGTGACCCACAGCAGTTTGTTGGCAACGGTGCATTTGTTCTGGATAAATGGGTGGTGAATGAGCGCATTGAACTGAAAAAGAGTCCAAATTACTGGGATAGCGTGGATACTCATCTCACTGAAGTGACATACATTCCGTTTGAGAACCAAAACGCATCGATCAATCGCTATGCGGTGGGCGAAGTGGACATTACCTCAGATGTACCAACCCACATGGCGCAAAAGCTGAAGAAAGATTACGAGCAAGCGTATACCGCGGTTCCGCTACTCTGTACTTACTACTACGCGTTTAACACAACACGTCCTCCGTTCGATGATGAGCGAGTTCGTAAAGCTGTGTCTTATTCGATGATGCGTGATGTGATCACGAATGGTGTCACGCAAGTGGGTAACCTGCCTGCTTATACGTTCGCACACCAATACACCGCCGGCTTTGATGCGACTCAGCCAGAATACAGCACATGGACGCAAAAACAGCGTGATGAAAAGGCGCGTGAATTGCTGAAAGAAGCGGGATACGGTGATGGTGAACCGCTTGATTTCAAATTGCTGTACAACACCAGTGAATCGAACAAGGCCATAGCAGTGGCGATTGCTTCTATGTTGAAGAACAACTTGGGCGCGAAAGTCGAATTAGAAAACCAAGAGTGGAAATCTTATCTCGTTGCTCGCAAACAAGGGGACTTTGATGTGATGCGCGCCTCGTGGTGCGGAGATTACAACGAAGCTTCGACCTTCTTGAGTCTACTGCGCTCTGGTTCGTCAGGTAACTTTGCGCGTTACAGCAGTGAAGCCTACGACAAGGCGATGAACAGTGCATTGGCCGCAACCGATGAGAAAGCGCGCCATGGTTTCTATGACCAAGCCGAGCAATTGTTGGCGGCAGATATGCCAATCGCACCGATTTACTACTACATGCAAGCGCGTTTGGTTCGTCCTACGGTCGGCGGCTTTGCCAAGAACAACGTAGAGGGTCGTATCTACTCGAAAGACCTCTACATTAAGAAGTAGCGCTCAAAATAAGCGATAAATATGAAGCCCCGAAGATGTATCTTGCGGGGCTTCTTTTTATTGCTAGCAAGTAGAGAGCTTGTCCACGAGCATTGCGACTCGTTTGCCAAGATATTCTGCTGTTGCAACATCTGAGGCATGCAACTGACCGTCTTCACCGCCTTGAGCAACAATGCCACCTTGCACGCCATATCGGTTCAGATTCTGCTTGCCAGAATTGCTGATCTTATCCAATCCGACCCACATCATGCCGTGTTGGTTAGCGAGCGTTTGTAGGTACTGCAACGTCATTGACTGATCGCCATTCATTGCCCCACCACTGGTAAAGCCAGCCGCGATTTTTCCTGCCCATTTTTGGTAATACCAAGATTCACTGCTTGCATCTGCAAATGCTTTAAACTGCGCCGCTACGCCGCCCATATAGGTCGGTGAGCCAAAGATAATCGCATCGCACTCAGCAAGTTCATCCATTAGGCTAGGGTTCACAAAACGTCCCTCAATAATCTCACTGCCTTCAATACGGTGAGAGAGGATTTCACATTCACCTTGCTGCTGAATGCTTTGTTGTTCAACGCCTGCGGCAATCGCGCGAGCAAGCTGACCAGTAACGTCGGTTTTAGAGAAATAAATAATCGCAATTTTGGACACAACGGTTCCTTTTTCATTGTTGATTTTGAATCATGCGAATAAGGCTAAAACCTCAAGTTTGGTTGAGGTCAAGAAGGTGGCTTGAAATGAGTGAACTAAATGTTTGCTGATTGATTTAAGAGCAATGTAGTTGTTTTTGAAGTAACCGCGATCGCTAACTTATCCGCAGGGGACCTTGTTATTGAGCGGTTTGCTTTCGGGGCGGTAACCGGGAGAACATTCAAGTCCGTTTTGATTAGAGGAGAATTCTACAATGGTGCGGTAAGCGCTGCAGTTTTTAGGATGTTGAATGAGCCTATTAAAGGATTTAGTGGTGATGGTTTAGGGAATCAAAAGGATATTCGTGGTTTGCCAAGAATAGCAAGTTCACAAGTAATTGGCCCTGAAGTTTATTGGTAAGAAAGAGGTGGTGCAACGTACGAGGCAGCACAACTTACGCAATATAGTGGAGTGAGGCAATGTAATTCGGGCTGCATGGTTGTTTGTACTTTTTTTGGTTATCATAACCCTGACAAAATTGGTTCTGAAGCAGTTATTGATATTCCTGGTTTAAGTGAATCGGCTGAAGTGTTAAGCTTCACATCTGAAGTTACGAATAATAATAGAATTAGAGTGATCACAAAATTAGTAGTTGAAAGTAACGGAATCTATGAGGCTATAAATAACATATCTAAGCTAGATGATTTAATTAATTACTGTAAATCAGAATGCAATAACAGGGAGTTTAATTTTGAGCATAAATAGAAAGGTTTTTTGGATTCTTACTATTCTATTTAGTAGGTTTTCATATAGTAATGATCTTTATCTGGATATTTTTAGTGAAGTCCTCAACACTACAAGCTATGATGTATACGATAACCTTGAAGAAATAAAGTATAAAGATGAGTGTAGTTATCACTATATTAAAGGAATGTTTTATTATCGAGGTATCGTGTTTGAACAAAAAATCGATAAGGCTTTATTAAACTTGAAGGTTGCTGGGGATTGCGGTAATAAATACGCCATAAGACAGCTTGTGGCACATTTCTCTGAGGAGAAGTTTTTTTCTGAAGATAGTTTAACGCATTGGTATAAAAAAGGAGATGAATATAACGACCCAATAACTTCAGCAAATTATGCCTACTTTCTATACTATAATGATGAAAATTATGATCATGGTGAAGTTATTAGGTTACTGGAAAAAAGACTGGAGTACAAAAATGCTGCCCCAGCTTTTCCTCTATATATAATGAGCCAGGTGTACTTAAAAGAAAATAATGAATGTAAGACTATGAAATATTTGGTTAAGTCTATAGAGAATGGTGGAGTCGGGTATATAGATGAGTATATCTCCTTGAAAAAGAGGAACACATGTAAGTGATGTTTTTTATTGTCTAAATCAGTTGATTTACGTTCATTACTTTTTCAATGTTGAGTTATAGGCATTTTATTGCTGAAGTACTGGTATTCACGCATATGATAATAATTGTTTTGAAGGCTGGTCTGTTTTAAGACGAATCAAAATTAAACAGGCTCCTAAAGACAGATAACCTTTCATCACAAACAAAAAGCCGATGTAGATACATCGGTTGTTTGTAGGTTATTTCTTTCTTCGGGTATAAATGCGTGAGGTGGTTTTTGGCTCCTCAGACTTGGCTCTTTCTTTTGCCAGTCTTACGACCGCTTTTTGAAGCATCAAGTTGTTCGGGTAAGTAATCAGCATTCAATCTCTAATTTGACTGATGGCGTTGGTACAATAAAAACAATAGGAGAATATAATGAATAGAACAGTAAGACTTTTTAAAATAGGTAGTCTCTTTACGTTTTTCTCCCTATTTTTAGTTTGGCTATTTTGTACAACATCTGATACTAGTACACTTAAGACTGTAAACTTGAGTTTGGATGAGGTGCTTTGTGCTGATTCTAGGGGATGGAGAAATGGGACAAAGGTTGCGATAATTAAAGATAAAAAAAGCAATCTACAATATTATGCAGATAGCCTGTCACCACAGATGTGCAGATGGTTACAAACACAACTTTTAAGTACAACAACACTAACTGCTTCCGGTGCCTATGATGCTAGTTATGATCAGGGAAAAAATATTGAGTTACAACAGATATATTTAGGAAAAGAAATGATCTATCAAGATCAGTATATAACCGAAGCAGGATTTTGTAAGTATATCCCTCTATTAACATGTATATAAATGAACGTATTACAGAAGTATTGGTGCTAGCTCTCGTAGCATAAAGGGTAGAGTTCAGCGATGTAGCGTTGGTATGTCGTGTATAAAAGCGTTATAGGAATATCTTAAAAAGGATGAGTAGATGATCGTTTTATCGAGGGTCGTATCACTGTTTCTACTATTGATGTTGGTAGTTATGCTGCACACCGAGCTTTCAATTAGCGACGGTAATACCAATCTTTATGCTTTCATTCCTTTTGCACTAGTTTACTTATTACCTTTGTTCCCTAATTCGATTCTGGTCAAAATTAAAGTAATAATCATAATGGCTTTCGTGGTCTCAGTGGTGCTGTGTTTCGGTGTTTGGTTAACGTTCCCTGCAACAAGGGGAGCTGTCATCGGTTACTTTTTCGTAATTAACATACCAATATTTTTGACCCTTTATCAGAGGGTGAAAGCGGAATAAAAATAGCTGATGTATACCCGTGATTATGAAGGTGTCTTAGATTCGACATCACTTATCGCTATAGGATAAATAATTTGTGACGATTTTTTTCTTTGCTTGCAGCATCTCTATTTTCTGCATGTATTTAAGGTTCTCCAAGAAGAAGCTTCCTCTAGTTAAAGTGGCGCTATTGGTTTCTGCGATGTGTCATGTTTTTATCATGAAAGAATACTGTGGTGACCTTCAGTTTATACGTTTTGTCTCTTCACTGTTTTTCGCGATTAACTCTGGATTATTTCTGACCACCAAGTGATATTAAAAAGCCGATGTATCTACATCGGCTTTTTCGTGGGCTATTTCTTTCTGCGGGTATAAATGCGTGAGGCGGTTTTTGGCTCCTCAGGCTTGGCTTTTTCTTTTGCCAGCTTTAAGACTGCTTTTTGTAGCATCAAGTTGTTTGGGTATGTGATTAGGTTGCCATTGTCGTGCTTAATCAGCACATGGAACATGCGGATTTCTTGAATCTCACCACTGATGTCTTCGTCTTTATCTACGACTTTAATTCGGTCACCGACGCGGTATGGGAAGACAAAGAAGATCAGAAAGCTTGCTGTGATGTTACTTAGAATCGACCATTGTGCGATGAAAGCCACACCCAATACCGCAAAGATAGACGATAGGAAGAGTGAAACATTGCCGTAGCCAATACCGGTTACGATGGCGAAAAGCGAAGCAAACAAAAACAAGAACGCGACGTTGAAGCAGCGCTGAATAAAGCTCAAGCGCGCTTTGTTTACGCCTTTAGCTTCTGCCAAATTTAGGATCGCACGGTTGGCGATTTTCTTTAGCAAGCGATAAGCGATCAGAATGATGACGCCCATCAACACTTTATAACCGATAGAGCCAGCCGTGAAATACTGACTGATTTGCTCTAAATGTATCCAATGTTTCATTTCTTCAACTCGAGAATATTAAGAAGGCGCGAGTTATAGCCGATTTTGGCTCGCAAGTAATTAATTATTTTCAGTGCAAAGCACGATTATTGCTGAACAAATTTTGACCTGCATCTCAGTTCCGAATTGAGAGGGAATGAACCCTGATATCTGGTATGTCGGCAGCTGCTAATCTAGATCAGTAGCTTGTTGATGTTACGTACAGAGAGGGAATGCAATGGAAGAAGATGAAAGGGCCATCATGGGGTTAGTGGCTATTGTTGGTTTTGTGCTGCTTTGGATATTCCTCGAAGAGTTTGGTTACTTTGGTTTATTAACCCTCTATAAATAAGCCCCGTAAAACTCTGGGTTCGACGGGGCTTTGATTTTCTGCTTATGCGGTTTTAGCTTACGGCGCGAACCTTACCTTGCTTCAAGTCATTCAGCACTTGTGCTTTCGGACCATCAGCAATCACGCTGCCTTTCTCCATCACAATCACACGATCAACAATATCGAGCATTGAGGTTTTGTGCGTAATCAAAATCAGCGTTTCATTTGGTTTTAACTGCGCTAGTTGATGCTTGATGTGCATCTCTGAACGGTTGTCCATTGCGCTGGTTGGCTCGTCCATTAAGAGTACGGGAGGGCGACCCAAGAACGCTCGTGCAATCGTTACAGCTTGACGCTGACCACCAGAGAGCATGCCGCCGCCTTCGCCCACTTGGCGCTCTAGACCCGCAGGATCCGATTGAGTAAAGGCGGTGACACCTGCACGGTTGGCGGCGTCTAAGACATCGCGATCATCGGTGAGCGGACGGCCTAGGGTAATGTTGTCGCGAATAGAACCGAAGAACAGATTCGAATCTTGCGGTACACAGCCGATATTGCGTCGTACGTCCACGTGGTGAAGCTGTTCGATGTCTGTGTCATCAATACGCACGTGACCTTCTGTCGGCTTGTACAGACCCATTATCAAGCGTTCTAGCGTGGTTTTACCCGAACCAATACGACCGATGATTGCGACTTTTTCACCTGGATTAATCGTTAGGCTTAAATCACGAATCGATGCCACTGGCGCATCTGGGTAATGGAAGGTCACACGGTCAATCTCAACCTTACCTTGTACGATAGGACGGTGAATGTAGCGTTTGCCTTCTTCTTGCTCGTCTGGCATTTCCATCACTTGGTTGATGATGGTCATTGAAGATTTCGCTTGGTTGTATCGACTTGAAAGCAAAGAAAGCTGAACCATAGGACCAATCGCTCGACCACTCAGCATGGTTGCAGCAATCAAACCACCCATGGTTAGGTTACCATTGGCAATCAAGTACACGCCTAGAATGATCATGCCGACGTTACTACTTTGCTGCACAAAGCCCGCTGCGTTTTGAATACTGTCGGTGATACGGCGGCTCTTGATGTTCCAGTTTGCCATGTGCGCAACGGCTTCTTCCCAACGGTATTGGAATTGGCTTTGTGCACTTAGCATTTTCACCGTTTCTAAGCCAGATAAGCTCTCAATCAAGTTGGCGTATTTCTGTGAAGCAAGGCGAGAACCTTCTTCAATCGAGCGGCGAAGTGGACCTTGAATCAGCGCCGAGTGAATCATCAGAATCACCACACCAATCATTGGTACGTATACCAGATCGCCCGCCATCAGCCAGATGATGACTAGGAACAAAATTGCGAAAGGTAAGTCAATTAGCGCACTTACCGTGGCCGAGGTGAAGAACTCACGAATGGATTCGAACTCTTGCAAGTGTCGAGCAAAAGCACCCACTGAAGGTGGCTTGGACTCCATTCGGATACCCATCACTTTGCTAAACAGCTTGGAGGAAATCAGGATGTCGGATTTTTTACCCGCAACGTCTATGAAGTAGTTACGCAGCGATTTGAGTAAGAAGTCGAACAGGAACACCACGAAGATACCGCTCGCCAACACCCATAAAGTCTCAAACGCGAGGTTTGGTACTACCTTGTCGTACACCAAGCGAGTGAACATTGGTGCTGCAATGGCAAAGATGTTGATGAGGAGAGAAGCGATAAGTACATCGCGGTAGATGCGTTTCGATTGCCACAAGGTTGACCAAAACCAGTGACCTTCTTTGGTTTTGAGCACTTCGGGAGAGCGCTCGTCATAACGGAATTGCTTTTTAACTAAAAAGTAGCGACCAGTGTACTGCTCAAGTAGGTCTTCTAGCGGGATGGAGATAGGCACCATTCCGCTTTCTAGGTTGGTGATTTCAGCTTCTTGTTTCTCAACATCGATGCTATTGAGAACGCAAGAATCCCCACCTTTTAGAAGTAAGATAGCCGGCAGAATCAGGCTCGAGATCTTGTCTAATTCTGCACGGTTTTCCTTGGCAACCAATCCGGCCCTTTCCGCCGCTCGTGGTAGCAGAAACGGAGTGAGCTTGCCATCAGAGAGCGGAAGGCCGTTAATCAGCGCTTCCGGTGAGTTGGCTAGCCCGAAGTATCGGCTAACGTAAATGAGCGAATTCAGTAAAGGGTCTTTCATCCTTGGTGTACCTTCGTTATTCCTTGTCGACAATGAAGCCTTGGAAGACTTCAACGAAATGCTCGGTTAGGAAATCCAACTGAATCTGTGTTTCAACACGCGATGCAATCGTCGTAATACCCAAGTTGTGAGCGGTACGAGAAATCGATGTCAGCGTGAATTTTTGTTTCTCGTCGTGCAAGTTGTGGGTGAACAGATAATCCAGTTTTACGTAATTCGGGCGGAATTCCTGAATGTACTCAAGTGACTGGAAGTTACGGCCGTAGTTATCAACACCGAACTCCGCACCCGCTTGACGAATCGCATTACACAGCAGAGCAGTGTGGTGCGGATGGTCAATGAAACACGCTTCTGGAAGCTCAAAGTGCAGCATTGGAGCCACTTTTGAGTGCTTCTCTAGCATGCTGGTGGTCCAACGAATGAATGAGGGCTGAGATAAGCTACTTTGGGCAATGTTGATGGCTACTGGTTCTTTTAGTTCGCCACTTTCAAGCATCTTGATCATCGACTCGATGACGTATTGGTCGAAGATGTTGGTTGCTTCTAACTGTTCAAGAGCAAACAAGTATTGGTTCGCACGGTAGGTTTCACCATCTTTTTCGATGCTTGAGAACACCTCATTGTGGAACACTTTACCCCAAGTGTTCTTCGCAGACTGGAAGCGGAATTTGATCCAATCGCTGTGAATCGCTTCTTCAACCAGCGCTTTCCATTGCTGTTTACCCATTAGGTTCGAGGTGTTTTCACCACCCACGAAGCCGTAAGCTTTATCTGGCTGCGCTTTGGCTTTCGATAGGGCGTTATCCACCATCGATAGCACTTCTGTACGAGTTTTCTGATCTTTACTGTGCGCGACACCCAGTGATGCTTTTGGTTTCGCCATGCCAGTAGGATCGGTATTAAGGCCATTCACACAGTTGACGATGCTGTCAGCGAGAATGCGCAACTCGCTCTCATCCATGTGCGGGAATAGTAGACCAAATTCGTCGCTAGACAGACGAGCAATGGTTGCTCCCGGTACATCGATGGTGTTCTTGAGACGTTGAGATAACTCTCTCACGTGGGCATCGGCGCGTTGGTAATCTTTGGTCTCGTAAATGTCACCAATGTACTCAGCATGGAGTAGCGCGATACCCCCTTGCGTTTGCTCTGCCAGCCATTGATCAACTTGGTTGATGTAGAACGAGCGGTTACCCAGTTTGGAGATTGGATCCAGGTAAGCTTGAGCACGCAGACGCTGCGCCTCTTTTGCCTGTTCTTTAAATGACAGTTCGATTTGTGCCGACATTGAGTTGATGCCGTCGACGACTGCGATCAAATCTTTGGTTTTTGGACGAGCCAGTGGGTCGCCAAATTGGTTGTTAGCAATCTCGTGCATTTTCTTCACGATGGCCGCTAAAGGTTTGAGTGAGCGACGTAGGATGTAAGAAATCGCCACTAGACCAGCAAGGAAGATAACGCCAAACGCAGTCAGCAGGCGAACAAAGCCTTGCCACAGCTGGTCGTATGCTGCACCTGGATGGCTGATGATTTCTACCTCTGCAAGCTGCATCCAACCGCTGGTTACCACGCGTTTATCGTGAATGGCTTTGAACAGATTTAAATCGATAAACCATTGCGGCACACTCGTCGGTTTCACCGGGTATGAACGTACAATTTGGTAATCGGAATCTAACGCGGTGAGACGTACGACAGAATAAGTACTGCCGTCGAACAACGCATTAATCACGGATTCAACGGCGACCTTATCTTTGTCTTTTAGATACGGTGCCAGTGCCAAACCAACGGTGTTAATGGTGTTGTTGACCTCTGAACGTTGCTGCTGCTCCAAGCTGTCTCGAGTAGTGTTGAACTGGATTACGAATACTGATGCCATCAAAAGTAAAAAGACCGTAACCATTCCCACTACAAGCTTCTTATATAGGGTCATGTTTTTCACTCGTCATAGTTAATTTTAGGTTTCTTTAACTGCAACTTACGTTCGCGCGAGCGTAAGTCATTCCAAAGGCTCAAACGTGAGGCTTTTCCTGCTAGCTCTCCACTGCTGGCAGAAGACTTCATTAGCCACAAGTTTTTACCATTAAAACTGTAAATCGGTAGTAAGTCGCTACGCTTGGAAGCTCGAACAATTTCTGGGTTGAGATTGTCGAGGATGAGCGGCTCAGAGCTTGGTGTTGGGTAATACGCCAGCACCATGTGAAATTGATTTAGTCTAATCGCTTTTACGTAGACCAAGCGCATTTTTGAATCTGGGATTCCGAGTTCGAGCAATGAGAAATACTTCGCTATCGTGAAGTCTTCACAATCACCGGCATTACTGCCTATAAACTCGAGTGGTGTTGCCCAATAGTCTTTTTTGCCCCACAAATTGATGTCATCGACAAAATAGAGTTGGTTAAAAAAGTTGTTCACATCGGAGAGTTTCTTGTTGTTGCTCTGGACTTGTAAGGAATCCAAATTCTCTCGCCATGTTTTGACGCGCTGCCCTGCGCGTTCACCATAAACTGAAGTGACCGTATCGACCCATCGTTGCTCTTTGCTGTTGAGCGCCCCAATTTGGAACGAAAAACAACTGATGCTGATTAATAATGTAACTTTACGCTTCAATTTGGATGGCATATTCGACTCACATTACAAGTGTACCCTTGAAATGGGTTCATTGGTGAGAAAAGTGCTTTTTATTTAACCACTTGTCATCATATAAGAACACATTGTTTGTACCTTGCAAACACTTACTCCTTCAGTGCGTTGGTTTTGGCGCTCAAAATCGGCTTGAGTAGATATTCTAGTACCGTTCGTTTCCCTGTGATGATATCAACAGATGCCGTCATACCTGGAATGATAGGTAAGTCCGCATCTTGTCCGAAACTGGTTTTCTCTGTGCGTATACGGACGATGTAGAAGCTGTTGCCTTCTTCGTCTTGTGTGGTGTCGGCACTGATGTGTTCCAACTCTCCTTCCAAGCCGCCGTATTTAGTGAAGTCGTACGCAGTGAATTTCACAATCGCATGAAGATCTGGACGCAAGAAAGCGATGTCCTTCGGCGCGATCTTCGCTTCCACTAATAAGGTGTCTTCGGTCGGCACGATTTCTACGATGTCCATACCCGGCTGGATAACGCCACCGACGGTGTTGACGTTCAATGTCTTGATGGTGCCCGTTACTGGAGAAACCACCACAGTTCGGTTCACTCGGTCTTCCAAGCCTACCGCTGATTCGACTAGTGCTGAGAGCTGGTCTTGTGTGCTGTTGAGTTTTTCTTGTTGCTCGGAGCGGAATTTCAACGCGACATCGATACGGTTGAGCATCGATTCACGGATGCCCGATTTGATGACAGGGATCTTCAACTCGCTAGACGTCATTTCTCGACGGGTGTCGTTCACCTGACGTTGAAGCTTTAAGAGTTCAATTCTAGGTACGACACCTTCATCAGCCAGAGGTTTGGTGATATCCAGTTCTTTCTTTGCATAACGATAGCTTTGACGAAGGTTGCCCACACGCGCTTGAATCTCCACCAGATCCTGTTGTTTCTGCTTAACTTGTTGGTCTATGACCGAAATTTGGTTGCGCAGGTTATCCAAGTCTTCGCGGTATTCTGCTTTCTGGCGTTGAGTCAGGCGAGGACGATTCTCTTCAAGTGTTGGCGGGAATGTCAGTTTGCTATAGTCGATAACGACATTTTTTTTCCAGTTGCTGTCGTCAAAGTTACGATTAACTTTGACACTGTTGATTGAGGCTGAAAGATGCAGTACTGAAGCGGTTAAGTTGGCAACTTGCTGTTCACGTTCACGAAAGTCAGAGCGGAAGCGGGTGTCGTCAATCAGCAGCAACTGCTGATCTTTCTGAACTTTTTGACCCTCTTTAACTAATATCTTTTTGACCAAGCCACCTTCTAAGTTCTGCACTACTTGGATTTGAGAAGATGGAATGACTTTGCCTTGGCCTACGGTCACTTTGTCGATCTCAGCCCAAGATGCCCAGCCAATCGCCGCTACAAAAAACAGCACCATCATCCACAGCATTAAGCGGGCACTATTTGGTGTGTTTAAGAGCAAAGCAGCGGTTTTGTCATCGATAAATTCAAGCTCGTCGCTGCTCAGTTTGTTGTAGTTGTCTCGGCTCATCACATTCCTTGTAATATAAAGACGGCTTAACTTTTGATGTTATTATTATTAGTCGAGTATGTCAGCATGTTTGGTTGATAAAAATGTGTGCAGGATAAGCATCAGTTTGTTTATTATGTCTTAAAATGTGTTTTGTCCAACTGATGTTTTTTTAGTTTGTCATACAAGGTTTTGCGCGACACTTGTAATTCTAGTTGAACCTCTTTGAGTCTGCCTCTGTGTCGTTGCAAGGCGTCAAACAACAAGCAGTATTCAAAGTGTTCTGTGCGTTGAGTCATACTTTGGATTTCGATGCTCTTTTCACTGCTCCAATCCTCCATACGAAACACATCGGGTTTTAGCGCTCTTAACTCCGCAAATTGCCTCAATTGTTTGATGTTTTCAGGCCAATCGAGTTCCGTAACCAGTTTTACCTCATCGAGACTAATCTGAGGGGGTTGGAGTTGATAGCGACTCGCGGCGTGACGCACAAAGTGTTTGTATAGGGGACCGATGTCTTCTTTGCGTTCATTCAAGCTTGGCATACGAATCATCTTTACTGAGCTTTCAATGCCTTTGTCGACTGTGTTGGCTGCACCAAAGACACGTTGCAGTTTTGGGTGTTCAAATAAGCATTGCCACTGTTTTGTCGAGATGTGTTCTGCACTGTGCAGGTACAGACTGCAATGGCTTTTACCGTCCGTAAGATGATGTACGGCTTTGTCTAGTGCATCGAGAGAAAGTTCGTACAAATCATCGCCAGAAGTAATGAACAATTCATTTTCCGGTGTGGCGTGAATATCGTGAGCAAACTGCGCAGCCAGTCTTCTTCCTGTTCCATCTTCACCGACAAAAATCAGCGGTTGGTGGAGCGGAGTGCTGATCAAGGTACGGCGAATGTCGACCATGGCTTGGCTGTGACCAATCATCTTGGGACCAACATGGGTTTGCATGTCGAGTTCTTTTTTAAGCCAGACGTTTTCTTGTAATAAGGCCAACTTGTCGCCAGCGTTATTAAGTGACTTAAGTAACTGTTCGGTAGAGAAGGGTTTTTCGAGAAAATCGTACGCACCACTCTTCATCGCTTCAACTGCGTTTGGAAAGCAAGTGACGTCAATCCCTTCGATTAATAGCGCTTGAGTAACCGCATCACGGATATGGGGTTCATCATCAACAAAGAAAACGGGATTATGCATGAGAGTGTTCCTCTGCAGGACGAGGTGGGACTAAAGGCACGCTGACAATAAAGGTCATGCCGCCTGACTGCTGGGATTGCGTATCTATATCACTGAAAGCACTACGATTGTAAGCATTGTGATTGTAAGCACTGAGAGAGCCTTGATAGCTTTCTAAAATACGTTTTGAAATGGTTAAACCCAGCCCAAGTCCCTCAGGTTTAGTGGTGAAAAATGGATCGAATACTTTGGCTAATGCTTGTTCTGACATACCAGGTCCGTTGTCGGAAATCAGAATATCGCAGTTGCTTTCATTGCATTGTATCGCGATCGAAATTTGTGGATCGACACAGTGTCCTTCCATCGCTTGGGCTGCATTATGGAAGAGATTTATCAGTACTTGCTCTAGCTCGACGCTGTGAATGGCGAGTTTCACGTCGCATTCAATGTTTGGCACTTTTAGCGTCACCCCTTGTTTGATCAGCTTGCTGCTCAGAATGCGCGTTGCGTTCTGTACCGCATCGTGTAGCACGGACACTTCGTTGTGCGAGTTGTTGTCCGTTTTGCGCGTAAAGACTTTCAAACGAGCAATAACTTCGGCAATGGTGTCATTGAGAGAAAGCATTTTGCCGAGATTATCTGTCACCATAGAGTAGCGTTCCATCGCCATCAAACGTTGAGAGTTTTCTGTATAGGTGCGAAGTGCAGCAAGTGGTTGGTTGATTTCATGATTGATGCTGGCAGACAGCTCGCCCAGTAGTGCGAGTTTCGCGGCTTGAGTGAGCTCTTGTTGGGTTTGCTTAAGTGCTTGCTGACTCTGTTCATATTGGTGCACGGTTTGTTGCAGCTGGTGGTTGGCTTGGCTCAGTACTATGGTGCGTTCCGTGACCTTTTCTTCCAAGTTTGTATTCATATTTGCTAATCGTGCTTTATTGACCAGCATTTGAAACCACGCTAAGGCTATTAGGCCAACGAGCGAATACAGCAAAAGGTAAATCACATCCGCTTGCAATACCGCAGCAAACACTTCTTGTTGGCTAATCAGAGCGACAACACGAAAACCTTTGTCGAATAAGTTTGTTGCGTAAGCGAGGTAGTTGGGTGAAACCAATAGCTGATTGTTTTTAAACTGCGTCGCGCCACTTTGCCCAGTCAACTCGCCACGATATTGAGGCAAGGTATCACCGTATTGTTGAGTCTGGTTAAGCTCTCGTTTTGCCTGTTCAGACAATGGGAATAGGGCTCGGTAGCGCCAATCGGGCAAGTTGCTCATGAAGACGACATCGTGCACACCGGTAACCAGTAACCCACCATTTTCTTGGGTTAAACCTTTTTCGAGTTGCTCCAAGTTTACTTTAACCGTAATCACGCCTGCGACTTCGCCTCCAACCCAAAGCGGGGATGAGAAAAAGTAGCCGCGTTTATTGGAACGTACGCCAAGGGCAACGTACTGAGCTTTCTCCCCATTTAAAGCGTGTTGAAAGTATGGACGGAAGGCAAAGTTCGAGCCCACAAAGCTGTCGTCTTGCTGGTAGTTACTCGATGCGATAACTAAGCCGGTGTTGTCATGCACGTAAATGGTGTCAGCAAGGCTTTGTGCTAACCAATCGGCGAGTAATAGGTTAAGTGATTCTGATGGTTTGCCTACTTTGACGGCATCAAGCAATCTTGGATCATGGCTGAGTAAGTTCGGGATTTGCTCAAACTTTGCCAATTCATAATCGATTTCTTGGGCGACCTGTGAAGCTTGAGTTTGTAACTTGCTTTGCCACTGATCATGTTGATGTTGGGTTGCGTATTTATGGGTCAACATCAGCCCGATCAAACCGATGGCGAGCAAGACCAACAAAAAATGGCGCAGAGCTTTTGGGTTAAGTAGGTTCACGGTTGGCTCACTTTTTTAAAGCTATGTTATCAAAAGGCATTTAATGATGCTGTGAGCTTCTGCGACAACGTGACACAGCACAAAACTGTAATCAGGGTTCTTGCTTGCCGACCTTGTATTTCCTTAGTATCGGGCGCACAATCGACAAAAACGAGTGAAGGAGTGAAGATGGAACTTGCTGATATTCGTCGTGAGTACACAAAAGGTGGCCTGCGTCGTAAAGATTTAAAAGCAGATCCGATTGATCAATTTAACCTATGGTTAGAGCAAGCGGTACAAGCGGGGCTAACGGATCCTACGGCGATGACGGTCGCAACAGTGGACGAAAACGGCATGCCGTTTCAACGTATCGTGCTGCTAAAAAGTGTCGATAAAGATGGCTTTGTGTTCTACACCAACTTGGGCAGCCGTAAAGCGCAGCAGCTTGAGCACAACAGTAACATCAGCCTGCATTTCCCATGGCATCCCCTTGAGCGTCAGGTTCACATCACGGGCGTGGCAGAAAAGCTAACGCCGATGGAGAACATGAAGTACTTCACTTCTCGCCCGAAAGAGAGCCAATTAGCAGCGATCGCGAGCAAGCAAAGCAGCCGTATCTCTGCACGTGGCGTATTGGAAGGTAAGTTTTTAGAGCTGAAGCAGAAGTTTGCTAAAGGTGAGATTCCTATGCCGACCTTCTGGGGTGGTTTCCGCGTTAAGCCACAAAGCATTGAGTTCTGGCAAGGCGGTGAACACCGTCTGCATGACCGCTTCTTGTTCTCAAATCAAGAAGGTGAGTGGGACATCGACCGTCTTGCGCCGTAGTCACTTCGATGACGAGATAAAAAACACCGCCGCAATGGGCGGTGTTTTTGTTTTCTAGTTTGGAAGTTCAACGTTCGCCGTTGAGAACAACAGACAACTGATGTTTAAGCAGCGTCTTTGGCACGATGGAGCCGTAACCTGCTTCCATCGCTTTATCGATAAGCTCGTTCTTACTATTGGCTTCAAATTTGGTGCGCAGACGAGCGACATGCCCTTCTACTGTCTTGGTTGAAATCCCCATCACCTGAGAGATAAATTGCGGTTTCTTACCATAGAGCAGTAAGAACAGCGTTTCTTGCTCGCGGCAGGTCAGCTTTTCTGGCTCAGGTTTAAGATTAGAAAAACGGAAGATAGAATGTTGATTTGGTGCACCACCAATAGCTCGGCAAACCCAATAGCCGACTTCAATCACAGCGGTATCCGTTAGCTCGCGACCATAAAAGATGGTGCCAATGATGTTGCCGTCTTCATCTCTCCAAGGTGTCTTGGTAAAAATGTGCGCGCGCCAATGGCCATCTGGATAAGGATGTATATCAAGGATCTTCAGCGACTCGCCGGTTTCAATCACATGCTTGTCTTGTTCTTGAAAGTCTTGGGCGCACTCAATGGTAGGGCTAGCCATTTCGAAGTCTGTCTTACCGATACAAGCTTCGGGCGAATCGTACCCAATTAACTCGGCGTATTCCTGATTCACATAGCGGAATACCGAATCTTTATCTTTGCACCCCCAACAACCCGGTAGCTGTCGAAGGAGCGACTGTTCTATGGTATTGACTGGAATATTCACAAGGGACTCACTACTGCTATATCGCCTGCATGATTACAGGTCGTTCCCTCACTTTGCTTTGCCTGCGTTTACATTATCGCATTACCTTGATCATGCTTTCGAGAATCGCGCCAGATAGAACTGGAAGAGAGAAGGTCTATCAAGATAGCTCTGCGTGATAATTAACGTCAGGATACAGTGAGATGTCCGATATATTAGCAGCTTATGCCATTGTTTTCATTGGCGATAGACAAAAAAAAGCCAGCCTGAAGACGGGCTGGCAACACAAGATATAATCTTGTCGACGTGTAGAAGAGGTTCTAAATTACGTAGTGAGGGTCTGCTAAGTAAGTTAGAGGTATCAAGTAGATACCGATGAGCTCAGGGTCGTATGCATCCTAGAGCTCGAGGTCTAATGTATTGAATCGAGAAGAGGTTAGTAAGGGGGGAAATCCCTCTATGCCACTGTTTTTCGGGCATTTCGTGCGCGTTCGATCGTAATTTTCATCTTACCTTTTACATTAATGTGCATTTTCATTGCTAGGATCTTTGCTAAGTGTTTGTCTCACCTTTGGTAATTTTTGCTATCTGCCCGTTTTTGTTAAAAAAATTGGTTGCACATTGACCGTAAGTTACTCTTACATGATCATCGTTCCGGAACTATGATCATGTAGAGAGCCTTGATTCGTGTTGGTTTGATCTTGTGCGATTGACTCGGGGAGGAGTTGCAACCCAACCGAGAAGGTATATGATGCCAAGGTGTAAGCTGACCGTGTAAAGACGACTGTTGAAATGAGTAACCCAGATAACCCGAAAGCCCCGCTGCATAAAGAGATCATGCTGCCTAAGCCAGCAGAATTGATCACGCTTCCGTCTTATATGGAATGCCATGATCATGCTTACACCCAGATCGTGATCGGCTTGAAAGGGCAAGCGGAATTTGAAGTGCGTGGACAGGGCAATCTGGTTGGTCCGGGACAAGGTTGTATCGTAACAGCGTCTTCTGATCATGCTTTCGGCGGCGTGATTCATCAATCAGATATTTTGGTGCTCAATATGCCAAAGCCAGCCAATGATGACTCCGAGATGCTGCAGAAAATCAACAATCTAGAGCGTTCTCATCTTTACTTCCAGTTGGATGGTCAAATCCAAAAGCTGATTCAGATGCTGGTGCAAGAGATGCGTAATCACCCAGATGACCTACTGCTAAGCCGTGCGTGTAACGATACTGTGATCGCTCTGATGCAGCGTCATATCTCAGCATTTGAAACGTCGAGGAAAGAGTCTCGCTTTGATCTGGATGCGATTGACCGTTACATCGAGCAGCACTTGAGCCACAAAATCAGTGTGGCGCAGCTGGCGGGCAGTGTGTTTTTGGGCGAAAGCCAGTTCCACAGTTTATTTAAAGATCAGATGGGCATTACGCCGCATCAGTATGTGCTAGGTAAACGTATTGATATGGCGCGTGACTTAATTGAACAAGGTCACCTTACGCTTGGACAAATTGCTGAATTTACTGGTTTCTCGAGCCAAAGTACCTTTACGCATACTTTTACTCGTTTACAAGGGTTATCGCCTTCTCAGTATAAGAAACAGGTTGGCTAATTATATTGGTATAGTTGCTTATATGATGACAGCCGCGCATGAGTCGCGGCTTTTTTGTGCTTGCGTTTTGTACAGGAAAGTCGAACTTTTTTGCGTAATTCTCCGAAAGTTTTCATTGTTTTTGTCCGTTCCTCACAAAAGCGCAATCTAAATCCTTCTTATTCAAACAAAAATTGCTCAAAACCTATCTGTCTTTGTTGTAAATGACAGGCAAAGATGAATTTTTACAACACAATATATTATGTAATTGCGTGTGACTATGTAGATGTTTTGTTATAAAAGCGAGTTTTTAGCAAAAAGCTCGGAGTTTTTGACAAGTATTCTTCTCGGGCTCAAAATACACTGCCAGCCATTGATGATCCTCGAAGCGGTTTTCGAGGAGAGAGATTGAGGAAAACGCATGTTTACTGCAACGAATGTGTTAACACCGGAATTTATCGAGCAGCCGCTTGATAAGTTGTGGTCACTGATCTCGCCATTGTACATGGTGGACGAGTCTCAATGGCTAGAGCAATTATTGCCACTAGCGACGCCGACAGCGGAAGAAAAATCGGCAATCACGACCCAAACAACCCAGCTTATCGAAGCCATCCGTGCGGATAAGAAGTCAATTCAGATGATTGATGCGCTACTGCTGGAATACAGCTTAGATACTCATGAAGGTATCTTGCTGATGTGTCTTGCAGAAGCATTGATGCGTATTCCGGATTCTGCGACAGCGGATGCACTGATTAAAGACAAGTTAAGCGTTGCTGACTGGAAATCTCATCTTAAGAGTTCTGATTCGGTTTTCGTAAACGCGTCAACTTGGGGCTTAATGCTAACGGGTAAAGTGATTGACCTTGGTGAGCAAGTAACCCAGAGCCCAGGTCAGGCTGTAAACCGTCTGGTGAACAAATTCTCAGAACCTGTGATTCGTAAAGCCATGTATCAGGCAATGAAGATCATGGGTCATCAGTTTGTACGTGGTCGTACGATTGAAGAAGCGCAGAAGAACGGTCGCCCAATGCGCGACAAAGGTTTCACTTACTCATTTGATATGTTGGGTGAAGCGGCGCTAACCACGGCAGACGCAAGCAAGTATTTCAAAGACTACCTAATGGCGATTGAAGCCGTTGGTCGCGAAACGTACGGTAGCGATACAAGCCCTGCACCTTCTGTTTCTATCAAGCTTTCTGCACTTCACCCACGTTATGAAGTGGCGAATGAAGAACGCGTGATGACAGAGCTTTACGACACCTTAACGCAACTGCTCAAGCGCGCTATCGAAGTGGATGTTGCCATTACTATTGACGCAGAAGAAGCGGACCGTCTTGAGCTGTCACTAAAACTGTTTGAAAAACTGTACCGCAGCGACCTTTTGAAAGGCTGGGGCAAGTTTGGTCTGGTAGTTCAAGCCTACTCGAAACGTGCATTGCCTGTATTGGTATGGCTAAACGGTCTAGCGAAAGAGCAGGGTGATTTGATCCCGCTTCGTCTAGTAAAAGGCGCGTACTGGGACAGCGAAATCAAGTGGTCACAACAAGCAGGTTACGAGAACTACCCAGTTTACACGCGCAAAGAAGCGACGGATGTTGCTTACTTAGCTTGTGCGCGTTTCCTACTGAGTGAAGGCGTGCGCGGTAATATCTTCCCGCAGTTTGCTAGTCACAACGCGCACACTGTTACGGCGATTGCTGTAATGGCAGAGCACAAAGATTACGAATTCCAACGTCTGCATGGTATGGGCGATTCGCTTTATAACCATGTGATGGACACTTATGGTCAGCCAGTACGTATTTACGCGCCAGTCGGTAGCCATGCGGATCTACTGCCTTACTTGGTTCGTCGCTTACTAGAAAACGGCGCGAACAGTTCGTTTGTGCATCGTTTGGTGGACGCGCGTTGTCCGATTTCAGAGCTGACGCATCACCCTGTTGATGTGTTGACCTCGTTTGAGACCTTGCACAACGGTCAAATTCCAATGCCAACCGGCATCTTCCCAGAGCGCAAAAACTCGCACGGTGTGAACGTTGATATCGATAGCGAAGCGAAGCCGTTTGAAGCGCAGGTTGAAAGCTTCCTAACCCAGAATTGGACTGCGGGTCCGATCATCAACGGCGAAAAACATGCCGAAAGCATGATCAAGGAAAACTCCGCAGAGATCATTACTGCCCCTTACGATCGTCGTATTGAAGTGGGTCAGGTGGCTTTTGCAAGCCTTGATCATGTTTCCGCTGCAATCGAAGCGGCTGATGCTGCATTCCCAGAGTGGAAAGGTACTGCAATTGAACAAAAAGCGGCGTGCCTAGATAAGCTTGCGGATCTGATGGAAGAAAACTTGGCTGAGCTGGTGGCGATTTGTCACCAAGAAGCGGGCAAGACTATCCATGACAGCATTGATGAAGTGCGTGAAGCGGTCGACTTCTGTCGTTACTACGCAAAGCAAGCGCAAAATCTTCAGCCGTTTGAGCTAGATGGTTTTGATGGCGTGAAACGCATTTCTAGCCGCGAAGGGCTTGGCGTATTCGTTTGTATCAGTCCATGGAACTTCCCATTAGCGATCTTCCTTGGTCAAGTCACAGCGGCATTGGTTGCAGGTAACACAGTTGTGGCTAAGCCCGCTGAGCAAACTAGCTTAATTGCGGCGCGTGCGATCGAATTGATGTTAGAAGCTGGTTTCCCGGCAGGTGTGATTCAGCTATTGCCGGGTCGTGGTGGTGAAATTGGTCATGCACTAACCTCTCACGATGCGATTGCAGGTGTGGCATTCACTGGTTCGACAGCAACGGCACAGCGCATCAACGTGACGCTTGCCGAGCGCAGCGCTAAGCCAGTCCCGTTTATCGCTGAAACTGGCGGTCAAAACGCCATGATTGTGGATAGTACGGCGCTACCAGAGCAAGTTGTGCGTGATGTGATTCGTTCCGCTTTCGCTTCTGCTGGTCAACGTTGTTCTGCCCTGCGCGTTCTGTTCGTTCAAGAAGACGTTGCGGATCGCATCATCAACCTTATCCAAGGTGCAATGAATGAACTGCATGTTGGTATTCCTTACCTACACAAAACCGATGTGGGTCCGGTTATCGACATCAATGCAAAGAACAAACTCCTTGCTCACCTAGAGCACATGACAAGTACGCAAACCAAAGTTGCTCAATTGCAGTTGGATGAAGCGTGTCAGCACGGTGATTTTGTATCACCAAGTGCGTTCGAAATCTCGGGCATTGATGTTCTGAAAGAAGAGCAATTCGGTCCTATCTTGCACATTGTTCGCTTTAAAGCGTCTGAGTTGCCAAATGTGGTTGAGCAAATCAACCAAACTGGTTTTGGTCTCACAATGGGCATCCACAGCCGTAACGAAACCACTTACCGTTGGATTGAAAAACACGCTCGTGTGGGTAACTGCTACATCAACCGCGATCAGGTCGGTGCGGTCGTTGGCGTTCAGCCATTCGGTGGTCAAGGTTTGTCGGGTACGGGTCCGAAGGCCGGTGGTCCTCACTACCTATACCGCTTTACTAAACAACACCTTGTTCAAGCAGAGAAGGCGTAAGGAGTCGCATTATGGTTCATCAGATAACGTTTTTTAAAGATGCATTCTCTGCGTGGGAGCAGTGGAATCTGACCGATTTTGACTACAAATGCGAGCATTTGCTGGCATTTAAATCTGCCATTGAAGAGCAGCATGGCGTGGTTGGCAAAGTGGTGTCTTACCACTTACAGCAAGCGTCGTCTCTGTTGGCAGAAACTCATCAGTTAGTGGGTCCTACCGGTGAAACTAACGAGCTGTATACAGCGGGTCGCGGTGTGGCTTTGGTTGTTTGTGAAAACAACCTAGAGCACAAAGAGAACGCACTATACAGCACATTTGCAATGATCACCTGTGCTTTGATTGCAGGCAACAGTGTGGTGATTTGCAGTGACAATGCAGATCTTAATCAATTGGTTAAGCATGCTGCGGCGTCAGCAAACTTCCCATCTAACTTAGTCCAAGTGGTTGCGTACGATGCGTCTTCCCCGTTGTTAGACAGTGACGTACGTAGTGTGGGTTATGTTGGGCATTTACAGGTTGAGCACGTGCTTAACCTGCAACTGGCTAAGCGTGACGGTGCCATCGTCGGCTTAGTTTCTGAAACGGATTTAGAGTCACCGACATTGGCTCATGATCCTCATCTGTCGTTGCGCTTCATTACCGAGCGTACTCGAACGATAAATATTACAGCAGTGGGCGGTAACGCGACTCTACTCGAATTGGGGAGCGACTCCCACTAACCTGACTTGCGATACCAATCTGAATCAAAAGAGCCTGAGAGCTTATCCGGATTGGTATCTCTTGCTTTGATGTATTGCTGCGATGGCAAAGTATCAAAGAGGGCAAGGAAGGAAATAATTATAACGAGGACTATCAAATGATAGAAAATAGCTTTGCTATCACGACCACTTTCGTGGCGTACTTACTAATTATGGTTGCCATTGGCGTTTACGCGTATAAGAGAACTTCCAATTCATCTGATTACTTCCTAGGTGGTCGTAGCCTTGGTCCATGGCCAGCGGCACTTTCCGCGGGCGCATCAGACATGAGTGGCTGGTTGCTACTTGGTCTTCCGGGGTATGCGTATGCAGCAGGTATTGAAGCATTCTGGCTAGCAGGTGGTCTGCTTGTGGGTACATGGCTAAACTGGTTAATCAGTGCAAAACGCCTTCGTACTTATAGTATCCAAACTGATGCGCTGACTCTACCTGAGTTCTTATCACGTCGTTTTAACGATAAGTCGAAACTGATTCAGACAATCTCTGCGTTCTTCATTCTTCTATTCTTCCTTTTCTACACCAGCTCAGGCTTGGTAGCTGGGGGGAAACTGTTTGAGACCGTATTCGGTTTGGATTACAGCATTGCTGTTATCATTGGTACGGTGTGCGTGGTTTCATACACGCTATTTGGTGGTTTCCTAGCGGTTTCTTGGACGGACTTGGTACAAGGTCTATTGATGGCGGCGGCGCTAATGATCGTGCCTGTTGCCGTTATGGATGGTGGCCTAGGTCAACTAGCGACGGACATGCACAACATCAACCCAGAGCTATTAACGCTTTGGAACGACGTAAAAGGTGAGCCTCTATCTGCTATTGCGATCATCTCTTTGGTGGCATGGGGCCTTGGTTACTTTGGTCAGCCGCACATCCTAGCGCGCTTCAAAGCTTCTCGTTCAAACAAAGACCTAACAACAGCGCGTCGTATCGCTGTGGGTTGGACTACGCTTTCTATGGCGGGTGCAATGTTGGTTGGTCTTGTTGGTCTAGTATGGGTAACTGGTCACCCTGGTACACAGGTTGATGATGGCGAGAAAATCTTCATGCTATTGGTGAACACGGCATTCCACCCGGTGATTGCAGGTATCCTATTGGCGGCAATCCTAGCGGCGGTAATGAGTACTGCGGATTCACAGCTTCTAGTCTCTTCATCAGCTCTTGCAGAAGACTTCTACAAGCAAGTGATTAAGCCAGATGCAACGTCTGAAGAAGTGGTCATGATTGGTCGTGTAGGCGTTATCGTTATTTCTCTTATCGCGCTATTCCTAGCAATGACGCCAGACAGCTCTGTTCTTGGTCTTGTATCTTACGCTTGGGCAGGCTTTGGTGCTGCGTTTGGTCCAGCAGTTGTGCTTAGCCTTTACTGGAGCGGCATGAACCGTAACGGTGCACTAGCAGGTATCCTAATTGGCGGCGTGACTATCGTTGTTTGGAAACAGCTAACAGGCGGTTGGTTCGATGTGTACGAAATCGTACCAGGTATCATCTTCTCAACGATTGCGATCGTTGTTGTAAGTAAGTTGACTGGTGGTGCAGCGCAAGAAGTGCTTGAGCTAGACTGATTCCTCTCAAATAAAAACAAAGCCCGCGTTCATCGCGGGCTTTTTTGCTTTTAGTGACGGATTTTGGCGTAAACTACCGTGTTACTCAGTTCTCCTGAGGTAGAAACACTATCGTGTCTAAGCTCACCCTCAAAGTCATAACCACAACGCTTTGCGACGGCGCGGCTTTTTAGGTTGGTTGAATCTGCAGTAATAGCAATGCGCCTCGCACCAAGATCTTCAAACGCGTAGCGCTCTAGTTCAAGCACCGCTTCGGAAATGTAGCCATTCCCTACAGCGCTATCATCCTGCCAGTAACCGATTTCAAATGAGGGTACTTCCTGATCTTTAATCATTAAGCCAACGGCACCAATTAAGCGATCACTCTCTTTTTCAATGATGAAGTAACGTAACTCCTCTTCGAAATTTTCAAAGTTCGCGATGGCTTTTTCTGTTCCCTCAATCATGGCCTCTAGTGTGAGCACATGTGGTACCCAAGGAAGATACACTTCGAGTGTCTTTTGGCTTCGTAATACCGCTTGATGTGCTTCTTCTGCACGCTCTAAACAAGCGGGGATTAGCTTAAGACGTTTCGTCTCCATTCCTGCTCTCCTTTGGGTGAAAAATAAACGAAAAATCATTTAAACAGATGTACTTAGAATGATCTAGTTGTTCGCACAATATTATTCACTTGGTTTGCTTGGAAGAACCTGAGAGAATTGCATGGTTATTCAAATCACTAGGTTCATTATGAAACTTTTAGTAAGAAACTTGGCTCGTCAAACGACTGAGCAAGACATGCGTGCACTATTCTCTGAGCACGGCAAAGTGGAACTGTGTACATTGGTTCTTGATCAAGAAACCGGTTTATCAAAAGGCTTCGGCTTTGTGATCATGCCAGATGAAGCAGAAGCGATTGCTGCACTGGAAGCGCTGAACATGACCAGCGTAGCGAAAAGCAAGATTCGCGTGAAAGTCGCTCAAGACTAAGAGAGAGAAAAGCCAGCATCATTGCTGGCTTTTTTTTATTAAGTCATTCTCAGTTATCACTCTTATGTTCAAGTTATTTTATTTATTGCGCTAACCACTTTTATCGGAGTAAGTGTGGGGAAACTGATAGGGTTCCTTCGTGGTGTAGCGTATCAATGACTATTCTCCACTTCTTCTAAGCCTATATTCGATAGTTGTTGTAAGTTTCGTTTAAGCGGAAGCGTTTTTACTTCGATTAAGATTAGGTTGATTAAGCCGCCAAGAGAAATCGCTGCAATCACCGCACTAAGAGCACTTCCTTGAGCAGCCAAACCATATAAGCCAACACCAAGCATTAAAACAAAGCTTATCAGTTATATGGTTACGTGACTTTGAACGATATAACAACCGCTTTGGTAATCTTTTACAATGTAAACAAACTGCCCGAAGCTACCGAGTTCTACTTTGACCTTTCGATCTAGCGCATGACAGCGGAACCCTTGTTGATTGAGAGATTTTGCGAGGCCTTCCATGCCAATGACTCCATGTTCCATCTAGTTATCTTTTGCACATCATAATGTCACGATGAGAGCCGCTTAGTTTCGCTGAACAACAAATCTAAGAGGCAAGTCCCACCTTCCACTCAGTGCTTTCTTTAGTTTGCGGAACGCTTTCAGGTTTAGTTATTCGCATCAAATCTGCATTGGTAGACGCAAACTTCGCGCTCTACGCCTTGCATGCCAAGGATTTTGTTTCCTATATAAGGCACATTTAGTTTCTTTATCACTGACTTTGAGCGTTGATTCTCTGCTAAGTGCATCACACGAATACCGACGAGTTCGAAATATGATTGAGCAAATTCAACTAGGGTTTTAGATGCTTCAAAAGCATAACCCTTTCCCCAGTATGGTACGCCAATCCAATATCCCAATGTACCGTACCCGTCTTCTATTCTTGGTAAACTCACCGCACCAAGCAGTTCTCCTGTGCTTCTCAATGTGATGGCATAGACGATACCTCTGCGCTCATAGAACATAGGGCCATGCCCATCTATCCAAGTTTTTGCCATTGGTGGTTCGTAAGGGTGTGGGATGTTAGCGGTCATATCTGCGATGATTTTTTCTCCAGCGAGCAAAGCTACACGCTCACAATCGTTGTGATGAAATGGGCGAAGAATAAGTCGTTCGGTGAAGAGAGTGGGTTGTGCTGGCATCTTGGTTTTACCTCACGGATTGGGTGTACCAGACATCAAGATCTGGTCAGAAGTGGCATCAAAGTATCTTAAATCACTAAATGCGAATTGAACACCCGCTTCATTGGTTCTGGGTTGGGCACCGCGAATCACGTTAAACATCATTCTTGAGGGAGCGACCGTGGGACACTACTAAGTCACGACTACTAACGCGCCAGGTGATGGGTTGATGAAGTCAGGTATGTGTTTTGAAATTACATTCTGCACATGTAATTTGACCTGGTTAGGACATAATTCACACTGTAAATTGCTTAAATCCGTACAACGATCCCCTTATTTCTATTCCACTTCCAACGTGTGCGGTTTCCTGTAGAGAAATGTAAAAATTAGCGCTCAACAATATGTAGTGTGTGATGGTTTATTGTATTGCATACATAGGTGTTATTTTTCATTGTTCGGTCCGAAAGCAGGCGGACTGACCAAGGTCGCAGTTTTCGGGCGCGTGTACGGGAATTTTTGGAGTTAGGACACAAAAAAGAGAAGGGGCTTTTTTATTGTGGAATTATTTTGAACAAAATATGTCAATTGTCAGTAGTAACGAAAAATACAGGGAGAGATTGTAATGCCGGATATCTATTGCTCAGCTTGTAGAAGAGCAACGCAGCACAAAGTGATCATGAAGCGTTGTGAACCAGAGCAAATCCAAACACTGACAGGGAAAGTGGTGAGCTTCACACAATTAATGGCCAAGTTCGTAACTGGTGAACATTATTACGAGATGGAACCACAATTCTATTGTCGCTGTTGTAACCATCGCGCTATTGGTGAAGTGGTTCATCATCCAGCGCGACAGACATCAGCACTCATCTAATCTGCGTTTACGCAGCCAGCTCTTTTTCTGTTGCGAAAGGTAATCCATCGATCATGACTGGCCAGCCATAAGAGGCATATTCAGACGCCAGTGATTTTGCGACTTCGTGCGAAACGTTCGTGTACGTCCATTTACCAACACCAAACGGCTTATAAGCGAGTTGTAGGGTTAACATTGTGATCTCCTCAAGATTTTCTATCAAGATTTTTTACCATTATCGCCTTACTATTTGGCTCACTTCTTTTCTTTAAGGCTCATGTTATTCTCTTCAAAGTTCATCACTCCATTTTTTTGTTAACAAATTTGTCTAATAAATAAATTTATCCATATTGAGTAATTTATTTATAAATTATATGTATGAGTGTTTTTATTTTTGGAACGTTTAGTGTTTTTTTTGTGCTGGCAATCGTTAAACTCATATTGGTCTCACACGTTGTATATTTCACTATTTGCAAACTTAATAGTTACTATTAATCTGGTGGCTCCTGAGTTGTTACAAGGATGTGGTTAATGAGTTATCAACTAGATAGAATTGATTTACAAATTTTGAGAGTGTTGCATTCTCGAGGGCGAATTCCAGTGGTGGAATTAGCAAAGCAAGTGAACTTGACCACATCACCATGCTCTGAACGCGTAAAGAGACTGGAGAAAGAAGGCTACATAAATGGCTATCACGCAGAGCTCAATGCAGAGAAGCTTGGCCTAGATGTACAGGTGTTTATTCATATTCGTCTTGACCAAACCAGCTTCTCGATTTTCGAGAAATTTGCCAAAGCGGCAGAGCTCATGCCTGAAATTGAAGAGTGTTATTCGTTGTCAGGTGATTTCGACACCATGATTAAAGTTCGAGTAAAGAACATGAAGGCTTATCAGGAATTTATGTCGAGTAAGCTTGGGACACTACCGGGCGTGATCCAAACTCGAAGTGAAGTGGTTATCGAAGAACATAAGACGGGATTTGGTGTGAACCCTGAATTACTCGGTTAATACGAGTGGGGATACGTCGATATCAGACACAAAAAAGGAGCCATGAGGCTCCTTTCGTATATCAAGTTCTGGTTAGTTTTTTATGCGCTTACGAATGTGGTTAGTACACCGATAAGGCCACCAAACACACCGCCCCAAACCACGAGCCAACCAAGGTGCTCTTTAATCATCTTCTGCACGATTTCTTTAACCAAAGCGGGTGTCAGCTCACTCAGGCGCTGGTCAATGATGCTTTCAATGTTCTGCTTGATTTCATCCATCATTGCAGGCGATTCCATTTGCTCTTTTAGTGCTTCCTTAATGGTGTCGCTCTTGCTTAGCTCAATAATCGACTCTTGCATCTTTTCCACGAACGGTTGGCGCATGGGTTGCAGTGCTTCTGCACCGCCAAACATTGCAAGCATGCCACCAAACTGAGAGCCTTCGATGACTTCGACCAATGAATCAAAGGCTGGGTTTAAATCGACTTTCTTGATCACAGGCTCAAGGTTAATTTTCATGCCGCCTGCCATTTCTTTATTTAGGAAACGGTCGATGTTTGCTTCAGTAAAGAATTGCTCCATCATCAAGTTTTTGACGGCCAATTTAAATTCTTCAAAACGTGCTGGAATGACGCCTGATCCGTATAAGCCGGGTACTTTTTCAAATAGCATATGAATGGCTAGCCAGTTAGTGATAGCGCCAGAAAAAGCGAAAAGACCCGCGTACCAAAGGTAATCATTTTGAATGTGATATCCCGCACCCATCATGGCGATAGCAAGGATATTAGTCAGCAAACTTTTGTTCATAGTGACCGATTATTTATGAATTGATGAAGAATAAGTGGGCATGATTTTATACCTAAGCGATAGGTAGATGCTAGGTTGAGCTCACTTGGATTTATTTGGGTAGGGAGAATTGGAATGCGCCAAAAAACAAAACCCGACAATCATTGTCGGGCCACTGCTTTTTCTTAGAAACTCTAAGATTATTTTTTATTGTGCTTTTAGAAGCGGAAGACCTTACGGCAAAGTTGGCATTTCCAGCGCTCTGAGTAGCCGAATAATTTATCCGCCCAACTTTGTTTTACTTGTACGATCTGCATTGAACCACATTTACACATAAGCTAATTACCTTATTATTAGATTAATAACTAAGCCATCAATTGAGTATAGCTGTTTCTCAAAAAGTGAAATTACAAATGAATCCAGCTTGCTACTCTGCGTTGTGTCCACTGCTAACGATTACGCAACGGGGCGCTATACTACCAGAAATTTTGTGACTTGCATCAATAAAAGTGTTTCATAAGTGAGTTTTTTAGTGATCTTGATCACTAAATGTGTGTGGTGAAATATTGGATGGCTTAAGTGGATATAGCAAAATCGTAGAAAAAACGGCGCTTAGAGCGCCGTTTTTTGGGGTATTTATTGGTATTGAAGCGCATTAACTCTCTAACTCTTCACCAAGGAAACCACCCGTTTGGTGTGCCCAAAGCTGTGCATAAATGCCGTTGTTGGCAATAAGCTCTTTGTGCGTGCCTTGCTCCACGATGTTGCCTTTATCAAGCACAATCAAGCGATCCATCTGCGCAATGGTCGACAAACGGTGTGCAATGGCGATAACCGTTTTACCTTGCATTAGCTCGTTCAAGCTTTCTTGAATGGCCGCTTCAACTTCCGAATCCAGTGCTGAAGTCGCTTCATCAAGCACCAGTAAAGGTGCGTCTTTTAGCAGCACGCGTGAAATCGCAATACGCTGACGTTGGCCGCCAGACAGCTTCACACCACGCTCACCCACTTGTGCGTCGTAACCCACGTTGCCGAACGGGTCGGTTAGGGTTTCGATAAACTCGTGTGCGTGCGCTTGCTTGGTCGCTTTAATCAGGTCTTCTTCACTTGCATCTGGATTGCCATACAAGATGTTATCGCGGATTGAGCGATGCAGCAGGGACGTATCTTGTGTCACCATACCAATCTTCGAGCGCAAAGAATCTTGCGTGACGCTTGAGATTTCTTGCCCATCAATCTTGATGCTGCCTTCTTCCACATCGTGGAAACGCAATAACAAGTTCACTAAGGTTGATTTACCTGCGCCAGAGCGCCCAACTAAGCCCACTTTCTCACCCGGTTTTATATTAAGGTCGAGGTTGTTAATCACGCCTTTTTTCTCACCATAATGGAAGCTCACGTTGTCGAAGTGAATACCGCCTTTAGGCACTTGCAGATCTTTCGCATCGGCTTTGTCTTTGATGTCGATAGGTTTAGACAGCGTCTTCATTCCATCTACGACGGTACCCAAGTTTTCAAATAGGGCACCGACTTCCCACATAATCCACATCGACATGCCGTTGATACGCAAAGCTAAGCTGACAGCAATCGCAATCGCACCAACGCTAATCGCGCTGTCCAGCCACAAATAAATCGACAGCGCAGCCACCGAGAACACCAATAGATAGTTGGAGATCTCTACTGCTACATCGAAGCCGGTCACCAAGCGCATTTGGCGATACACAGTACTCAAGAAGCCTTTCATGCCTTCTTCGGCGTACTCGGTCTCTCGTTTACTGTGCGAGAACAGCTTAACGGTTTGAATGTTGGTGTAGCTGTCTACAATGCGACCTGTCATGGTTGAACGTGCATCTGCTTGCTCGGTAGCCACGGCCTTTAGTTTCGGAACGAAGTGGATCTGAATCGCGATGTACGCCATTAGCCAAACCAACATAGGAATCATCAAACGCCAGTCAGCGGCGGCCAACATCACGATGATGCTGGTGAAGTAAACCAAGACGTAGACGAAAACATCCATCGTCTTCATGACGGTTTCTCGCACCGCCAGAGAGGTTTGCATCACCTTAGTGGCAACGCGACCTGCAAAATCATCCTGATAGAAGTTCAGACTTTGATTGAGCAAGTAACGGTGCGCAAGCCAGCGAACCGACATTGGGTAGTTACCCAGCAGAGTTTGGTGGATCAGCAGTGAGTAAATCACCACCAAAATCGGCATGATAACCAGCAGTAAGGTACCGTAGAAAATAAGGTCTGCTTTGTTGTCTTGCAAAAAGGTTTCTGGGTTGCTGGTGGACAGCCAATCAACCAATTGACCCATGGCACCAAACAGAGAGACTTCTACGATAGCCACAATCGTCGACATGATCGACATAATGATCAGCGGTTTCTCAAAGCCGCGTGTGTAATGGCGTAAAAACGCAAAGATCCCCGCTGGGGGTTGGTCAGGCTGTGATTTGGGGAACGGCTCAGTAAAGCCTTCAAATCGTTTAAACATAACTCATCCTAAAGTTAATAGTTGCCATCTCAGTAATTGAATCCATCAATTCTTCCTGCCTTGGACGAAGCAGTTAATACCGAGTATGAGATAAGACATATTGTGGTCTGCTAGCCAGAAAAGCAGACGTTTTTGCGTATGTGTGAAAGGCGAAAAAATAGTCTAACCGATTGCTTTTTAAATGTAACTAGTTGGTTATAAAGAATTCGGTAGTGCATTATTCTTGAGATGACCATTCACACGTCACAAAACAGTAAATCGGCAAAGTGACAATAAAAAGTCGGGTTAATGGTGGCTTTTCCAGTAATTATTACTTCTGCGTGAGGGAATTATTATTAAAAACAGCAAAACTGAAGTTAACAATAAATTTACAATCTCATTATTCTAGTGAAAAGGAATGTATTGGATGCTACTACACGAATCAGTGCCTCAGAATGCACATGGAAAAGAAGAAAGCACGCAAAGTGCTCTGCGTCATACCGCGAACTGCGTTGTGATGGTGCCGCCGAAAGAGTTTCGTTTTAACGAAGAAACTGCGCAAGACAACGAGTTTCAACACCAAGTAGCGCTAACCCAAGAAGAAGTCTCACGTAATACCATGGCTGAATTTGTTACGATGGTTGAGACCTTGCGAAACGAAGGCGTGCAAGTGGTTGAGTTTGATTACCCTCAATCTGACATCGCTACGCCAGATGCAGTGTTCCCGAATAACTGGTTTAGCACTACCCCAGAAGGTACTTTGTATACCTTCCCGATGGCGTGTGAAAACCGTCAGCATGAAGTTCGCCCAGATGCGTTGGTCGCTGCATTAGCGCACGCGGGTCGTGAAGTGCATCAACAAGACTCACTGACCGAATATCTAGATGAAGAAGCCTATCTAGAAAGCACAGGCGTGATGGTGTTTGACCACTTGGATAAGACTGTTTATGCCGCGCTCTCGCAACGTTGTGATCGTCTGGTGTTAGAAGATTACGCCAAGCGCATTGGCTATGATCGCGTGATTTCTTTCCAAACCCGTCTGCCTTCTGGCGCACCGATTTACCACACCAACGTGATGATGGCAGTGGGTGAGCATTTCTGCGTGATTTGTGATGAAGTGATCCCTGAATTTGAACGCCGCTTTGTGCTTAAATCGTTGGCGAAAGACAAGCAGGTTATCTCGATTTCACTTGAGCAGATGAACCAGTTCTGCGGCAATATCCTGCAACTGGAAACGGTACGCGGCGATAAGGTCATTGCTATGTCTCAATCAGCTTACGATGCTTTCTCTCCAGCACAAAGAAATCAACTAGCGACACACGGTAAATTGCTGCCATTTGACGTTTCTACCATAGAATCGATCGGCGGTGGCTCTGTACGCTGCATGTTAGGTGAAGTCTTCCTACCAAGTTGTAAAGCTGTGTTATAAACCAACTCTAATTTCCCCCAAAAAGCACCATGTTGAAAGATGTGGTGCTTTTTTATGCCGTAGGTGAACAGATGACCATAAAAATGCCACTCAACACTGAGTGGCATTTTTATACGTCGTTTTTTCTAAGATTGTTTAGACCGAAGTAACCAACTCTCTTTCATGAGAGTGTTCTTGGTTATCATGACAGCAGTGACTGTGGTGGTCCTCGTAGCCGTCGTAAGCACATTCGCCGATGTTATTTCTTGGACAGATGAAATAATTGCTGCGATCAATCATCTCGGTTTGACAAACTGGACAGTATTTTTCCATTACAACCTCCCACAATAGCGATTGAGAATTTCGTCCGTAGACACGAGTTCAAGAGTAATTTTAGACCCTAGATTATGACCGTGGTGTGAAGGTTTTATGTGTGGATCAGCCCGCTTAACGAGTCTTGACAAAACTCTGACGAAATGAAACTAAATGCGCATTGCAAGGTGCTTGTTAGGCTTATGATTTCAAAAGAAAAGCAATAATTTCTCCATGCTTTGTTTACTCTATGCTTGGCTGTATTCCCCTATATTTTTTCAGCAACTTTTCGAAGCCATGTCACAAAAGGTAACCGTCTAGCTATCTCAATGATTATTGCCGGTCTTCAAACCGTGGACTCATTTAGCTCTAAGCTTTTTGTGTTCACGTCATGAAAAAGTAGTCAACCTCAAGCTATCAACAAAGGGCGTTATGTTCTGATTTCAAGGTTACCACTTTCAAGAAAGTCTTTGTTTTCTTGAACAAGCTTGTGTAGAAAGTCCGCTACGGTTCTCACCCTTCTTGAGTGGGAAAGGTCGGAGTGAATTGCCAACCAAATGGATTGATCACAGCCAATATCCCTTTCTACACATGTTAATTCTTTAGGTTGAGCGATAAAATGAGGAAGTACTGCCATACCGAGCCCAGCCTCTACCGCGCTGAATTGTGCAGATAGGTTGCTCGTAATAAGCCTACAAGGCTTTCCTCGCATCGTCCGTGCTAGCCATTGTGCCGCTGGCAGGTGCTGCAGTGTCTCTGACCAACCAATAAAATCATCGTTCTCAAATGAGCCGCTTTGCTGATTCTTCTTCCTATTTTTTAGATAACTCTGTGATGCATAAACGCCAAAGCCGAGCTCACCTAATTTTTGGATACTGACGTTCCCTCGTTCTGGACGAACCATTCTCAATGCTATGTCTGCATCGTGCCTGTGTAAGTTAACGGTAGATACACTGGTTACTACTTCTATCGTTAGATTTGGGTGGTTTGCCAGAAACTGGGGTAGTGCAGGAATAATAAAATGATCGGCAAGTCCTTGAGCGGTGGCGAGACGAACGTGGCCTCTAACATCTTGGTCATTAACTTGAGCAGCCGCACTGAAGGCATAACCAGCCTGTTCTAGAGCTTCGGCTTGAACGATGAGCGCCATTCCTTCGTCGGTCAACTTATAACCAAGTTGGTCCCTGGTAAATAATTTTAGGCTCATCGCGCTTTCTAATCGCTCTAATCGTCGTGATACTGTTGCGATTCCGAGCCTTAGCGATTTCGAGGCGCCGCTCAGCGTTCCCTCTCTTGCGATGCCTAAAAATATCTTGGCATCATCCCAATTTAAATGATTCGATTTCTCTTTATTTCCGATATCGGAAATCTGATTGCAATTATTGGTCATGTATCACTCCACTTTTGGAAAATATACTGATATGCGAATAACAAAGCTAGAGGAAAAAAAATGGATAAGCGCATATTAGGTAATGGTTTGGAAGTTTCAGAAATTGGTTTAGGCTGCATGGGCATGAGTGAATTCTACGGACCAACAGACGATGAAGAATCATTAAAAGTACTGCATAAAGCCGTGGATTTAGGATGCAACTTTTTCGATACGGCGGATACTTACGGTAATTCTCACAATGAAGAGCTGATTGGCCGTTTTCTTAAACATCATCGTTCGGATGTAAAGGTAGCAACAAAATGTGGCATTGTTCGTCGACCAGGAGAGTACGAACGACGTATCGACAATAGTCCAGCTTATATCCGAAGAGCATGTGAAAATTCTCTTCGTCACTTAGGTGTTGAATGCATCGATCTGTACTACATCCATCGTTTAGATTCGACTACACCAATTGAAGTAGTCATGCAAACGCTCGCAGAATTAGTTACTGAAGGAAAAATTGCCCACATTGGTCTCTCTGAAGTCAACGCGACGACGCTCAGAAAAGCGCATGCAGTCCACCCTGTGACCGCTTTGCAAACCGAGTACTCGCTGTGGACGCGAGATGTGGAACGTGAAATCTTGCCCACATGTCGAGAATTAGGCGTTGGTTTTGTCCCTTACTCTCCGCTGGGGCGCGGTTTTTTAACGGGGCGTTTTCACTCTGATCGTGACTTTTCTGAAGGGGATGCGCGAAGTACATTGCCAAGATTCACAGAAGGTAATCTAAAGGCGAACCGCCCGCTATCCAATATCGTGGCTCAAATAGCGCAAAATAAGTCGTGTTCTCCGGCCCAAATTGCTCTGGCGTGGCTATTGGCTCAAGGTAAGGATATTGTGCCTATTCCAGGAACGAAAAAAATGACCCACATCGTCGATAACTTGGGTGCGTCCAATGTCTCGCTTACCCGAGAAGATTTGTTTCAAATAGAGTTGGCTCTAGAGAGCTTTCGTCCCGCGGGAGCAAGATATACAGAAGAAGGCATGAAAGGGATCAATTCTTAGTTAGCTTCCTCCTATCTGGAAAACTACGAGCTGAGTTCTTTTGACAAACAAACGGTGTTTCTTCCACCTTCTGGGCGAATGCATCCTAAGATGCAAAGAGAGTGGTTCATCGAAAAGATTGTGGTAAAGTCCGCGCCTGCGATTTACCGCATCTTTTACTGCCTCTTCAATCAACAGCACAAGGTTAAGCTAATGCCATTTTCTACTCTCTCTTTGAGTTCTGAGCTGATTCACGCACTGCCAAAAGACTTTAAGAAGCCAACCGATATTCAGGCTTTGGCAATTCCTGAATTACTCAGTGGTAAAGACGTATTGGCATTAGCAAATACGGGCAGCGGCAAAACCCTTGCGTATGGTTTGCCTTTGTTGGAAAAGCTAAGTGTAAATCCAGAGCAAAAAGCGCTGATTCTAGTACCAACACGTGAGCTGGCGACACAAGTGAGCGAGGCGATTAACCAAGTTGGTCAAGCTATTGGCATTAACGCAGTGTGTTTGTGTGGTGGCGTGAATAAAGAGTTGCAACTAAAAGCGCTTGCGGCAGACCCTAAAATTCTTGTGGCGACAACAGGTCGTTTAGTTGATCTGGCGAACAACGGTTTGGACCTGAGTAATATCCATTACCTAGTGTTGGATGAAGCGGATCGTTTGCTGGATATGGGCTTTTGGCCTGACGTGCAAAATATTGCGGGGCTGATTTCAAACCAGCGTCAAACCGCGATGTTCTCAGCAACGTTTTCTGATGAGTTAAAAGGCAAAGCCAAGCAGCTCATGCATGCACCAAAACAGGTTGCAGCGCATCAAGAAAACAGCACCAATCAAGATATTGCCGAAACGCTGTATCTCGTCAACAAAGGCAGCAAAACCAAAGCTTTGATTGAACTGGTCAAGCAAAATGCATGGGCGCAGGTATTGGTATTTATTGGTGCGAAAGAGAACGCTGATGGTTTGGCGAAGAAGTTGAACAAAGCTGGAATCACAACCAATGCGTTGCACGGCAATAAGAGCCAAGCAGAGCGAGAAGATGCGCTGGCGCAGTTTAAATCTGGGCAAACACAGGTATTGATTGCCACCGATTTGTTGGCGCGCGGTATTCACATCGAGCAACTACCGGTAGTGATTAACTTTGAGTTGCCAATGCACGCAGAGACTTACGTTCACCGAGTTGGACGTACAGCCCGTGCAGGCGAACAAGGTGTTGCAATGTCGCTGGTTTGCCATGGCGAAACCGATGCGCTTACGGCGATCCGTCATCTGACTCGACGTGAATTGCCAACACAAGACCTAGAAGGTTTCCCAGTAACGGATAAGCCATCAACAGGCGAAAGCAAACGCGCCCCACGTGATAAAAAAGCCAATCGCCGAACCAATGCCAAAAAGAGCATCAAACAGTTCCAAGGCAAGCCGAAACACCAAGCGCCTAAAGCTAAGTAGACAAGCTCAAATAAACAAAAAGCCATCGTAATGATGGCTTTTTAATTAAATGGAGAGTGTGTCTAAATAGGGGGGATTGCTTAGAAGTTGTAAGAAACTGTCGCGCCTACTGCCCATTGATTTGCACTGTCTACGATAGAAGAATCGCTGATGCCGCTACCTAGACGTGTATATTGTGATACTTGGCTGATTTGCCAGTGCTCAGTGATTGGCACTACCAGTTTGTAACCTAAACCGTAGTTTACGCTTGCGTCGCCTTTGTATGCTTTGCGATTAGCGCGTGCTTCTTTGTCTGTGACACCGAAGTAGTAATCTACATAGTCTGCGCTTTGGTAAGACACGCTCGCAAATGGTACGAAATCAGCATTGCCGATGTTCATGATGTGGAAGTAAGTCGCACCACCTTGGAAGCCTTTATAGGCACCAGAGACATCGTGTTGTAGGTAAGTTGAAATCACGTTGTTTGGATCAAGTCTGAAGTCTGTGTTTAAACCTAGATCGATCGCGATATCACGTCGTTTAGTACCTTTTAGGCTCTTCGCTACATCGCTATCACGAGGCACACCGTTACCTACCACGTAAGCACTCATGTTCAGTAGTTCATCGTTGTCACCTAGGAAACGGTAGTTGATACCGCCTAAATCAGCGTTGAAGTCTTCACCGTGGTAGCCACCGTTTAATACTGGTGCTGTATTGTGCTTTTGGTCTTTGAAAAGATCACTGGCTTGGAATACGCCAGCTTCGACCATCCAACCGCCCTCGTTGTTATAGATGTTACCATTACGAATGTAAGTGTCACCAGCTGTTGCTGCACCCGAAGCCGTCAACGTTAATAATGCAATAATTGTTTTGTTCATTGTTTTCTCCTGACTATTTTGAACAGTGTACAAAACGGTTGTGTAATGATGTATCAGTACAGCGTATGGAACTGTAATGATAACCATATAAGTTGTATTGCTTTAGTGCTAGGAGAGAAACCAAAAGCCATGCATCAATATGAAAACATTCTAACGAGCCACTTCTTTAACACTTTTGACTATCAACGCGAAGAAAGAGTCAGCCAAGTGCTTATTGAGTATACCTGGCTTATTAATGCTGGGATTTGCAATTCCATTGCCCGTGCATCTCAGTGGTAGTTGAGCTCTTTAATAGTGAGATCGACTCGTTCTTGGGCCACTGGTTTAGGGTAACTGGTGCGTGGCTTCTTTATCTATCAGCCAATCTTTTTATAGGCGACGATGTGAGATAAGAAAAGGAGAGAGTATCTCTCGTTGAATCTGACTTTGTACTCGTGTTCAGCTTCCGATAGTGGTACCCAACCATTGCCAAAATAATCGTTTATATCGTCAACTGCTTCAGTCTCATCTTTTAAATGTTTTTTGCTCCACTGATAGGTACAGGCTAAAACCAAAACACCATTAGCAGCCGTTGCGTCCATTAATGCTTCCACGACCGTTTTAGGGGAGTCACATTGATCCAGTACGTTCAAGCAAAGGCTCAAATCATGCTGCTCAGCGACCACGTCACTTTCAAAAGGTGCTTCGATGAGAGAAAAATCCACATGGTCACAAGCTCTGGCTATTGGCGATGCATCAAATGTGAAATACTTTTGCTCTTTTAAGCTCTTAATATAGTGGAAGTCACACTCTCCCCCATCCATCAGTAGTTGTTTCAAGTTTGATAGAAAACGATGAGAAGGTTCTACGAGCGTAGCCGAATTGATACTTGGTATGCTGGTTATCAATTCATAACAGTTTCTTCCGAGAGCAGGCCCCACTTCTAATAGGCTTTTTGGAGAAAGGTTTTCACTGCCGAGCGCTTCAACAACAAACTGCGCGACGTCTTTCGAGTGGCTTGAAGAGACAAACCAATCAGGGACTGCCTTAGACTGGCTATCTAGCGGCTTGCTCACGCCGTTTTGTCGAAGTTTATCAAGCCACTGAATCTCGAAATATGCCGCTAACCCTTTGTGATCGATATAGAAATCTTCCACTTTTACTCCCTTTTGATATTCCGTTATTGAGCGCTGATTATGCCGAATCGTTCAAAGGTGAGTAAATGCTAAATACCAAACATTGAAACTCTGCCCGCTTTTATTTTGTAATATTTACAATGAGTTAATGTTGTTTTTATGCTGAGCAGATAACTTTCGGAATGTGTCTAAGACCCAACATAGTGCATCCATCTTCCAAGTAGCTATCGGTGACAACATCGAAGCCGAACTTTCCGTAGTAGTCTTTCAAGTGTGCTTGTGCGGATATAAAAATGCTGTCGTTCGGGTAGATCTTTCTTGTGGCATCGAAACTCACTTGCATCAATTGGTTACCGATGCTTTTCCCTCTGTAATCTTCTGCGACGATAACGCGACCAATACACACGTCATTGGCATCAGAGTTCAGCAAGGGTAAAACGTCAACGGGGTATCCGAGTTTCGGAGGCATTATGCGACTATAAGCCAACAGACGTTCGTTATCATATCCCATTACGTGGTAGGTGTCGGGATGGTTATCTTTACCATCCAAATCGCTGTATGGCGCGTTCATGTCTACGATGAAAATATTGACTCTTTGCTGCAAAAAATCGTAAAGCTCTTGAACAGACAGATCTGCGAATTTCTTAATTCTCCATTCGAGCATCATGCTTCCCCTTGTATTATTTTGGGTACAACATAAATAGTATTTGTGCGGGATTCATTAACCTTTGTTAATTGCGCAGAGCAAGCGTAAACAAAGGTTTGCTTTTTTGAACGACTAAAAAGCAAAAGCCCCACTAACTTGGTTGTGGGGCTAATATTAGAAGGGATACGCTCCGATCTATCGGGGAGTCAAAACGAGAATTAACCCGCAGTCGGGCCAACCAAACGCATTTCCCAATCTTCGACTTCACCCGTTTCCAAGCGACGTTCGACAAGCTTGCCCCAAGATTCAACCAATGGAAGTTCCGCCAGTTGGCTTAGCTCTGTTTTATCCAGGCAACCAGTAAATACAGCGCCCATGATGCGAGCCAATGACCAGTCTGGGTAAGGTCTTTCGCACAGAAGAATCTCGTCACCAGCGCCGATATCGCCCTCTTGTAGCACTCGGAAGTACCAGCCTGTTCGAAGCGTGTCTTGCAGTCTTCTCGCCATATCGTTCTGCTCGAGGCGGACGTTGAGTTTCCAGCAAGGCATGCGACCTTGGGATACTTCCAATAAGGTTGTGCCGATTCGGATTTTATCTTTCAGGCAAATGGATGCTTCTGTTACGCCGCTTGAGCTTAAGTTCTCACCGAACGCCCCAGCTGATTGGAAAATTGCTTTGTTACCTAGCTCTTGCTGCCAAATGAAATAGTGCTCGCTTGGGTAAATATGAAGGGCTTTTTGAATCCCACCATGAAAGCGTGGATCACCTTGCTCATCATTGGTAAAACCCAGTTCTGTTGCATGCTGACGCTGCGGCAGAACCTGTTTGTTAATCGCACTTTTCGCACCATGTGCAAAAGCAACGGTTTTACCTGCTAATACGCTGTTAACTACGCCCAACTTCTTCATAATCTCTCCTTATCGCATAAAACTGCTTTGCCAAACGGTATGAGACAAGACCGCGTTAGCGCTCGCCCAATGATTTGAATACCGGAATCGCTGCCAGCACTTCAATGCGCTTTTCTGTGCTTTTTAAGTAACGCGTTTCACTATCTGAAACCAACACATGGCGTTGATAACCTTCCGCTTTAGGAAACTTGGTCAACACGGTTTCGAGCGATGCTTCGCATTTGTCTTGGTTGATGTTATCAATATCGACTTTGAATAAGAGTTGGTTCTCTTTGGATATTTCCACTTGATATCGCATACGTCGCACCTCACGGCTTCATTCACTTTGCCGGGCATGATAGCCTAGTGAACTTGTGTCAGAGTAGGGATGTAAGGACAGTTAATGATGCCAACCCGCCAAATCGATTCTCACTCCGGTGTTATGACCTCCAATGAGATGATGGCTGCCAGTCCCCACTCACCGGCTTTGGTTAAGACCATCGACATGCCGAAAGGTTACATTGATGCGATGCACCAACACACGTGGCATCAAGTCATCTTCCCGATCAAAGGGTTATTACAAACCAAAACCGAACATTACCAGCACCTTGTGCCCCATACCTCTGCGCTGTTTGTACCTGCCGGCATTCAACATGAATCCATCGCGCTAAGCCATACGACATTTGTCGGTATCTATCTAAACCCTAAGTTCGGTGCTGAGTACGAGCATCAAGTTAGAACCATCACTCTCACACCGTTCTTAAACGAGCTGCTACAGGAAATACGCCGCCAATGTGAAGGGGACGTGAGTGATGAGAAAGTATCACGCTTGCTTGGCGTACTCCACGATCAAATCATGAAAGATAACGTGCAGACCTTTCAGTTGCTGCTACCAGAAGACCGACGCTTAAAGCTGATATTCGAAGCGTTGACCGATACGCCGGCATTGGATTGGTCACTCAAACAGTGGGGAGAGAAAGTCGGTGCATCCGAACGAACTTTGTCGCGCTTGTTCTCCAAAGAGTTCAACACCTCGTTCCAACTTTGGCGACAACAAATTCGGCTGATTTATTCGCTCTCTTTGCTTGACGAAGAGCTTTCTATCCAAAGCATTGCCGATCAAGTGGGGTATCAAAACGACTCTTCTTACATCAAAGCGTTTAAAGCCTATTTTGATGTCACCCCCCAGCAGTTTCGAATGAATAGCCGATAAGTTCTGCTTTCAACGCTTCTGCTGTATTGCAGATTATTTTTTCCATCAAAAATTCTAACACCGAGCGATAAGCTTCACCCCTAGCAAGCCCAATCTAACCGAGTTTTAACATTTTATTTGAATCATTTTCTGTTTTTTAAATTCATGTCGTGAATGACAAAAAAATACACAGTATGACATTAAACTAGTTGCATTTACTTTATTATGCCTTTGCCTAAAAAATGATACTTATTATGGGCTTAAAGTAGAGTAAAGACGTTAATGTTAGCTCGTGATAACAATGGAGTCGATGAGCAGCAGTGACGAATAATAACAATGTAACAGAGGTTTATAACGTGAGAAATATCGCTTGGACTGCGAGTAATGTTAATAAGTTGTTGGCGACCTTGGCTGTTTCTAGCCTGTTGTCTGGATGTGGTGGTGGTGGTGGAGACTCTGATTCCACCCCTGCTGCAAAACCTCCAATTGAGAATAAGAAAGATGAAACCCCACCAGTAATCACGTTAGTAGGGAGCAAAAGCATCACCGTTTATCTGAATGATAAATTTGAGGACCCAGGCTTTACTGCAACAGATAACGTGGATGGTGACATCAGTAAGCGCGTTAAGGTTAGCTACGACAAACCGATAGATACTGACACTGTGGGTACCTACACAATAACGTACACAGTCACGGATAAAGCGGGTAACAAAGCTGTGGTATCTCGTAAAGTTACCGTAAGGAGTAAAGCGGTTGCAGATACCGAGAAGCCTCAAATTACACTAAAAGGTGGTGAGGAAATCATCGTTTATCTGAACGAGGAATTTCAGGATCCAGGCTTTAGTGCAACAGATAACGTGGATGGTGATATCAGCAATCGTGTACAGGTTAGCGGCAAACCGGATACTGACACTGTGGGCACCTACACAATAACGTACACAGTCACGGATAAAGCGGGTAACAAAGCAACGGCATCTCGTAAAGTGACCGTAAGGAGTAAAGCGGTTGCAGATACCGAGAAGCCTCAAATTACACTAAAAGGTGGTGAGGAGATCACCGTTTATCTGAATGATGAATTTCAGGATCCAGGCTTTACTGCAACAGATAACGTGGATGGTGACATCAGCAAACGTGTACAGGTTAGCGGCAAACCGGATACTGGTACTGTTGGCACCTACACACTAACGTACAAGGTCACAGATACCGCGGGCAATGAGGCAACGGCAAAACGAGTCGTCGAAGTTGTTGAAGGCATTGTCTTTAGAGACAGCGATATTGTTCTGTATGAAAATGAGTACCAGCACCGAATTTGGTATGACGTAAAGTCAGACAACATCGATGCGTCAAAAATAACATTTGAACTGTCAGAGCAATCCACAGCGACGGTAGAGAAAGCACAAGGCCAGACACTGGATGTTGAGTTGGTAGAGGTGAAAAATTCGACGTCTAAAAGCGGATATTTCACGTTGGCTATTCATGATGACGAAGAGTTCGAAGGTAAAGAACGCATCGTGGTAAACGTTCTGAGCGACAAGGCGTTTGTTAAGGAACTGAATATTGATCTGGATGATGGTGCTTTGACCAGAAGATACTCAAGCACAAATGTTACAGATTCTTTTCCTAAGAAAAAGCTGATTGTTCTGGATGATACGCTCTATGCATTCGATAGAAAGTCTATCGTTAAATACGACCTTATCAAAAAGGAAGAAATTACAAAAAATTCTTCGCCTTATACTTACTTTGCTTTAGGTGACGATGATATTTCTGCTGCAGTTTACGAAGACAATATTTATATGCTCATCAGAGATAAATTGTATCTACTAAACAAAAATGATCTGTCATTAATTGAAGAGAGCAAAGTCCCTCTAAACTTCAACTTTAATGGATATAATGCAAAGGTTGATATACAAATCACCAATAACACCGTTTATGTCTTTGCTTCGCACGGCTTTTACTCAAACGAGCCAAACTACTTTAGCTACGAATTGACTGCGAAAAAATGGGCAAAACTTCCACAATTACCTGAAAACAATCAGAATGATAAAAGGACCACGCTTGTAAGGACAACAAGAGTCCACGATAACAAAATCTATGTATATCAAAAGTCTCTTTTGAATGTTTTTGATATGGACACTAATCAGTGGTCAGAGGCTAACATTGTTCAAGATAAGTGGCATACACCGTATGGAGAGGACGGTGTTTGGTTTTCTGATAAAGCACAATTTGTCGGTAACTATGCTTATGACTTTATGCAGGGAAAGTATGAGCAGTTCTTGAGTTGTTACAACTTTGAAACTGAATCTATGGATGAGCGTCGCATTCTTTACGTTGGCATTGACGAAGACTCTGGTTCTTTTTTGTATAAAGGGCGTGTTCATCGATTTGACAAACAATCTAGTGCTTTCGCCTTGTTTTATATGCACGATCAAAAATAGTACTTTTGCCAAAGTGTCTAAAAAGCCAGCGCCCTGTCGCTGGCTTTTCTTTAGGTATGGAAAAGTTTTCCTAACCGATTGGCAACTGAAAGGTACTCTTAATTTCCTTTACGGATACGTTGGATTGAATGGCGCTGATGCCTTTCACGCGGCGAATCGCACTGATGCGGTCAAAGTATTCGTCTAAGTCTCGAGCCACCACTTGCACCATATAATCTGCGCTGCCAGCAATGCAGTGACACATCAAGATCCAGTTGGTTTCAGCGACAAAGTCTTCAAAAGGCGTGGTGTTTTCTACTTCATGACTGCCTAGTGTCACCAGCGTAAAACCAGAGACTTGGAAACCGAGCTTTTTGCGATTCAGCTTCGCGGCATAACCCTCAATGTAGCCTTCCTCTTCCATCTTTTTCCAGCGTCGCCAGCAGGGCGTTTCACTAAGGTTAACGGTCTCGGCGAGCTTCGAGTTACTCATGCGACCATCTTTCTGAATATGGTCAAGAATAGCGAAATCAGTACTATCTAATTCAAAGTTGGAGGATTCTTTCTTTTTCATGGTTATTCTGGAAATAGTCTGCTCAAGTTGGTCTTTATCGTAGCGCAGATAGCAATTTTCTTTCTACCCAAATCGTTAGACTGTTCCCATAGTTGTTGATTACTTTTTGGGAGAGAGTGCATGAGTGCTCAATTGTTGGCGGCATTTTTTTTGTTTGCCGTTTCTATTTCTTTAACGCCGGGAGCAGGCAACGTCGCGTTGTTAGGTATTTCTAGCCGATATGGTTTTTCGGCGACCGTGCCATTTGTATTGGGCAATGCAGTCGGGGTGATCATCATGTTGGTTGGTGCCAGTGTGGGGCTTGTCAGTTTGTTTACCCTTTACCCAGATTTGTACACGGCGCTAAAGTGGGTTGGTGCAGCCTACCTGCTGTATCTCGCATGGTCGATTGCCACAATGGAACTCGACAATGATTCGAATGCAAAAAAGTCTGGCTTTTTATCTGGCGTTTGGGTGCAAATTCTCAATCCGAAAAGTTGGGTTGCGTCACTGACGGTGTTCTCTCAATTTATCTCGCCAAACAATGATTACCTAACTCAAGTGGTGATCATCATTAGCGTGATGGTGGGAACCGGTGTGCTGGGGATGTTTGCGTGGGCGTACTTTGGCACCGTATTAAACCGTTTTATTCAGTCACCACAAAAGGTGGTGTGGGTAAACCGATGCATGGGCAGCAGCCTAGCGTTAGTGGTGGTGTTTATGCTGAGCCAACCCTTTTAGGGCATTATTTCTTGTGGCGTGATGGGAAGACTCACTGTGATTGGGTTACTCATATCGTAACTGCGCAATTTCAATCAAGCGGAGTGGTTTGATGCTCGGTATGATTCTTCCCACTTCTTAACTGAGAAACCAAGAAAAATGACAACTGCAACTCTTCAACAAAAACGGATTAAAGTCGTTTGTGATTTCATCGATGAACATCTAGATGAAACTTTAACGCTAGAATTGTTGAGCGAGGTCGCGGTATGTTCCAAGTATCACTTTCACCGTATCTTCAAATCCTTCACAGGTATTAGCATCATGCAATATGTGCTGCTATCACGTATGAAGAGAGCTTCATTTCGTTTGGCATTTGAGCCTCAAGTGAGTGTTACCAATATTGCTTTTGAGGCAAGTTTCGAAAGTCTCGAAGCTTTTTCTAGAGCGTTTTCTCGGTTGTTTAAGCAGACACCGACTCAGTTTAGAAAGCAGCCAGAATGGAAGGTTTGGCACAAACAATTTGAGTTTAAGTCGCCAATGATTGGAGAACATCCTATGAACGTAAGAATCATTGACTTTGCGAAGAGAGACATTGCTTTCATCAAGCATAGAGGTAGCCTTAAACTAGTTTACGAAAGCTTAGCCAAGTTTATTGCTTGGAGAAAAAGCAGCGGACTCTCGCCAATTAAATCGAGTGAGACATTTGGTATTCCTTATTCTGATCCGAACGACACGCCGGAAGAGGAGTTTCGATTTGATATTGCTGGCTCGTATCAAGGTGAAGTGCCTGAAAACACTTATGGTGTCCAATCAGGAGCAATTCCAAGTGGACGTTGTGCTGTCGTGATACATAAAGGTAGCCGTTTCTCGATTGGGGAGTCTATTCATTATCTCTACCAAACATGGTTACCGGAAAGCGGTGAAACGCTGCGAGAATACCCATGCTTCTTCAAGTACTTAAACTTTGTTCACGAGGTGGATGAGTGTGATTTATTGACGGAAGTTTATTTGCCTATCCAATAGCTTATTAAACACTTAGGTTTGACGTGCGCGCCGAGAAAACGTTATATACCCGTTTCGCTATGGTGCGCCATATTCCCTCTCTCAATCCCGTGGTATCCAGATGAGCTTAACTAAGACCAACTCGACCAAGACAAACATTCGCGTTAATCAACTGAGCTTTGGTTTGCCAAGTGAATCGTTGGTGTTGGAGCATGTTGAGCTAGAGCCACTGGCTTTGGGTAACGTTCGCGTTCAAATCAAAGCCACGAACATTAATCCAAGTGACCGATTGTCGATTCAGGGAGTAGGACAGTATCGTCGTATCCATGTACCGCCGCGAGTGCCAGGGTTTGAAGCGGTAGGGTGTGTGGTTGAGATAAACGATCCGCATCAAACCGAATTTCACATTGGGCAAAAGGTGCTGTTGGCACAAAGTGGGACTTGGCAAAGCTATGTCGATGCGCCTGCGGAGAATGTCTTTGCAGTGCCGGAAGAACTTGAGAATGGCTACGCTTGCCAGTTGTATATCAATGCCCTGACGGCTTGGGTGATCACCACTCAAGTTGCCAAGTTAGGCAAAGAGGATGTGGTGCTCATCAATGCGGGCAATTCTGCGATTGGTAAGATCTTCGCTCAGTTGTCGCATTCGCTAGGATTTACTTTGATTGTAATAACCTCTGCGCCAGAGCGTTATCCATATGACTCCATTGCGGCGTTAGATAGTAAGCAAGATCTGCAATCTCAAATCGATGCACGAAAGTTGCCTCAACCCAATGTCGCGTTCGACGCCATTGGCGGCAAGTTTGGCACCGAATTAATCCAAGTTCTGCTAAGTTCGGGAACGTATATTAATTACGGAACGCTTTCTCTCACCCCTTATGAGCCCGCTTTCTTCGCTTGTATGAAGCAGCACAATATTGACTTCAGTACGTTCTTTTTGCGCTATTGGGAAGAGTCAGTTGGTAAGACTGTTCGCAAACAAGTCTTTGCTGAGATGCTAGAACATTTTGTTGAGCGCCGAATACAGCTCGATGTGGATCGCAGCCTTTCGTTAGAACATTTTCAGAGCGCATTCGAACTGATAGAAGATGAATCGGTTACGCTGCAAGGCAAAATCATTCTGACCATGCAGTAGCTGTAATAAAGCACCTTGAGGTGGCTATGGTATGTTGAGGGATAAAAAAGGGATGGCTCTCACCATCCCTTTTTGCGTTCTAGTTGGGGGTTATTGAGTTGCTTCTAACTCGCGATAATCTCATCCATCAAGCGATCGATTTGCACTACTACTTGTTCGCTGGCATCTTCCATGGCGTTAATTGCGGTCACCATCGCTGCCATGTTGCCAGATTTAGCTTGGCTCATTGCTTCACGTCCGCTGTCATGTACGCCTTTATGTGGTTCTTCAAGTAGCGCATAGCTTGTTAGGTGGCTGTAAGCCTTGCCATCGCCACGGTAGTACCACTGGCCTAAACGACACTCTGAGTGGCTATTCACCGTTTCACCAAATGCTCCGCTCTGTAGCAAACGATAGATGTTGTTTTTCCAAATCGCATGATCAAGTTTCACTGTATCTAAGAAAGCACGGGTGGACGCAATATGAATCACCTGCTGCATGTGTTCCGATTTCACGACGACTTCGTTCACGATAGAACCAATTTGTGCGGAAGAGGCTGAAACTTCTTCTGCACAGGTCTGGTTTTCATCGATGGAGGTTTTAATCGCGTTGACCTGAGTGAGTACTTGATTCACCAACGAATCAATTTGTTCACTAGCCTCACTGGCTTTACCTGCCAGATTTCTTACCTCGTCAGCCACCACCGCAAACCCACGCCCAGCCTCGCCAGCACGCGCGGCTTCAATCGCTGCATTTAAAGCGAGCAAATTGGTTTGATCAGAAATCTCTTGAATCGTTGATACAAGATGAGAGATAGAAGTGGCGGTGTTATCTAATATTTGAACCGATTCAATACTTTGGGAAGCTTGAGTGCTGATCTTCACCGCTCGGTTATCAAGGCGTGCAAGAGCTTGATGCGTTTGCTTAAACATTTCATCAAGTTGTTGCAGCTCTTGGTTTTCATGCGCCATCGACTGTGCACTTTCAACCATTTCGGTTCGAATGGTTTGGAGCATGTCTCCGCCTTTCAAACTGCTCGACATCAACTCGTCGCTGTTGTGCTGCTCTTGCTGTACAGTGCGAACAAGCTGTTGTGTTTCTTGGAGCTGTTTTTCCAGAGCAGTAACGTCAGTTTGGTACTTCTGTTTGAGGTCTGCTAACTCTTGCTTTAGCACCTCATTTTCTGCTTTGACTCGTTTTAATCCAAACATAGAATTTACAAATGTAACTAAATGTTAAAAGTGCATATTAATCGAGTTAAGAGTTTAAAACACTCTGAAGTTTATATATTTGCAGGGGATTATCACAATTTAAAGTGGTTGCGGACATATTTTTAAAATTGATATTAAGAGCGGCTTTTATTCATATTTTTAACTTTTAAGATTAGTGATTTATGGCAGTGAAACTCCCTTTGAGATTGAATGTTATTATAAATCTTATGAATAAAACTCTAATAAAATATTGAATTGACGCTTAGAGTTTCGTTTTGGTTTTGGAAGATAAGCGCAAGTGATGATTATCGCCTATTACTAAATATAATTTAGTTTTTGGTGTTTAAAACGATGGTTTATGAAAATTATCCGAGTAGATTTTGAATACTCCATGCAGTAATAATAAGAGCTGAAACTAAAATTACTGTTAGTTTAGTTAATTGAAACTCTTGTTTTTATATTATTAATGACATGCCTGATATTTTACTTTTTTAAGTATAAATTAAATTTTACTGGTTGTTACATTTTTAGTTTTGATCTTTTACTACGTAGAAATTAGGATTCTTTCCCATCAATCGAACGGTGTTTTATTGGGTTATTTATGAATAAGAAAATATTACTTCTTTTACTTCTTCCTTTTTTTTCTAATGCTAAAAATGTTAATTTTACCTTGGGTGCTGGTCTAAGTGCGGACAATAACCACATTGTTGGGTCTAGCTCAGAGACTTATGTATTGAGAGCAGGCGCAATTAGACGTGACACTCACAGATTCTTAGGGACTTATACCTACTCAGATGAGAGTAAGCTAACTAAATATCTTGGTTCATATGACTATATGTTTACACTCGATTCGAGGAGGCGATGGAATCCGTTTGCTGGTGTAAGTATGGGTTATAAAAAACAAGATGTAGATATATCCGACAACAATAGTTTTTATGTTATTGGTGGACAAGCAGGTTTGAACTATCGCTTTTCTAAGCATGCCTCTACTGAATTAGGTTACAGAGTTCTGAGTGGCAGTACTCAGGAAGATGAGTCTATGAAAGACGAGCTATATTGGACGTTGGACTTCAAATTCTAATACACAGCTGATAGATAGCCTTTGTCCAATTGAATGGCTACTTACTAAAAAAGCACCCCGATAATCGGCGAGCAATTATCTGGGTGCTTTTTTATCTTAGTGCATTTGAGCAGGTGTTATTTGGTATGAAAAATCTGCTCAGTTTCTAGCGATGTCATGGCGCGAACTTGGCGCCAGATGTAGTAGAAAATACCAAACATCATCAACATACTCGGGATCGCAATCATTGGGTAGCTGTAAAGTGTCAGCTTGCCTAGCTCTTCATTGAATGCAGCAGTCCCCGCTGGGCTCGTCACAATCCAAGTCGCAAGGAAGTAGTTCATCGCTGATGAGAATGCAAAGGTACTTGCGAATAGGTAGTTAGAAGACATCAAGCAACGTTCAAACGCCTGAGTTTTGCCATTCTGTTCTAAACGCTCGTTAATCAGCGGTAGGTTCAAAATCGTGTCGTTTAAAAGCATCTTCTGCATAAGCGGGTAGCGGGTGAAGGTAGAGCCCAGTACCGCGATACCAATCAAACCCGGAATTAATGCTTCTTTTAGCGCCAACCAACGCGTATCTAACTCTAGCAAGCCGATGCCGCCAGTTAACAGCACACTGATAAAACCAAGTGCAGAAATGAAGTTGAATTTCTTGTTGCGGATAAGGTCCATGCCGCCATACACCAATGGGAACATCAAAGCGACAACCAGTGCCATTGCTGTACCTAGGTGCTCTTCACCACTGAACTTCATCAAAATGAATGAAGGGATGATGACGTTAAACAGGATCTCGAATAGGGGATTCGACTTTTTCGCCGTGGTGTTACTCATAACTTTACTGACTCTACTATGTCGGCTGAATTTTACTTTGGGGGAAGTGTTCTACTCCTTGAGCCAGATGTAAAGCCTTAAAGCCCCGAGTTGTGTAACGACTTATGAAATAAACAGCAAATGAGCTATCATTGGGCAAGGTTTTAGGTGTTATTGGGTAGGTAAACCAGGCCTACCTAAAACGGGTAAGCCTCTTTGTTTTTTGAGGCGAGAAGGGGAGTTATTAGTTGCCTCTAATCACACTTAACCCTTTGTCCATCAGCTCTTGTGTTACTACGTCAGACAGGTTTGAATCGGTAATGATGCCGTCTAATTGCTCGATATTTAATGCATGAAAGCTGGCAATTTGGCCGTATTTGGTGGAGTCAGAAACTAGGTAGTTAGTTTGTGCCGCTTTGATGATGGCCTTTTTCACAAGGACTTTGTTTTCGTTTGGTGTTGATAAGCCTTTTAAGCTCCAAGAAGACGTCGAGATAAAGGCAATATCAATGTTCAATCCGTTCAAGAACTCTGCGACTTTTCCACCAACTGTGGATTGGTTCTCACGATCAATTTTGCCTCCGGTATGGTAAAGCTCACATTGACTGTGCGTCATCAGGAAACCCGCAATAGAGAAGTCATTGGTGATCACTAATAGATCGTCACGATCCGCTATTTGATGGGCGATCTCTAGAGAGGTGGTTCCCGCATCCAAGTAAATCGTAGCGTCTTTGCCAATTAACGTGGCTGCAAGTTTGCCAATTTGAACCTTCTCATCCGCTTGTTGCTCGACTTTAGCGTCATGGGAAAGCTCAGAATGTAAAGCCTGAGCCAGCTGCACTCCACCAGAAACAGAAACGACTTTACCTGAGGATTCCAGTTTCACGATGTCACGGCGAATGGTCATATGTGATACGCCAAGGTGGTCGGTTAAATCTGAAATGCTTAACACTTCTTGGTGTGATAACAGGGACAATATGGTTCTTTGACGTTCTGCAGGGATCATGATTTCACTTCTATATTCTTGTTTTTCAGTATCCTACCAACCTTTTCGCTTTTTGTGAATATCTGTGAATATCTGTTCTCAACCTAATAAGCCTTGCCTTCCCTTGCGTTAACTGATCAGGTTATCTCTGCCCATAAAGAAGTAAATATCACTTTGTTGTTAATTTGTGTGAAAAAATGTGATTCAAAGCGAAGTCTCGGATTAATGCTTCACATATAATCACACCAACTAAACAAGAATTAACAAAATTCAATTTACCAAGAAGGCATTGTTGTTATGAGCGAAGTTCAATCTGTCGGTGTTATCGGTTTAGGCTCTATGGGAATGGGCGCGGCGAAGTCATGTGTGCGTGCTGGCCTTGATGTATATGGTTTCGACCTGAATCCTAGTGCTTTGGAAGAGCTGGGTGCATTTGGCGTGAAAGCGGTTTCTACCAACGCAGTCGAGTTTGCCGATCGACTTGATTCCGTGTTGGTTTTGGTCGTGAATGCGGCGCAAGTTAACACCGTATTGTTCACAACAGGTCTTGCGGCTGCGCTCAAGCCCAATACGCCTGTCATGGTATCAGCCACTATCTCGGCAGAAGACGCCAAGCAAATTGAAGCCAAATTGGCTGAGCACAATCTTGTGATGCTCGATGCGCCGGTATCTGGCGGCGCAGTAAAAGCAGAAGCTGGTGATATGACCATTATGGCGTCGGGCGCGCAAAGCACCTTTGAAGCGCTGGAGCCAGTACTGAGTGCAACGGCTGCCAAGGTATACAACATTGGTGAAGCTGTAGGCCTTGGTGCGACAGTGAAAATCATTCACCAACTGCTTGCGGGTGTTCACATTGCAGCAGGTGCCGAAGCGATGGCGCTTGCCGCTCGTGCAAACATTCCATTGGATTTGATGTACGACGTGGTGACTAATGCCGCGGGTAATTCTTGGATGTTTGAGAACCGCATGAAGCATGTCGTCGACGGTGACTACTCGCCGAAATCAATGGTCGATATTTTCGTTAAAGACCTAAACCTTGTGTCAGATACCGCGAAAGATCTGAAATTCCCTCTGCCACTTTCCAGTGCCGCCCTAAACATGTTTGTAAGCGCAAGCAATGCTGGTTTTGGTCAGGAAGACGACAGTGCCGTTATCAAAATCTTTAACGGTATTGAGCTTCCTGGTGTGGAAAGCAAAGACAAATAAGCGCAAGTAAAGTGGAGAAGTAATTATGTTATTAGGTGTTATTGCAGACGACTTTACTGGTGCGACTGATATTGCCGGATTCCTTGTAGAAAATGGCATGCGCACCGTGCAGCTTAACGGCATTCCAAAGCAAGAGGTTGATATTAATGCCGATGCGGTTGTGATCAGTCTTAAATCTCGTTCTTGCCCTGTCGATGAAGCAATCAACGATTCGGTGGCTGCGTTGAAATGGCTGCAAGCCAATGGCTGTCAGCAGTTCTACTTTAAGTACTGCTCAACTTTCGACAGCACCGCTGAAGGTAATATTGGTCCTGTTACTGACGCGTTGCTAGCCGAGTTAAATGAAGATTTCACCATTGTTTGTCCTGCGTTGCCGGTTAATGGCCGCACGGTTTACAACGGCCACCTGTTTGTTTTCCAAGACCTGCTCAGTGATTCTGGTATGCGTAACCATCCAGTGACACCAATGACAGATTCTAGCTTGATTCGCATGATGGATGCGCAGTCACAAGGCTCATCTGGTTTAGTGAACTTCCAAGTGGTTGAGCAAGGCTCCCAAGCGGTGTCTGAGCGATTTGAAACCCTCAAACAACAAGGTGTTCGCTATGCTGTTGTCGATGCATTCAATGCCGATCATCTTGTGACTCTCGGTCAGGCCGCGAAATCTCTCAAACTGGTTACCGGTGGTTCTGGCCTTGCAGCGGGGATTGCTAAGAACTGGGCAGAACATCTGGCCGATCAAAGCGACGCTAAGAAAGCGGGCAACCCAACTAAGGCGCCGACGGTGGTGTTCTCTGGCTCATGTTCTGTGATTACAAATCAACAAGTTGCAGTTTACAAGCAACAAGCACCGCACTTCGCGATTGATGTGAAAGCCTGCCTTACCGATGAAGCGTACTCAAATCACGTATTTGATTGGGTGATGACCAACATCGATAGTGAATTTGCTCCGTTGGTTTACGCAACCGCAGAGTCAACCGCTCTAAAAGCTATTCAAGAAGAGTTTGGCGCACAAGCCTCTAGCCATGCCGTTGAGCAATTCTTCAGTAAGTTGGCTATCAAACTGCAGCAACACGGTGTGAAGAACTTCATCGTTGCTGGTGGCGAAACATCTGGCGTTGTTACGCAAAGCCTCGCGGTAACAGGGTTCCATATTGGTCCTCAAATTGCGCCGGGTGTGCCTTGGGTGAAATCCGTCGATGGCGAGCTTTCACTTGCGCTGAAATCTGGCAACTTTGGTGATGAGCATTTCTTTGCCAAAGCGCAGTCGCTTTTTGAATAACAGGAGTTGTGATGAATAAAGATTTAATGACAGAGCATCAACTGCGAGATCAAATGGTGACCATGGCTCGCTCTATGTTTGAGCGCGGCTACGCAACGGGCGGTGCTGGTAACTTGTCTGTGAAATTACCGAATGGCCATTTTTTGGCAACGCCGACGGGCTCCTCGTTTGGGCGTTTAGTGGCAGAAGAGCTGTCTGTAGTGGATATCGATGGCAACCATATCTCGGGTAAAAAGCCGTCGAAAGAAGTGGCATTTCACCTAGCCATTTACCGCAATAATTCGCAGTGCAATGCCATCGTGCATTTGCATTCAACGTACCTAACGGCGTTGTCTTGCCTTGAAGAGTTAGACCGCGCCAATGCCATCAAAGCATTCACTCCTTACTTTGTGATGCGCATTGGTGAGCTACCAGTGATCCCTTACCTGCGTCCGGGAGATCCACAAATCGCAGAAGAGCTCGCACAACGTGCTGGTGACTATCGTGCCTTCTTACTGGCTAACCACGGCCCGGTCATTACAGGCACAGACTTTGAAGATGCAGTAGACAACGCTGAAGAGCTGGAAGAAACCGCAAAACTGGCGTTCATTCTTAAAGACAGCAACATCCGATACCTAACGGATGCCGAGGTTCAAGACCTAAAAGGGAGAGGTAAATAATGGCTAAGTTCGCAGCAAACCTAACCATGTTATTCACAGAAGTGCCGTTTTTAGAGCGTTTTGAGAAAGCGCATCAAGCGGGATTCAAAGCGGTAGAGTACCTCTTCCCATACGCATTCGAGGCGCAAGAACTGGCCAACAAGATCGAACAATTCGGTTTTGAACAAGCACTCTTCAACATGCCTCCGGGTGATTGGGATGCTGGCGAACGTGGCTTCGCCGCAATTCCGGGCCGAGAGGATGAGTTTAAGGCGAGTGTCGATACTGCGCTGATGTACGCCAAAGCACTGAAGTGTAAAAAGGTTCACGCTATGTCTGGCATCGTTGATCCCCGTTTCACTCGTGAGCAGCATATTGAAACCTTCACCTCAAACATTCGTTATGCTGCGGATAAGTTTGCCGAGCAAGTTGTTGAGCTGATGATAGAGCCACTCAACAATCGCGATGTACCGAACTACTTTGTCGCCCATCAACGCGAAGCGGTCGAGCTGATTAAGCAAGTGGATCGTCCAAACGTAAAACTGCAACTCGACCTTTACCACGCTCAAATTATGGATGGCGACCTAAGCACATTAATTCGTGAAGTCGCTCCTTACACCGGCCACATTCAAATCGCCTCAGTACCTGAAAGGCATGAGCCGTCAGAAGGTGAGTTGAACTACCCACACCTGTTCAACGTGTTGGATGACTCAGGTTATCAAGGCTGGATTGGCTGCGAATACAACCCAAGGCACAGTACTGAAGAAGGTCTTGGTTGGGTTCGTCCTTACCTCTAATAAAAATACTTATAACAATTTCAGTTGCTTGCGCAACAACATGTACTAGGTGATGAGAGTTCATCGCCTAGCCGCACGCACCCTACAGAATCAGAAACAAAAGGAACATAAAAATGGATGGAGCATTAATCGGCATTGTCATCGGTATTCTTGCCATGATGGGAATGATCATAAAAACACGTATTCCCGTCGCACTGGCAATGGTAATTGCGAGCATTATCATGGGTCTATTCGCAGGCATGGCGCCGACAGAACTCATTGATGCAATTAAAGCGGGCTTCGGCGGCGTACTTGGTGGTATCGGTTTGATCATTGCCTTCGGTGTCATTATGGGCGCATGTTTTGAGCGCTCTGGTGCGGCGGTTCGTATGGCGAAAACCTTCGTTAAGATCTGTGGTAAAGGCCGTGAAGACTTAGCGCTTGGTTTCACTGGTGTGCTGGTGGCAATCCCGGTTTTTTGTGACTCTGCGTACATCATTTTGCACTCTCTTGTTCGCGCAATTTCACGAGATACGGGTAAATCTGCCGTGGGTCTTGGTGTGACACTCGCACTTGGTCTGCTGATCACTCACGCACTTGTGCCGCCAACACCGGGCCCTGTTGCGGTAGCTGGTATTCTTGGTGTCGACCTAGGTGAGTACATGCTGTGGGGTCTAATGGTATCTGTACCTATGATGCTGCTATCGATGATTTACATCCGCCGTGTGGGTAACGAGTACTACCGCGTACCAAACGGCGATGGCTGGATCACAAACCAAGCGGATTGGGCAAACTTAGAAAAAGTGCAGGTAACAGACGATAAAGAGCTGCCAAGTAACTTCCTTTCTTTTGGTCCAATTCTTGTCCCAATCGCACTTATCCTTATCAACACACTTGTTGGCTCAGGAGACACGTTCCTTCATACGGCATTGTCGCTACTTGGTAACCCAGTTGTTGCTGTAGGCCTTGGCGTACTAATGGCATTGTATGGTCTAACTCGCAACATCGACCGCAAAGACATGGTTGGCTCGATGGACGAAGCGCTATCAACAACGGGTCTTATCCTAGTGGTAACGGGCTGTGGTGGCGCAATGGGCGCGGTACTTAAAGCGTCTGGCGCAGGCCCACAAGTGGCAGAAGCTATTGCTAGCAGCGGTATCCCACCACTACTTGTGCCATTGGCTATCGCGTCTATGCTTCGATTGATTCAAGGTTCGGCTACAGCATCGATGATGGTTGCTGCGACAATGACGCTACCTCTAGTCGAGACATTAGGTCTGGATCCTGTATTCGTGGCACTGGCGTGTGCGGTTGGCCCGGTTGGTTTCTCACACCTTAATGACTCTTACTTCCACATCATCAACCGTACGCTAGGCATTACAGAGTTGGCAGACCAAATTAAAATCTGGTCAGTATCGTCAACTGTGGCGTGGGCGATTGGTGCATCGATCATCATGGCGCTAAACCTAGTATTCGGTAAGGGTGGCACACTCATTGACCCACTGGTACCAATCTTAGTGCTTGCGGCCGTCATCGTTTGGATAAAGTCAAAAAGCAATAAGGCCGCAAAGCCTGAATTAGCCGCTAGCTAATCACTCGCTCAAGGTAAAATATTCAAAGCCCCTAGCTGAAAAGTTAGGGGCTTTGGGTATCTAAGACGCTGCTCTTTCTGGATAAAAGAGAGATAAAGGTTAAGCTCTTAATTCGTCGAGTTACGCAATTTTGGGTCATCCGTCAGGTATTCTACAAACTCGATTTCAAAACCGGCAGGGTCAACAAAATAGACGTTCTTTCGGTATGGCTCATCCGCGCCGGATTGGGCGATTGAGTAGCCCGCTTCAACCAGTCTTTTCGTCACAGCATCAACGCTATTGGTCACATAAGCGAAATGCGCCAACCCAACTTGATGAGCATCTAAATCACGATTGTTGCCTTCGCCGTGGTCGCTCAACGCAATGTATTGGTACTCATCGCCAAAGTGTAGCCAGTTTCTGTGCTTACCGCTCCATGTACCTTCCCCTTCATCACGCACATACCAATGCGGAAAGGCCGTTTGGTAAAACTTCAGCATTTCAGGGATGTCTTTTACCACTAAGTTCACGTGTTCTAGCTGGATCATGGTGTGCTCCTTTTTGTCATTTTCTAGCCAACGGTGAACATGCTAAAACCTCAAGTTAAGTTTAGGTAAAGGGCTTTTTTGGAATTTTTTATTTGAGCTTATGAAGCTTGATATAAGTAGAGGTTAGGTTGGGTTGATGGTTTGAGGTTGAATGTTGGGTTATGTGCTTGCAACCCTCTTTCACCTTTTGTTTGTTCGTGTTCTTGCTAATTATTTTCGATCGAGTTTGTGGTGAGTAGATTCCCAGTCTCACCTAGGTTCGCGGGAATGACGGGAAGAGAGCGCTAAACGAACAGCGTCATTCTGAAGGAGCCTAAGCGAGTATTCAGAATCTACTTTCAGCGCGTTGTGATGCGGGCATTGTGAATTGAACTATCCACGAATACAGAACCAGTCCCTCCCCTTTGAGCTCGGAGTGTTGAGAGCTTTGGAGTTTGATACAAGGGGAGGTTAGGTGGGGTTGTTGGTTTGAAGCTGAATGTTGCGTTAGGTGCTTGCAACCCCCTCCAACTCCCCCTTTTCTTGACTTGGTTTGCCAAGCATTTGGATGTGGTTATCAAGGGGGAGGGTATTCTTTATTGCGGTGAGCTCAGAGCTTTCCCATCGTCATTCTGAAGGAGCCTAAGCGAGTATTCAGAATCTATTTTCAGCGCGTTGTGATGCTGGCATTGTGAATTGAATTATCCGCGAATGCAGAACCAGTTCCTCCCCTTTTATCTCGTTGCTTTGAGAGCTTCGGAGTTTGATACAAGGGGAGGTTAGGTGGGGTTGGTGGTTTGAAGCTGAATGTTGGGTTATGTGCTTGCAACCCCCTCCATCTTCCCCTTTTCTCGACTTGGTTTGCCAAGCATTTGGATGTGGTTATCAAGGGGGAGGGTATTCTTTGTTGCGGTGAGCTCAGAGCTTTCCCACCGTCATTCTGAAGGAGCCTAGGCGAGTATTCAGAATCTACTTTCAGCGCGTTGTGATGCTGACAGTGTGAATTGAATTACCCGCGAATACAGAACCAGTTCCTCCCCTTTGAGCTCAGCGTGTTGAAAGCTTCGGAGTTTGATACAAGGGGAGGTTAGGTGGGGTTGGTGGTTTGAAGCTGAATGTTGGGTTATGTGCTTGCAGCCCCCTCCATCTCCCCCTTTTCTCGACTTGGTTTGCCAAGCATTTGGATGTGGTTATCAAGGGGGAGGGCTGTTCTTTCTTGTTGTGTGCTCAGTGCTTTCGCCACAAACCAAAAAAGCCAGCAGTTAATAACTGCTGGCAAAGTCTTTGGGCTTCTAGGATTTTTGATTTTATTTCTTGTTACTCATCGCTGCCACGGTGCCCCGATTGGTTTCCGGGGAAGAAAACACAGCACCGTGCGCTTTGTGCTCAAGAAATTGGAGATTAACCTTGCTTACGGATTAGGTAGTCAAATGCGCCTAAGCTTGCTTTTGCACCTTCACCCATCGCAATGATGATCTGTTTGTAAGGAACGGTTGTTGCGTCACCAGCTGCGAACACACCTTCTAGGCTAGTATCGCCACGGCTACCGACTTCAATTTCGCCGCGCTCAGATAGGGCTACTTCTGAATCTTTTAGCCATTCTGTGTTTGGTACTAGACCGATTTGAACAAAGATACCTGACAGTTCAATCTCTTTGATTTCATCTGTATTGCGGTCTTTGTACTTCAAGCTTGTTACGCGAGTACCGTCGCCTACTACTTCTGTTGTTTGCGCCATCGTGATGATGTCTACGTTTGGTAGTGAGTTCGCTTTGTCGATAAGCACTTGGTCAGCGCGAAGTACGTCTGCGAATTCAAGAACCGTTACGTGTTCTACGATACCAGCAAGGTCGATAGCAGCTTCGATGCCTGAGTTACCACCACCGATAACTGCGGTTTTCTTGCCTTTGAACAGTGGACCGTCACAGTGTGGGCAGTACGCGACGCCTTTGTTGCGGTACTCTTGCTCACCCGGAACGTTCATTTCACGCCAGCGTGCACCTGGGCTTAAGATGACACTCTTACTCTTCAGCGTTGCGCCGCTTTCAAGTTGGATGTGAATCAAACCATCTTCTGTATGTGCTGCGCCCATTAGCTTCTCAGCTTGTTGCTCAGTCACGACGTCTACATCGTATTCTTTTAGGTGTTCTGCTAGGTCAGTTGCTAGTTTTGGACCTTCAGTACGTTTTACCGAAATGAAGTTCTCGATTGCCATGGTGTCCATAACCTGACCACCAAAACGCTTAGCAACAACGCCAGTACGAATACCTTTACGAGCGGCGTATAGAGCAGCTGCGCTACCACCAGGACCACCGCCGACAACAAGTACGTCGTATGGGTCTTTTTCGCTCAGTGCTTTCGCCGCTTTCTCGCTCGCGCCGTCATCCACTTTGTTTAGGATTTCAGTCAGAGACATACGACCTTGACCGAATAGCTCACCGTTCACGAATACACTTGGTACAGCCATGATGTCGCGTTGTTTCACTTCATCTTGGAACAAACCACCGTCGATCATGGTTGCTTTTACTTTCGGGTTGATCGCCGCCATCATGTTGAACGCTTGAACCACGTCCGGACAGTTTTGACACGACAGTGAAATGAAGATTTCTACGTCTAGATCTTTGTCTAGTGCTGCGATTTGCTCAATCACTTCTGGTTCTAGTTTGATTGGGTGTCCGCCAGAATGAAGCAGAGCCAATACTAGAGAGGTAAATTCGTGACCCATTGGCAAGCCTGCAAAGCGTAGTGCCGTGCCTTTTGCTGGGTTAGTTACCGCCATCACTGGTTTACGTGCGCTTGCGTTGTCGTCACGTTCAACGGTGATTAGGTCGCTCATCTCTGCGATTTGGTTCGCTAGAGACAAAAAGTCATTCGATGCTTTGCTTTCATCTAGACTAACCACTAAACGAACTTCTTCTTTTACATTAGCCAGATATTGTTTGAGTTGTTGTTGGATCGCTTGGTCTAACATAGTTGTTACTACCTTAATTAAAACTAAAAAGTGGTTACTGTAGATAAAACCTGAGGGGGAGAGAGCAAATCAGGCAGAAGGTCGTCAAGGTATCTAACCTGAAGTGCTCTCTAATTCAGTTCTAATCAGAAAAAGGAAATCGGGAACTGATTAGAACTTAAATTTCAGTGGCTTAGATTTTGCCAACTAGGTCTAGTGATGGAGCTAGTGTCTCTTCACCTTCTTTCCATTTCGCTGGGCAAACTTCGCCTGGGTGCGCTGCTACGTATTGAGCTGCTTTCACTTTGCGCAGTAGGTCTTCTGCGTCACGACCGATACCTTCAGCAGTGATTTCCATTGCTTGGATAGTACCTTCTGGGTCGATTAGGAACGTTGCACGGTCAGCAAGACCTTGACCTTCACGCATCACACCGAAGTTGTTTGTGATGTTGCCTGTTTGGTCGCCAAGCATGTAGTACTGAATCTTACCGATTGTGTCTGAGCTGTCGTGCCATGCTTTGTGAGTGAAGTGTGTGTCAGTTGATACTGAGTAAACTTCTACGCCACGTTTTTGTAGCTCTTCGTAGTGGTCTGCTAGGTCGCCAAGTTCTGTTGGACATACAAACGTAAAGTCTGCTGGGTAGAAGAAGAATACTGCCCATTTACCTAGAACGTCTTGTTCTGTTACTTCAACGAATTCGCCGTTTTTGTACGCTGTAGCTGCAAATGGTTTGATTTGAGTATTAATCATAATTTACTTTCCTTTGAATGTTTTAAGCTGAGCTGTTGTTGCTTTCGGAAAGTATATTCTCACCGGAGTGTGTTTAAGGAAAATCGCTTGTAACTATCCTATTGATAGCCATTTCCTATTTCACTTGATAGGGAAATCCGATGTAAGCGAGTTTGCTTTGATAGGTTTTATTGAAGATGAAGGCAGATTAGCAATAGAGAATATCGATGATTACTTTGAGTCGATATTCTAGCTAAGATCGAAAGAGCCTGCATCTCGGCAGGCTCTTTCTAATAGGAAGTGGGGAAGTGGATGCTTCTATCTTGTTAGCTCAGATTGTCGAGCACTTTGCCACACAACTTCTTAAGCATGATCATTTCATCCAGCTCTAAGGTTATTTTGCACATCATGGCGTTTGGCACTGACTTAGCTTGTTCTTTAAGGTCACGACCTTGTTCTGTTAGGTTGAGTACGCGAACGCGCTCATCGGTCTCACTGCGCCCACGTTCTACATAGCCTTTTGCTTCTAAGCGTTTAAGCAGCGGCGTGAGTGTGCCTGAGTCCAAATGCAGTTGTGACCCCAATTCTTTTACGCTGGCACCGTCTTTCTCCCACAGCACCATCATCACCAAGTACTGAGAATAAGTCAGATCAAGCTTGTCCAACAACGGGCGGTAAGCTCGAATCACCGCATTCGCTGCGCTATAGAGAGGGAAGCAAATTTGGTTTTCGAGTAAGAGTTTATCGTCGTCGGTCATGATGTTGTCGGTGTGACACTGGCTCATTGGCGTTGCCTAGCTATCCATGGAAAAAAACATAATAAATTGTGCGCAATATAGTTGCAACGATCTTTAATTCGATATAAGGTTGTTGGCAATTAGATAGCGCGCAACTTAAATTGAAAAGGAAATTAGTATGACTACAATCTATAAAACTCAGGCTACCGCATTGGCTGGTCGCAATGGTCAAGTAAAAACAAATGATGGCCTTCTAGAGTTAGAACTGTCTTACCCTAAAGAGATGGGCGGTACTGGTTCGGCGACAAACCCAGAACAACTTTTCGCGGCGGGCTATTCTGCATGCTTTTCTAGTGCGATTCAGCATGTAGCACGTGAAGGTCAAATGGATATAGAGCCAGCTCCCGTAACTGCAGAAGTAGGTATTGGACCGAATGATGACGGTGGATTTGCACTGACGGTTGGTCTAGCGGTAGAGTTAGATATGCCACAAGAACAAGCGCTAGAGCTCACTCGTCGCGCGCATCAAGTGTGCCCATACTCAAATGCAGTTCGTGGCAACATTGACGTAGTAGTCACTGTAAACGGTGAAGCGATTTAAGCGGTTTTAACCACGTCACAAAGATAAGAAAGCCTGCAAGTTTGCAGGCTTTTTTTGATTGGTATGAGTCGAGAATTCTTAACGCGACTCTAGCGGGTAAGAGCGGTAGCTCCACATGCCGTAGGTACGCAGTGCATCGCGGTAGATACCAAGCAGTTCGCCATCGCTGGCTTTGGTTAAGTCTTTCAGTGGCTTGTCTGGGTAGCTTACGGTGTCGAAAGTGATGTCTTGCGGACCAGTTTGCCAACTTGCAATTTCAAACAAGGTTTGACCACGGCGCACGTGGCTCGCTGAGCTGATGATGGTCGCGTGTTTGATGTTATGACGCGCCAATGCGTAGCTGCTGAATAGGGCGTTACCTACCGTGCTGGTGGCGTAGTTTTCTTCAATGATGCGATCTTTGCTGATGCCTTTTTTAATCAGCCAATCCGCCATTAACTTGCCTTCGGTTTTGTGGTTCTTCGGTACACCACCCGTCAATACGATCAACGCGTCTGGGTTTGCTTTCGCCATGGCTAGCGTGGTTTCCAAACGCTCAACTAAGATCTGGTGCATAGAACCATCTGGGTTCAGCGCGTATCCCAGCGTGACGATTGCGCCTTTGTCATCCAATTTGTCTTTGTCGGCTTTTTCTTTCAGCGGCGTTGCAAGTACGCGGTCTACGGTGTCGAAGATGCGTTGGATGTCTGCGGCTTTACCTGCATTGAGCTTAGTGAGCGTCGCCATGTGTTTCGCTGATTCCGCTTGGTTGCCATCAAAGCGTTGCCATACCGCTAAGTAAGCGTGTAAATCCACATCGTCTGGCGCAACAGAAAGGGCTTGTTCGAACAGTTCAATCGCGCGATCTGCATTCTTGTTGTAGATCTGCGCGTTTGCTGCAGAAATCAGTAGATCAGTGCGGTACGGCTCAAGTTTGTACGCTTCTAATAAGCGGTCGGTAACAATCTCCATGTTGCTCGGCATTTTGGCGGTAAAACCCGCATGCGAGATACGCGCAGGGGATTTGAATGCCTGTACGGCGTCGTTGAGAAGTTGGTCGACAACCTGACGTTTAGTAACGATCTGTGAGTAGTCGGCGGAAGATTGGACAGCAGCATCGTTAGCCGCGATAGAGTATGGGGCAGCCGTCAGCGTAATCACGCTACCAAGAGCAATGGCAAGTAAGTTCTTCTTCATGGGGTATCCTATAGGTGCTGTATTACCTAGTGTTTCGCGTTTTTATAGTTCGAACAAAGTCGATGGATGGGGCCAGTCTAGGTCCGGTTCATGAATAATCTGTGAAATGAATCCCAACTCAACCGAGTGATTAAATACGTAAGGTCAAAACGCGAAGTAGGATCACGAAAATGACGATGTATTAATTTGTGTTCTAAGTATCTGGGTTAAAAGATAAACAGCGTTAGGGGGATGTTTGAATGAGTAAGCGTGTGAGTGGGAGGTCATCCCAACAAAAAAGGTCGTTAACCCACATGTTCGGGCTAACGGCCTTTTCTATATTCAGCGCTAAATGGCAAAGGCTTAGTTGCCTTGGTTTTGGCTTTGAAGCTTCTCTTTTGCTTCTTCAACCTTTGAGAAATCCAATCCCAATTCGTCTACTGCTTCTTTGATTAGCGCAGGGTTTTGCATCACTTGCGCCATCAGCATTTGTAGCTTGTCTTGTGGCAAGCCTAGTTGGCTGATTGTTGCCATTGCCGCTAGAGGGTTTTGCGTCAGAGTCTGAAAAATCTCGTTGATTTGCTCATCGCTGATGTTGTTCTCTTTTAGCAGCGCAATAATCGGGTTCATCGCATTTCCTTTTAATCACAGAATGAAATAGAACCCGAGTTTATCACTGTCGGGTTTATTGATGGTAGCCATAAAAAGTAAATGGTGCGTGCAATCCTAAGTACCTCATCCTCGGGAGTAAAACTGCATGTTGTGGATAATAATTGGTCATATTCTGAAAGAATATCACATAAATTTAACAATCAGATAACAATCTGGTTACACCGCTCAATTCCATTTTTTTCTAATTGCGCATGGTTGCATATTGGGTTTAGTTTTGAATCGTAAGTCTATGTGTAACAACTAATAAGGAATATTAATGATGAGAACATTGACAATTGCCACCCTGTTGTGGGCAATGACGTTCCAAGCACTAGCTACTTCTGTCTACTACATAAACCGCACGGATGAACCTGTCCGCATCTACTTTAGAGCAGAAGCGACGGCTCCAATTGAAAACGGCAACCAATACCGTTTAACCTCACAGCAAATTATCATACCCGCCTATCAACGAGTTAAGGTTGCTAACTTTAATCGCTATTACGGGATAGTCAACGGTGCAACCTATGACTATTTTATGCATGTTGAACGTGCAAACGGTTCGGGAGGATGGATAGAGGAAACCGGTACACCGGTTGCGCAATTGCGTCTAGTTGGCCATGGGGCTGGTACCACGCTTTCCTACGGGTATGAGAGGTTCGTTTTAAAAACGGATTATAATCCCTACGTGACCACTCTTAACCGCGGTGACGGTAGTCATACTGAGTTCGGAGTAAAAGCGGTTTATACCTCTGGCTTTGATGACGTTGAGTTTGTGATTGCTGACCATGATATTGCCGACATGGAGTACCGAGATCATGTGCTGACGGTTGCTACTTATAACCTATGGATGATTCCTTCTGTCTCTTCAGACATTGATGCTCGTGCTGCTCTGATGGAACACAGTTTGTCCGGCTATGATGTTTTGGTCTTACAGGAAGCGTTTTCGAGCGCGAGAGATCCAATGTTTGACGCTTTAGAGCTGGAATACCCTTACCAAACCGATGTCGTCGGTGGTGATAGCGCTGCACTTTATGATGGTGGTGTTGTTACGTTAAGTCGCTACCCAATTTTAGAGACGGATGCTTTGGTGTTTGATCACTGCTCTGGGACAGATTGTTATGCTGATAAAGGAATTGTTTACACTAAAATCGATAAAAATGGTCAGATATACCATATTTTCAATACACACCTAGCTTCGTTTAATACAAGTGCCGCAAAAAGATTACGTCGCTTGCAGCTTGGGTTATTACGGACTTTTATGTTGACTAAACAAATACCAGCCGACGAGGCAGTAATTTACGCAGGTGACTTTAACATCGATAAAAATAGCGATTTTATGGAGTACTTGCTTATGTTGGCTACGCTTGAGGTCGATCCGCCTACTTACCTAGGTTATCGAGAAGCAACATTTGATCCGAGTATAAACTCATACGCGTCTGCTAAATATTCTGGTGGCTCCCAATCTGAATACCTCGACTATGTACTCGTTAGTTCAGAGCACCGCAGAGCCTTTGAAAATACGAATACGGTTAAGTTGAGACAGCGGGTGAGCGAAGAGACGTGGGGTGAGTGGCATTTGTCAGATCACTTCAGTGTTGAGGGCCAATTCGTCTTTGATGAACGTGAATAAGTCGTTTTTTTAATCTATCCGGGCCTACAGCAAGTCTATAGGCCCGATTTATTTAATATCAAGAATAGGCGGGTAAAAGGGCTTTACGTTTGTAGTTTAGCAACATGCTCAAACTGATCATCGCGGTGAGCGATTCTGCAAAGACAATGCTTGCCCAAATGCCGTTTTGCGGGAAGAGTTTAGGCAGTAACAATACACCTAGCGCAACAAACACAAACCCTCGACATAAGGAAATAAGCGTCGCTTGTTTTGGCTTGTCAATGGCTTGGAACAGGTTGGCAATCACCATGTTTAACCCCATCAAAGGGACGCCGAAGAAGTAGAACGTCAATGCGGTTGCGGCGATTGGGATTAAGTCATTCGCATTACCTAAGTAAATCGAGGCAATCAGTGGCGCCGACAGCCAGATACCTAACAGAAAGACCGTACCGCTGCCCATGGCTGCTTTTACCCCCAGTGTTAGAGTCTCGTCAATGCGTTCTGGTCGTCTTGCTCCGTGATTAAAGCTGAGGATTGGCTGACATGCTTGTGCGATGCCTACCATGACAAATAGGGCAAATATACCAACGTTTGTGGTCAAACCGTAGGCGATAATGTAGCCCTCACCAAACTGGTTTAGTAGGACATAATTGAACAAAATAATGGTCATTGCTGATGTGAGTTCAAGAAAGAAAGTAGGTGTACCTATACTTAAAATGTCTTTCGCTTTACTTAATCCGATGCCTTTTAAATTAAGCCTCAACGTGCCTTTCTCTCTGGCGAGATGAGTGATCAAAATTAATGCAATTAGTGTTTGTGCGACTGCAGTTCCATAGGCTGCCCCTGCCATTCCCATGTCCATTTCCATGATGAAAAAATAGTCGCATGCTAGGTTAGCTATCGCACCAAAAGACATGGCATAAGTGGCCAGTTTAGGGTTTGTATCGTTGCGTACAAAGCAGGATAGAACCCAAGCGAGTGAGTAGACGACGAAAAAAGGTAGCATTGCAGACATATAATCGTGAGCATGTTTCGCTATAGAGCCTGTGGCTCCAATTGATGCAATGATTTGATCGAGCCAGGCTATGCCAACTCCAACCGTTATGCTCGAAAGGAGCGCTGTGAGCAAGATTGATTGACTAAACCAGATTTGGCTGGCTCTGGATTTTCCTTTGCCAATTTCTATCGACATTTTGGCGGCGCCACCAACCCCAACCATCATTGCAATGGCGGTAAAAATGGAGAATGGCGCAACAATTAATGCCATTGCCCCAACTCCTTCGGAGCCGATTCCCATCCCGACGATGAGTGTATCGCCCATGATGAACAAGGATTTTATTAACATGCCAGTAAGCGCTGGCCATAGATACTGATAAAAGGATTTTGAAATAGGATCAGTGTTTAGGTTGATAGCCATGGAATAGAAAAATACCCGAATGTGATAAATTTATTTTCGGGTATTATTGGTACATTTAAACGTGGATAAAAGGGATTATCCGCCCTTTATATTGTACTATCTGAACATCGATGGCGAAATTTTGCAGGCGTTTCTCCCTTTTGCTTTCGATAGAAGCGGCTGAAATAAGCAGGGTCATCAAAGCCTAATTCAAACGCTATGGTCTTGACGGTTTTGGTCGAAAACACCAGCTCTCGATTCGCTTCTAATATGATTCGGTCATGAATCAGTTGCGTGACCGTCTTACCTCTGTCGGCTTTCACTAATTCGTTTAGACGTTTGCTGGTGAGAGCTAAGGCATCGGAGTAGAACTGGCAGTTCTTTTGTTCGCGATAATGCAGTTCAATTAATTCGATCAATTGAACAATGCGAGCATCTTTCTGCTCCCCTTTTTGGGATGGCTGTTTAGAAAAGCGCAATACGTAACGTAAAAAACTGTTGAGGAGTGATTCTACAAGATCCCAGTCGCATGCCTCTCGTTCGCATTCTTCTTGGAGCAGTGTGTAAATCGATTCTAGGTAGGGAAAACCCTCTTCGTTGCAATCAAGGTGCGGTGGACGATCAATCGTAGAAAATACGGTATTCACCAGTTGCGTGCTGCGTGGATTAGTTTCAGCGAAGCCGGAGCTGAATATCAACATGCGAACGCTTTTGCCCATGAACTCAGAATGGTGAACCTGCCCTGGTGAAATCGTAAATAAACGGCCAAGGCGGTTTTGGTATTCGACGAAATCGATGCTCTGCGTTCCGCTATTACCCAAACACCACACGATTTCCCAGTATTCGTGACGATGCGGCTCGATAAACGGCGCTTCTTGGATGCCTGAAAACTCCAGCGCTCTGAAAGGCTCTCCTAAAATGAGCTGTAATTTTGGGATAGGCAGAGTGATGTTGCTCATGAAGTTTCAACCGTTCGTGGATATAATGGCTTTATTATTAATCGAATGACTTATATCGTGCACGGCTTTTATTTTGACTAATAGCCAGTGAGTTCCATGTAACCAGTCCCAGAATGAGAGCCCTCAATACGTACTGGGCCTTCCCAATAAGGCACAGAAAGCGGCATTTTCGCGTTCGGGTTGAGAGCAGAAACGGTAAGCTCAATTTGCTGATTTAGAATCGACACTTGCCACTGGGTTGGATACTTTCGCCCTTGGATTTCTGTTTGCTTGGTTGCTATTAAGCGAATGTCTTTTTGAGAAATGGCGATGCCAGAGCCATCTTGCTGCATCAGCTTTGCGCTGGCGTAACTAGCTTGTCCGGTTTTGGAATCCCGCAACTGGAACACCACCAAGCTGGTTTTGTCACTCAACCTCAGAGCAAACCAGTCCCAGCCTTGTTGTGAGTCGAGTAAGAATTGCGAGCTCCACTCTCGATCTATCCAGCCTTTACCCGACACTTGATGAGTTTCGCCGTCGATGGTGACTTCACCGGATACATCAATAAACGGTTGGCTGTAGTAATACGAAGCCACCTGACCATCGGCACTTTTGGTGCTGTAACCTTGCTCGCCTTGCTTTTGATAAGGTGCGCTGCTGGTCAGTTTTAGTGAGTAGCCAAACTGCTCTGAATTGGCATTTAGCGCGGCAGGGAAGAGGTCGTTGGTTGAAGAGGCCCACTGCCAATCATCGAGGTAAACACGAAGTGGAGAGCCATCGACGCCGGCTAAGGACGCTTGAGCGCGTGACCACTTTTCATCTGCATAGTGTTTGTCGGTTGTCGTGACAGCGCTGTGCGCCATGAAGGTTTGTTGAGTTTGCCATTCGGTTTTCTTCACGTCATCTTCGCCCGTTGGCGGTGCAGCAGCAAAGCGAAATTGTGTCCATTGAACGCCAAGTGAGTTGCCGTCTTCATCGATTAAGTTGGCGGTTAAGTACCACCATTCATGACGAAAGTTCGGGTGTGCTTGATGGTCTGCCGGGAAGGTAAGTTCAACCCCTTTTTCTACGGGTGCGAATGGGTTGTTCTCGCTTTGTGTTTCTCCACTGCCCAAAAGCATACCCATATTTTGCGTGCCCATATTTTTTTGTTGGGGATCTTCACAACCAAATAGGAACAGACTGCTTATGAGTAGAGTAACTTTGCTTGCTAATCGAACCATCACAACACCTCGCTTTGCAAACTGGACACAACAGGCCTACTGACCAATCGCCACAGCGGAATCAAGGTCGCAATCACTGCCACCAAGATGGTGATTGCCGCAATGCTCATCGCATCACTCCAATTCCACAGATAATTTAAGCTCCAACCAAAAGCTCGTAAGGTGACGATGTCGGTCAGCACATAACCCACCATGGCTCCGAGGGGCAGGGCGATAACCAGAGTAAAACTGACCAGAGCGACGATCTGTCCGACCACCATGGTCATTAATTTACGACGGCTGACGCCAAGAGCGTACAGCCTTGCAATGGCGGCTTTGCGCGCGTCGAGTAACATAAAACAAGCACTGAACAAGCCAATCACGGCGACCATCAAAGTTACGCCGTTGAGCGCGCGCGTAATGGCGAAGGTCTGTGAGAATATATCCAACGCGATGGATTTGATTTGAGCCTGATCGTAGAGCTGACTTGGATGCAGATTCAATTGCTCGCGTAGTTGGTCGTAGACGATTTGTGGGTCACCAGATGCTTTAATGCCAAGGCTTGTCGGCAAGTCGGTAAATCCGCTCTCTTGCCATAATTTGGGCGCCAATAACACTTCACCGTTGGGTGAGCCGTAATCATGGAATACCGCACCCACAAGCAGGTTCTTATTTGGAACGGCATCAAGCGTGAGCTCGCTACCCAGTGATAAACCCAGTTTGACCGCGGTTGGTTCACTGATAGCGACTAACTCACTTTGGTAAAAACGCTGCCAGAAGTTTTCCAAATGCGATTTGAACACCATGGTTTGCTCTAAGCTGTCTTTGTCTTTGGTACCGAGCAAAATCGGTAAGCCTTGCAGGTTATCGTCGACGTAGTATTGCTTGTAGACGGTCTCAACATTGTCGAATTGCCCTAACGCACGCTCCACACCTGCGATTTCTCCTTGTGCAGGGCTAACGTAAATATCGGCGTGCAACCTTTGTTCTAACCACTGTTTCAGAGTGGATTCAAAGCTGCCCACTAAGGTATTCATCCCCATATTGGCAGTAACGGCGAGTAGCAGTGCCATCATGGCGAGAGAAAGCGGAGAAATCAGCTCGCGCAGCTCAGCAAACAGGTACTGCATCAAACCAGAACTGGTGCGCTTTTCACACCAATTGGCTAACACGCTGAGTGTTTTGGGTAGATACAAAGGAATCGACACCACAAGCACGCCGAGCCACGCCATGGTGAAGCGGTGATGCTCACTCAACCATAACCCTGCGAGTGCGAGAGCCGTCAACGAAGCACCTATCACAAACAATTGGTTTTCGTTAGAGGCTTCCGGCGCTTGATAAAATCCGCCATGAGAGGAAAGCGGCTGGCGCACTCGCTGTTTAAAGTGCTGCCAACATGCCAATAGGGTTGCGGCTAACGTGAGCAGCAGCGCTTGCGCCCACCATTGCCACTGCCAAGTACCGGGCAGCAGTGTCGCACCATAAAGTTGTTCTAGAGTCAGTGCTACGGTCGGATGCAACCAATGGCTGAGCTGCATGCCCAATACAAAACCGAGGGAAGCGCCGATGGTAACGAGAATAGTGAGTTCAACTAACAGCGCAGAGAACACAATGCTCGGCGCAACACCCGCCTGTTGAATCTGCACTAACAGCCGATTGCGTTTCAGCAAGCTGTACTTTACGCCGTTGTAAGCGATGAACAGCCCGATTAAAAAGGCAAGTAAGCTCATTGCTGTGAGATTGAGGTGAAAGCTGTCGGTTAGCGAACCAAGGTCTGTACTTTGATTATTGGAAATCCATTGCCCTTGCTCGCCAATCAGGTTCTGCCATTTTGCTTGCGTGTCTTTATTCCCTTTATCGCCCGAATGGAAAACCGCAATGTAACTGAGCTGTCCTTGTTTATTGAGCAGTTGCTGGGCAAAGCCAATGTCCATCAACATTCGGCTGCCCAATTGCCAATCATCGGGTAATACCACCACTTGGGTTGGGATGTCGTCTAAAGTTAGGGTTTCTACCTCTCCTAAGTTTTGATGTTGAGATTGGCTCATCATCACGATTGGCTTGCCGGCTAAAAGCTCAGGTAGAGGCAAAGCACTGTCGAACAAAGACACGTTATCCTCACTATCTGATGAATAGCGTGAACGAGAAGAGATGGCAGCAATTAATTCGCTACCTTGCACTGACCAACGACGCCCTTGTTCGTCTCTCACTCGTCCTTCGATTACCGGTAGTGCTGCACTGAGTCCGTTCTGTCTAAGGGTGAAGTAGAGTGATTCGGGCAGATAGTTTTGCCCTGCTGGTGGAATAATTAAGTTCTGAGCTTGTGCGCTAAGCTGCTCGGTAGACTCAGCATAACTGCGCTTGGCATTGAGGTTGATGGCTTGCACCGCAACAAATAAGGTTACAGCCAACACGATACCGATCAGAATCGCAGCGGCTTGCAGCGGCGCTTGTCGATAATGTGCTGCAAACAGATTCAGGGCGAGTCGAGTATGCGTGAATCTGGTGTTTAGGAGCTTAGCTTGCTTCATGATGTTGCTCATTTACATCGCGCTGATTTTGCGTCAATCCGTTTTCCAAACGCCTAACTTTCAAGCGCCCGTCCTTCAAACGCCCATCTTTTAAGCGTAACGGGGTTTGCATAAACTCGGCACAGTCAGGGCTGTGGGTGACTAACAGCACGGCGGTATTGCCTTGGGTGGTGATTTCACTGAGCAGTTTCATCACTTCTAAGCCCGCTTTTTGGTCAAGGTTGCCTGTGGGCTCATCGGCAAGCAGAAGTTTGGGTTTGTGGGCAAGTGCTCGGGCAATAGCGACGCGTTGTTGTTGACCGCCGGAAAGGGCGGAAACATGCCTATCGAGCAGTTGGCTGATGCCCAGCGTTTCGACCAGGTAATCGCACCAGTTATCCCATTTCTGTTGATTCAAATGTAGAGGAAAGGCGATGTTTTGCTTCACGTTAAGAGGCGTTAATAGGTTGAATTGCTGAAAAATAACGCCGAGTTTTTGGTGTCGAAATCGGCTCCATTGTGGGTCTTTCCAAGCCGCCGTGTTATCGCCATCTAACCACAACTCACCATCGGAAAGTGGCTCAAAGCCAGCGATGACATTGAGTAAGGTACTTTTGCCGCTACCACTGGCGCCCGTCAGTGCAACACTCGCTCCTGTGTTCAACGTAAAGTCGACCCCTTCCAACACGCGATGTGTCTCTTTGCCGTCGACAAAGCTTTTACTGGCGTGTTTGAGTGTGACAAGTGGGCTTTCCATTTCCTCTCCTTACAATCAAAAGATGTCGTTTCTTTTGGCAGCGGCTATTTGAGTAAGTTCTATAAAAACTTTAGACAACAATCAGATAAAAACAGAGATTTACATCGATTTCTTAACAACTTGTACTGCATAGCTGGCTAAGTGGATTGATAAGGACATAAGTTTTCTCTCTGGTTAGAAGCATAATATCGGCTTAAATCTCACTTTGTCGCTTTTGGCTTGTTTTATGTCATTTTTGCCGTGGGTGTGTGCGGCGAATCATCGGCACAATACACCCATCAGCAACAGATAAAACAAAGAGAGATAAGAATGTCTAAAACTGCATTGTTATTGATTGATTTTCAAAACGACTACTACCCAAGCTACTCAGGTGCAAAATGGCCACTGTCAGGCACAGAAGAGGCGGCAGAGAACGCAGCACAACTGCTTGAAGCATTTCGCCAAAAAGGGTTACCCGTTGTGCACGTAAGACACGAGTTTCCAACAGAGGAAGCGCCGTTCTTCCTACCTAATTCTGAAGGTGCGCAAATTCACTCAAGTGTCGCACCTATCGAAGGTGAGGCTGTGGTGCTAAAGCATCAAATCAACAGCTTTCTAGATACGGATTTGAAAGCCATTCTTGATGATGAGAATGTCACGAGGTTGGTGATCGTTGGAGCGATGAGCCACATGTGTATTGATGCAGTCTCACGTGCCGCCGTAGATTTAGGGTATGAATGTCACGTCGCTCACGACGCTTGTGCGACGCTAGACTTAGAATTTGATGGCGTGAAAGTACCAGCCAAGCAAGTGCATGCCGCATTTATGGCAGCGCTAAGCTTTGGTTACTGCAACGTAGACAGCTCAGTAAAACTGCTCGAGTTAGCGAACTAACGGGTGTTCGTGGCTTACATTGGGGCGCAACACGCACCTCAGTAAAAGAACAAAAAAAGCCCAACGCATTTAAAGCGTTGGGCTTTTTCTTGAATTGAGGACGGCTTACACGTAGTACGCTTCAACTTCGCCTTTTAGCTTGATAAGCATTGGGTTACCGAAACGGTCTTTTGCTTTAGGAGAAGCAATTTTTACCCAACCTTCGCTGATGCAGTATTCTTCTACGTCAGTACGCTCTTGGCCGTTGATACGAATACCGATTTGGTGCTCGAAGCATTCTTTGATGAAGAATGGGCTACGTGGGTTACCCGCTAGGCGATCTGGTAGAGCTGGTTTAGCTGTATCTGTCATTTTGTGTGACCTTGAAGTCATTAGAAAAAGTGCGCCATTGTAGTCAGTGCAAGGCGAGTGTTCAAGGATTCTCATCGCGTTTAATGACATCCTTCCTTAGGCAACACGGTGTATGTTTTCGATCAAGTAGTTTATAAGCAAACGAACTCGATTGGGTAAGTACTGCCTTGAAGAATAATAGACCCAGATGGTGACAGGTTCTCCCCAATAAGGCTGCAAGATAGGGACGATGGTCTGCTGGCGCAATTTTTCTTAGAATAATTAACTGCTTAGCATGGCGATCCCCGGTCCAGCCAGAACGGCTTGTTTCGCTGCGGCGAAACTGGTTTAAATCTTTTATAGAGTCTCGTATTCATCCCATCGCTTGTCTGAACGAGTGATGGGTTTTTTGTTTCCTAAAGAATTGTTTCGCTAGAACAAAAAAGATACCGCCTATCAAGACGGTATCGAATGTTATGAGTTTAGATGGTTAACGCTGGTTAATCAGACTGTTACGAGCAGTTGTCAATCAAGGCCCAGCCTGAGTATGGGTCAGCCGGGGTCAGCGTCGAGTCTGTCCAACGGTCGGCTTGATACAAGTTGCCTTGGTAGGTCACTTGTTCGCCCGGTTGATACTGTCTTTGCTCGAACTCTGGAATATCAGCACAAATGCCATCACCACCACCGCTGTTATCGCCAATCACCTTCAATGATGTCGAATCTGAGGCATTTAGTTCGCCATCAGAAACCTCTAATGAAATCGTGAAGGTGAGGTCTGGGTCTGTGACCGGAGCCGTTACCACCAGTGTGTCGCTATTAGTGTCGCCGACAACCGTTAGGTCAGAAGGAACCTCCCATTGATAGCTAATCACGTCGCCATCTGGATCAGAAGCGTTAGCGGTGATGGTTACGCTTTCGCCGCTGTTTACCTGATAGTTTGGAGGCAGTGAAACGCTTGGTGGATTATTGTCGACTGGTGGCTTATCACCACCGTCACCGCCCCAAATTGAGCCGTCACAATCGTTGCCAACCAAACACGTTGGGTTTTGCGCGTAAGCATCAACTTTGTTGTCTAGCCAGCCGTTGTCCGTGCCGTTCGAGCCAATGGTTACAACTGCCGTAGTTGAGCCGCCACCCCATAACAGGGCAAACACGTTGCTCTTCGGTAGATCTTGCATAGCGACATGAGACCAGTCGTAACCTGCGTCTTTTTCTAGCAATTCGCGAACATTACTCGCACCGTTGTACGTGGTTGGATTGAGCTGCTTGTCGAGTAGGCCACTGCGTACGTTGTTGATGTCCGTGCCGATGCGCGCATCACCCATAAAGTAAGAGCCGCCAGACGCCTCATGCTCAACGTTGATCAGTGTATTACCTTCATCTTGAGTCGGCATGTGACCACCTGGGATTTGCCAAATCATGGCCGGAGACTCAACGCCATCACTGATTGTTTTGACATACGATAGGTAACGGGTCCAGCTGGTGGCGTTGTACGCGTAGTTCGCGATCGCTTCTGAGCCGAAACCGTCGCGCTCATATTTATCGAACACAATGTAATCTGGTTGGTAAGTGCCAGTGTAAACATCCAGCGAGTTTACGAAGTTCGCCACTTCTTGGCCTTTGTCAGCTGATTGGTCGTCGGTCTGGTGAATCCAGTTGGCAGAGCCTACCGCCCACAAGTTGATTTGCCAGCCGTAAGTTACGTCTTCTGCCAAGCCATTCATGATGAAGTTGAGTGACGCAATGTAGCCTTTTAGTGTGTTCTCGAATTGAGGAACGGCCACTGGTGGTTGATAACCGTAAGTCGTCTTCATGTAATCCAACGCACGAGCGAGTTGATCATTCACATTGACCGCGCCCGCTTGGTTTAGATCGTCCACATGGCTTGGGTTTTTCTGTAGTTCACCTAAGAAGTCAGGGTTAAGCACAAACGACATTGGCGAGCTGCCATCGCCAGCCGCGTACTCTTGCGCCGCGATAGCTTGAGTAATGAAGGTCGCGTAATGTTTGTAGAGCAATTCATCATCGACTAAGTCTGTCCAGCTTGCACCACCACTAGCATTTGCAGTGTAAACCACCATCACTGGCAGAACGTGATGGCCTGAAAGATCTGAAGCGCTTTGTGCATTTGCGTAGGTTCTATGCAGCGGAAGCTCGTCTTTCGGCAGGATCACGCCAGGATCACCAGAACCACTCAAGCCAGCATATTTGAAGATCGCATTGACCTTGGTTGCGCCGATTTCATTGGTGGTCTGTTCGCTGTCGTTCGTTACCGTGCCGTTTGCTACGTAGTCTGGGAAGCCTTTGACTGCAAGGCTCATCGCTTCGCGGAATGGCAGCGTTAGCAACAACGGAGCATCACTTTGCGTGACAGAGACAGAGTCATCACCGTCATAGGCGTAACGCGTGTCTCCGGCAAACACTGAATCGATTTGGATATCGTACTCACCCGGCTTAACGTCTTCAGGTAAGGTGAATGGTGAGCTAGTAATCTCGTAGCTGTAGCGACTAGAGCCATCTTTGGCGACAAGGTTGAGCACAATTGGCATCGCTTCTTGAGGTAAGTCGACAATGCTTGCTTGAACGGTAGTGAAGTCATCACTCGCGATAGGCGTTTCAACGATGTTGGTGCTGATTTCTGTCGCCTTGTCTTTGTTGACCAAGACATCGAAGTTGTCGCTCGGTTGGTAAAGCACGTTGTTTACCGTAATCGGTGAGTAGGAGAGATCGTATTTGTGGGTATCAAGCAGTTTGCTGATGTCAATCTCGCCGCCAAATGGCACCACTAGGCTGCTTTCAACGTCTTGTGTGCCTGCCGCTTTCACGGTGGCATCTGTGGTTAGGCTTGCCGTAATGCCATCCAGTGCTGGCATGGTGAGCGAGATGGTCGCGTAGTAAATAAACGCATCGTACTGCACGGAAACACTCGGCTGCGTTGCATCGCTATCGATAGTCACGGTGGAGGTTGGCGAGGAGGCGTGGGCAATCCCCATTTCGCTCGTTACATCTTGAGCGGTGACTTGATACTCGCCATCTTGGAGGTGCTCCAGAACAAAGCTGCTTCCCCATGAGACAGACACGGTCTCACTGTAGTTTTCACCTTCGACCAAAATCGATGCCGCGGCTAGGCTGGCGTGTGGTGCACTTGGTGCTTGTAGGGTGATCTTGCCTTGAAGCGCAGGATCATTCTTTATGATCACCTTCTCGACATGCACGTCGTTTCCATCGATGTAATCACCATTGCTGGCATTGAGACCAAAGAAGATTTGAGCTGCTTGACCATCGTTTAGAATTTGTGACGTGCTGTCATGAGTAAAGACAAACGTATTGGGAGCAGGGCTGCTGACGTTAAAAGGTGCGCCCCATGAGCTATTCACCGTCGCATCTTTGTCTGACGTTACCCAGATCTCTGCGTCCGCCAAGTCTAATTGCTGACCTGAGATATTCTTCAAATCGACCTGAGCTTGTGAGTACCACTGGTCAACCTGTGGCACGATTATCGTAGCAGAGACCGACTCGCTTTGAGCTGCTGTTATAACGTTTTCTTGCGTTGCACCAAGAGCAGAGGTGGCCATGATTGGGGAACCCATGAGCACTGCTGTCACCATCAAGCTGATTGTTGTTTTCTTCATTGTTGAATCCTCATCACTTACTTTAAAAAGCTAAGTAACTGTCCTTGTTGATTTTCTATTCGTGGGGGATTTCCGGCGAGGACTTCAAACACTAAGCAAACGTCACAAAGAGAGGAAGGCCCTTGATCTAACCACTGCCGAAATCATTTATATTTTTTGCTTGCATCCAGTTACAAATGAAAAGAAACAACTCAAAATTTGAAGGCCGATTCAGAAAAAAATCACCATATGAAATTGGTTTTATAAATTGAGCTAATTTATTGATTGGGATGAATATTGGTGTCGATTATTGATGGCTAGAGTATTTACTTGATTAATGCTTTTGATTAGGTAGGAGAGCATTGTTGGGGTGAATAAAATGAATTGCTAATACGATGATAAAAGTGGATCTTGAGCCCAAAAATAGGCTGGTACAGAGTCAGAATAAGCGGGATAAAGTGATAAATTGGATGGCGATTTTGGTGTTCAAAACGGCCATCCAAGAGGTAAAAATCCAGATCGCCGCCCGGCGCTAATAACTCAAATTGATCGCGTGTCACTCGTTAGCTCTTACTCAGTAAAATAGGACGCGTATTTTATGTGCTTCACGGTTTTAATGTTGGACTGATTAACGCTTTATTAATCTGAATCAATTATTGGTTCGTGACGGGTCTGCTGCAACGAGTAAAGGCACTGTTGCAGCGGTGAAACCAAGAGAGTTTGTCTTACTGGTTGCTAGGCTGCTCGTGGTCGAGGTCTGGCCATGTGCGAGCAGCATTCACTTAACCAACCGTTGCGATGAGCGGCGTTGTAAGCTCCGCGACAGCAGCGTAACCAATCTTTTTTGGTCGAGAAGTACGATGCACTGCCTTTGCAGATTTTCAGCGTCCATTTTGAACGTGCAGAGCGCATGTGGGCGCAGCACCTTTTCATCCAACCATTGCGGTGAGCAGCGAAGTAGGCGCCACTGCATCCTTCTTGCCATGCTGTTCGGGTTTTGTATTCTGCCGCGCTTCGGATGCAAGCGTCGAGCGTCCATTTCTTTTGTGTTCTCGGGGCGCCCATATGAGCGCAGCACTGCTCCAGCCAACCTCGATTTCTGGCTGCTTGGTAAGCGCTTTTACAGGCACTGATCCACTCGGTGCGTGTTCCGAAGGCTCGCGCGCTTTTGACACAGGCGGCCAAATCCCATTTCAATTCGATGGGCTTCATATGCGTGCAGCAGTCATCCAACCATCCATTTCTATTGGCCGCGTTGTAAGCGCCGCTGCATCCTCTCTGCCAATCGGAGCGTGTCTCGTATCGTTTTGCGTTTTCTGAGCAGGTTTCGAATGTCCATTTCTTACCGGTACGAGAAGGAAGCATATGAGCGCAGCAATCTTCTATCCAACCGTTTTTCCTTGCTGCGTGGTAGGCGCTCTTGCAGCCGTGATTCCATTCTGAACGAGTGTGGTATTGTTTGGCGTTTTGCTTGCACTTGTCGTATGTCCATTTGACGCCGACACGTTGCATGTGAGCGCAACATTGGTCGAGCCATCCATTACGATAGGCCGCGCTGTAGGCTGCTTTGCATCCTTCACACCACGCTGTACGTGTTTTGTAGTTCGCCGCACTTTGTTTGCACAGTTCTAGATTCCATTTGCCCCGTTTTTTGGGTAGGTCCATAAGATTCATAAGCGCACCCCTTCAAGTGTTCCTGAATAAGGTTAAAAAGCCGTTTCCCTGAAATATATTGTCCATCTCGCTTTCTAAGAAGCTTACTGATGTCGATGGGTGATCATGTCGATGGTATTGTTCTTATGTACGGTTTTTTGGGGCTTTCGGGTCAATTTAAGCCCAATTTACATAAGGGAGAAACAACAAACCCCGCCACGTGGCAGGGTTTGGAATTGAGGTTTGGAACGAGAATTACGCCAGTTTGAACGTTGCCACTTTCGAATTGAGATCCTCTGCTTGAGATTTCAGCTCAGACGACTGATTCATCGATTCCTCTGCCCCGATAACCAATTGATCCGTGACGTCTTTGATTGAAGTGACGTTCTGGGTGATTTCATTGGTCACGTGGGTTTGCTCTTCTGCGGCGGTGGCGATTTGGGTCGCCATATCGCTGATCATTGCTACTGCCGAGTTGATTTCATCCAAGGCTTGAGAGGCGTGGTCGGCATCTTCTACCGAGCCCAGTGCCAACTCAGAGCTGCGCTCCATTAAGGTCACTGCGCGTTGCGTGGTACGTTGCAGTGTCTCGATGGTGGATTTGATTTCTTCTGTCGAAGTATGAGTACGTTGCGATAGAACACGAACTTCATCCGCAACCACAGCAAAACCACGGCCTTGTTCGCCTGCACGTGCTGCTTCAATTGCAGCGTTCAATGCTAGTAGGTTGGTTTGCTCAGCAATGTCACGAATGGTCGATAGCACGGTATTGATGTCTTGAGCATGCTGGTTCAGTTCACTGATAACACCGCTGGCTTGGTTCACTTCCGAAGACAGGTTGTTGATCGAGTCTTTGGTGTTCACTACCAGTGAGTGGCCGTTTTGTGTGCTTACGGAAGAGTCCTGCGCCACTTTTGCTGTTTGCTCGGCATGAGAAGCGATCTCTTGCGTCGCAGAGGCCATTTCGGTCACTGCTGTTGCCACAAGCGTTATTTCTTGTTGCTGGTGGTTAAGCTCTTCAACCGATTGGTTTGCCCGTTTCGTGCTCAGCTCTGATTGATCGTTTAAGTTTTCCGCTTGATGACGAATATGGCCGATAAGCTGCTGAAGACTGGCAACGAACTGGTTGAAGTTTTCTGCCAATTCACCCACTTCGTCACGGTTCTCAACTTTGATGCGCTGAGTTAAATCACCGCTACCATTGGCGATTTGCGATAGAGCATTTGACACGTTGTAAAGCGGACGGAAAAGGATGTTACACAGTAGGTTAAACAAGGCCACACAGATGATCACCACAATCGTAGTTGCGATGATTTGGCCCCAAACGGCATCGTAAAGCGGGGCGACTAAAGAGTCATTATCCAGAACCGTTACTGTGGTCAATTTGGTGCCATCGATGGCTTTCGCGTAAACCACGAAGTCTTTGCCTTTGATGGAGATGGTGCGTTCTTGTCTAGAGTTGGCAGCCGCGACGATGTCGCTGTTTTTTAAGCCCAGCTTGCTCACGGGCTGGTTAAGCAGCTTACTGTTGTTGTGGGTAAAGATATTGCCCTGATCGTTGGCGATGAACATATAACCTTCACCAGGCAGAATCACTTGGTTCAGGCTATTTAGGATGTCACTGATTTCCACGTCTGCACCTAGCACGCTGGTTTGACCGTGAAGCTGGAGTGCTTTACCCAAAGACACTACGTTTGCACCGGTTGCCGCAGCAACGGTTGGATTGTCCATAAAGACTTTCGAAGGGTTTGCGATCGCGTTGGTGTACCAACCCCATTGACGAGGGTCGTCGTTACCCGGTGGCAATACAACACCATTCGCGTTGTCTTGAGAACCGTCTGGATACGCAAGGAAGACGTTATCAAACGCGGCAGAATCGCGAACCTGCTTAAGGTGCGTCACAATCGCTGATTTTTCAGCGTCTTGAGAAAGCGATGTGAGTGCACGTTCTTTCGACAGCAGCCAGTCGCTTACGTATTGGTTGTAAGATGCGCTAGTACTTTCTAGGCGCTGAGCGACTTCAACATCAAGTCTTTGCAAAGCATCACGGAAAGACAGCCCCTCCACCAACACTCCCCCGAGGATGATGGCAGCACTAGCGGAGATCGCCAGTTTGTTCTTTAGAGATAGATTTCTAAGCATAAAGTTATAGTTGGCTCTTATATTTATAAAAATAGGTATTTAGCGGCGACATTATATTTTAGTAGTCAAAATAAATTCAGATCTATGTCGCGTATTTGAGTGGTACTGATGTTAATGCGCAAATATTCAACACAGTGCTTTGCCTTTTCGCGCTAACTTGTTTAAAAGAAAGGCGCTTCCTAACGCTTTGTAAATAATTCTTATTTTTATAAAGTGTGATGGAGATCTTACTATTCGGGCGTATATTTCATATTAAATATCAAGCATATGACGTGACCGATATATTGCCTCAATTAATCTTTATTAGGGACGATAGTTATGCGTAGCACGTTGTTATTCCCCGCTTTATTGCTGTCAGGGTGTGCTCTGACTCCTCAATCTACACCTCTCCAAGCCGATCCAAATTGGACGGTCGACCAGCTTGCCAATGGGATGAAATACCACATCTACCCAACTCAAGATGAGGAAGTTTCAGTACGTTTGATGATGAATGTTGGTTCGTTCCAAGAAGACGCCAACCAAAAAGGCTATGCACACTTTGTCGAGCACATGGCATTTAACGGCAGTACGCACTTTTCTGGCAATGATGTGGTGAAGTTGTTTGAAGCATCTGGTGGCAGTTTTGGGGCTGACATTAATGCTACCACCACTTACCAGCAGACGACTTATAAGCTCGACCTTGCCAACCCAAGTAAATTAGATGACGCGCTTACGTGGATGCGTGACATCAGTGATGGTATTGAGTTTGACCCAACGCAGGTAGAAAAAGAAAAAGGGGTGATTCTAGGGGAGTGGCGACGCTCTCGTCCTGATGATAAAGCGTTAGCATTCAATGCTTATCAAGCTTCTATTGAGGGGACGCCTTATGCAGATCACGATCCAATTGGCACGCGCAGCTCAATTGAAAATACCACCTCTCCGGCGTTAAAAACCTTTTATGACAAGTGGTATCAACCGCAGTATGCCGAGTTGATCATTACCGGTAATGTCGATGTTGAGTCGATCACCAAGATCATCGAGAAAAAGTTCTCTAACTGGGAAAGCACCTCTGATATCGAGCTCGAAAATCGTCGTGATATACGAGTGAACAACGCTAACCGTATTCTGCCAAGTAGCCAGATGGAGTCGCCAAGTTTACATCTGATCATCGACCGAGACTCTGTCACGCGACAAACGGTGCAGCAGCAACATGCAGCGTGGCAAGATGAACTGAGCGCTCAGCTTATTCAACAACGTTTGCTGACGGTGTTTAATAAAGCCGCTGAATCTTTCCAATACGTATATGCACAGCCTTACTCGTCTAATTATCACCGCATGATGTCGGCAGGTGTCTCGTTTGCACCGGAACGTCGTGACAACATCCAGCAAATTTTCCTCAATACACTGACGTCTTTGCGTGATTATGGTGTCACGCAACAAGAGCTTGAGAACGTAATGTCGAGTTGGTACGGCGAGCTGAACAACCTCGACTCGGATTGGGCGAAACGTAAGCCAGCAGGTTACGCAGAAGCGCGCGTATTCCAACTTGAGCGTGATTCGGTGTTCCAATCAAAAGACGGTTACAAGCACAGCCTGACGACTTTTGTAAAAGATAATGATCTTAGCCATGCCAACCAAGCACTTGAAGATTTGCTTGCTGAGCCAGCTAACTTTCTGATTGGTTTGGGTAAAACGGAAAGTAAGCAGCAATTCGCTGGTGAGTTTGCATTGCTCAGCGCCGCTTATGCACAAGCTGGTGAAAAGCCGTTGGAAATGTACGCTAAGACAGATGGCTTTATTCAGCCGAGCCAAGAAGGTGACATTATTAACGTGCGTGAAGAGAAGGGTGGGTTCCAAGTTTACACCCTCTCAAATGGCATTGAAGTTTGGTTCCAAAAAGATGAAAAGGCCGCTAACCGTGCATACGTATATTTAGTGAGCCAAGGTGGTAAAGCGGCACTTGATAAATCGCTCTATCCTGCTTTTGAAGTGGCGACAATGTCAGCAGCACGTAGTGGCTTAGGCGATTTCTCAGGCGCAGAGCTGGATAGTTACTTACGCAAAAACGACATTTCACTGTTCCCGATTCTGGGGCCGACGAATCATGGTATCGAGGTTATAGCGCCCAAAGCGCACCTAGCCAGTGCGATGAACGGTTTGTACAACGTGGCAACGCAAATTAAAGTCGATGAGCGCCAACTCGACGCGGTGAAGCGTGAGTATGTGCAGCAACGTCGCTCGTTCTTTGAATCACCAATGGGTAAATGGGTCAAAGCGGCGAATGAAAATGCCTACTTACCTAACAGTCGCCACCGCTTGCTATTAACTCATGGCGCGGATGAGGTAACCAAAGAGCAAGTATTTGCCGTGCATGATGCGTTATTTAAGGTGAATCGTGGCTTTAAAATGGTGATTTTGGCGGATGTTGAGCCAGAACAAATTACACCATTGCTGCGCAAGTACGTGGCATCCATTGAACTCAGAACAGGGGCGGCGGTGGATTATCATGTCGCGTTTCAACCTAACGCTAAAAGCCGCTTAGTGATGGCGGAAGGGAATGAGCCGTCGTCGTTGTACTTGCTGCGTTTAACTAACAAGCACGAGTCACCAAGAACCGCGCGTGATACGGTGATCGAGGACATGTTGCAACGCATTGCGGCAGCACGAGTAACAGATCAATTGCGTGAAGAAGCAAGCTTGGATTACAGCCCGAGTATTTATCCGATTACGCAAGACAGAGAGCAGGTTTCAGATTGGTTCTTTGAATCGCAAATCGATCCTAGAGACGTCAGTAAGATGGATGCGCAGTTAGACAAGATCTTCGATGCGTTAGCGAAAAACATCACGCAACAAGAAGTCGATATTGCCGCGAAACAGCTTTCTGTTTCTATGAAAGACATGGATGACAATCCGGGGCAACGCAGCTGGGCATATACTCGTTATTTAGTGCACGACTACGGATTAGATGTGTTGCTAGATATTGATAAAGCGGCGCAAAGCGTGACGCTGAAAGAAGTGCAAGCCAAAGCACTTCAAGCGTTTGGCAACAAAGCGAAACGCACCACCATTATCCTCAATCCAAAACAATAATCAGCAAAAGGGCGACTCAATGGTCGCCCTTTTTGTTTCCGAATTGGCAATAGAAGCGTACCTTTAGCCACACTGACAAGGCGTAGTTTCGCCCGTTTTGATTTGCTGCTTGTAGGCTTTTATCGCCTCTTTTCGCGCCGTATCGAGATCAGGGCGACGCACCACCACCTTCATCCCCGATTTCGGTTTTACCTTACAGGCGTAACGTGGCTTCCCATCCACTTCGACTTTGCAAGCATAGCTGCATCCATGTTTACGATGGTTCTTCAAGCAAGGTGCGGCGATATTCACTTTGGCCTTACGTGCGACTTCAACCAAATTTTGGTCGTCAGGTGACAGAGTGATTTATGGGTATCAATCTCGATGATTACTAGTGTAAAAGTAAATGTCAGCGCTAAGATTCAAGTTAAACAATGTCTAAGGCGTCAATCGTTGGAAAGAGACGAAGTCATCACTCAATTGTTTTAAAGTTCCGTTCATTTGTTAACTTTCTCAGTTTTGTGGACGAAGATCTCATATTGATTCGATGTAGGAAACCATGTGGTATCGCCTCGGTCTCACCTAACTCCAAATTGAAGTAAAAAAGGTTCCCCCAATGAAACGCTACCTATTGTCGACAATTCTAATCCTAAGCAGCGCAAATGTATTCGCAGAATCTGCACCAGCGCAGCCTGCGGCACCAAAGCCATTTGGTCTAGAAAGCATCACGACTGAGCAACAAGCGAAAATCGAAGAGATTCAAATCAAACTGAGCAGTGAGCTGGCGGGTAACCAAGATCCCAAAGCGGTTCAAGAGAGCGCAAAGCAATTCGAGAAGTTAGTGAAAGCATCATCATTTGATGAAGTGAAAGCGACGAAGCTGATCAAACAAGCACATACAAAACAGCTTGATGCACAATTGGCGCAATTGAAAGCACAGCACGATATCTACAACGTACTGACAGCAGAGCAGAAAGCGACGTTAGAAAAGCGTCAGCAAGAGCAACTGAAGAAATTTGAAGCACTGCAAAAAGACGCTCAGTAAACACAGATTTTTATTTCCCCCTATTTAAACCAAGGCTCCCTAATGGGAGTCTTTTTTAATGGAAAGTGAATCAGCTTCAGCTCATCCTGCAAACAAAGTGAAGGGCTCAACTGTTCTACTATTGTTATGCAAGGCACTGTGACCTTCCTTCTATAACCTTCATCTTTGCGCTTGATCACAAAAATACACCAACTGCGTCACCGAAATGCCGTTCATATCACCAAATAAACCGTCATATTTTTGATAGAAATGTCAATATGATTGGTAAATTAGATCATTTATCAAACTAAATTAGGGATTTAGCCATCAAACCACCATTGTGAGTAATTGAAAACGAGTTGATATAGTCGTTAGAGTGAATACGAATGGGATGGCATTCGGCGAGCCATTGTTAATTTGTGTTATTAAAGAAATATACCCCATCGTTTTTATTGAGAACATGTTATTAGGTACAGTTCTTATTTGGGGTGCTTATGTTTGCTTGGTCTATATTTTAAATATAAATGATTATAACGGAAGGTATATGCATGAGTACTGTGCAAGCAATTAGCGATAAGCGCGTTGTAAAGAAAGCAGAAAAATACCTTAAGCGTCATCATGACGAAGTTTATTGGCTGATATGGCGAATAGGCATTGAAACGGGATTACGAATTACCGATATCACCAAGCTGAGCTACGACAATATTAATTTTGAATCTGGTGAAGTGACAGTAATTGAGAGTAAAGGGACACTTGCTCGTCAAGCTAGGGCGCGTCATAAAGTACTGAAAAGCGTCAAAAATGAATTGCTCAACTATTACAAGCGTGACCATGCGAAGCTGTTGTCTGTTTACGTTTGTGATTACCGGAACATCGTTGATCTGGTCCCTCGCAGCTGGAAGCACAGTATTGAAGTGAGATTGGAAGAAGCGACAAAGAGTGCACCGGTCAAAAAGCGAGTGGCTTATCTGAGTTCACGAACCTTGACCGCGCTGAAAAAGCGTCGAAAGTTATGGCAGGGCAAGGACAGCGGCCTGATTTTTTCACGGGCGACATTAGCCAGTAACCGAGCCAAAAGGCAGCGTGGCGTTATATCAAGACAAGCTTGTTGGCGCGTATTCTCGTGCTTATCTTGCTGCATTGAGGAGTTACGTCAGCACAAAATTGGGTGCCATAGCTTGCGTAAAATCTTTGCTCGTCACCTTTATCATTCCAGTGATATGGACATCGGTTTGGTTGCTACCATCATTGGGCATCAATCGGTCTCAACCACACTGAGGTACATAGGCATATCCGATGAAGATACCAAGCGGGCACAATTGCGGCTGTTTGACTACTTCTTTGCTTAGCTAATCGCAAAACCATTTACCCACCTTATATATTGAGGAAGCCAGAGCGACCTCAGGATTTCTAGTGCCTTGCACCTTAAACTCTCATAATTAGGGGGGATTTTTCACGCCCATTTATTGGGTATTTCTCTGGCAATCCATTCGTTTTCTATAGAAAACTGATCGCTCTTAGCAAAACGCTTCCGCAATACGGTATTCGTTCTTTACCATTGAATCAAAATGCTTTTTTGAGTCTTTCCTTTTATTTTTCAGGAAGATGACCTCAACTAACTTGGAGCATATTCTATCTTTCGTGAACTTCAAACGTACAGGGCATGTCCATATTGCCTAACTTTTGCATGCCTATTTAACTGATTGATTCATAAGTCAATTAAGGCATTTGGAGGTAAAGGTGGAGACGAACTTTTCTCAACACCTTCGAATCACACGAAAACGCAGAGGGTGGTCACAGAGAGAGTTAGTTGAACGGCTACGTCATTTCCCTTTCTCCTTGTTTGTCGGTTTGGATGTTAACGCACTATCTCGCTGGGAGAGCGAGAAGGTACAACCAACGGCAGAGCGTATGGTTCAAATTCTAAGAGTGCTTGAAAACAGTGTAGATGAACTCAAATCATGCTGCTTTCCGAACAAACCTCAATTGATAAAAAGGTTTGAACGTTTTCGCTATGGAAACTTCGGCTTGGTTCATCTTCCTGAGGGAAATGGAAAGTGGCGGCGTTTGAATGAAAAGGGCAGTGGGCGTCAGTTTTTAAAGCAACTTTGCGCTATCACCGAATATGAACGGTTTTTAAGTGGCAGAGAGCTCACAGAGCAATGGTCAGTGGCTGGGTGTGCCTTGGCGTCCATCACCTATCGAGTGGAAGGGGATGCATTCATTCTCATGCATTCAGAGAGCCTTACCTACTCGGCGTTACTCTCTTCAATAGAGCGCTTAATTGAGCTTTTGTACGCGAGTCGAGCTCGGCTTTTTTTGATGGTGGCACCAGAGAAGAAGGCGCTCAAAAAAGTCAGGGTTCTTCAGTTGCAAGAGGTGAGTGCAAAAACAGGAGTGTTTTCTGCGGGTGCAGATTTCGTCTTAGGCGAGTTATTAACACTCCGCTCTTGGAACCATTCAAATAACGCTTAATTTTCACGGATTAGATACTGAGTGATAACTATCTTCGAGTAAACGCTTAATTGGATGAATGAGAAAAGGAATAGATAAATAAATTATAGGCTCATGACAAGAATACCTTAATTTCTTGATGAAAAGGAGCGATCAGCCTAGGGGGAAATTAATGGTTTAGATTTAAGTATATTTCACGATAAACAAAAACCATCAAGCTTGTATCTTTATACAAAAATATTGAATTGGAAGTAATATTATTCCATCCGTATATTAATTAAAAACTAAATTGCACATATAGGAAATAATGATTTCTTATTTGCATTTATTCGCTAAAAAACACGGGATTAAAAATGAAAGCTAAATTCATTCGCTCATCAATCGCAGCAACTTTTCTTTTTGGACTAATGTCTGCAACACCTGCTTTGGCAGAAAACACGACTAACGTTTACTTTAAAGGTGAAATCGTAGAATCAGCATGTGGTCTATCTCCAGACAGCATTGACCAGACGATCCAACTTGGTCAGCAGCCTACACACATCTTTAAGGCGAAAGGTGATCGCTCTACGCCAGTGCCTTTCCAAGTGAAGTTGACTGATTGTGATACGAGTGTGGCAACAACAGCGCAATTCACTTTCGCTTCTAACCCAGATACAACCGGTGATCTGTTCAGCGTAGAAGGCGGTGCGACGGGCATTGGTGTGCGTATCCTTCACGATGGTAACCCAATCAACAACGGTGACGTAGCGGCAAGCAACGTACTGGTCGACGGCACAAACATCGCGTCGTTCTCTGCGGCATATGAAGCGAACGTAGACGTGACAGCAACGCCTGTAACTGCTGGTGTTGCAGAGTCATGGGCGCTATTACGCGTGACTTACCTATAAGCGGTTGCTGAGAGAGCTTTGGCATTTTGCCAAAGCTCTCATTCTAATAAAAAACACTGGTTGATAAAATGCGTCGTCATTTACTCGGTTTAATAATTGTACTTTCCTTTCCTTCTTTTTCTTACGCGGCCAGCTTCAATAATTATTTTATAAGAAGTGAAAATAGTGTCGATTTAAGCAAGTTTTCGAATGCGAACTTTGTGGAAGACGGTAAATATGAGCTAGAGGTTTATATTAATGGAGAGTTCTTAACCAAAGAAAATATTGTTTTTAATAACAATAAGCCCTGCATCTCAGATGCATTAATGGACAGTCTTCCTCTAAGCGAACGAGGGTATAAAGTCTATAAAGAAAACGCGACATCAGTCGGTAACGCAGTATGCTACCAAGTTGAAGAAGTTGGCTATACCAAGGTGGCATCGGATCTTGGTAAAGCTCGCTTAGAGATCACCACGCCTCAAGAATACATCGCCAATGAGTACAAATACGGCTTTGTCCCAGATCGTTTGTGGGATGATGGTATTGCCGCGCTCTATCTGGATTACAACGTTAACTACTTTTCTAGCCAACAAGACGATGAAAACGGTTGGAATGATGATCTATCCACCTATGGCATTGTGGGGCTAAATACTGGAGTGTTTCGCTTCCGAGCAAACTACCAAGCATCCAACAACTACTCGGGTGACTTTACTTCATTGTATGGCTACGCGCCGATCCGCAGCATTAAATCGAAATTGACGTTCGGTAATACCCAGTTTGGTTCGGACGTTTACGACTCGTTCCAAATGACGGGCGCACGTCTGCAAAGCGATGATCAAATGTTGCCATCGAATTTGCGTGGCTACTCTCCGGTGGTTTCTGGCACGGTCAACACCAATGCGGTGATCACTATTCGTCAGCAGGGTAATGTGCTTAAAGTGGTTAACGTAAATGCAGGCCCGTATCTCATAGATGACCTTTCACAAGCCTCTCAAGGTACGTTGGATGTCGAAGTCAAACAGGCTGACGGTTCGATTCAACGCTACCAAGTGAACGGTGCGGACGTCACGTATTTGACGCGACCAAATCACCTACGCTACAGCCTTTCTGCGGGTGTGCCGGACAGTGACTCTTACGAGATCACGCCAGAGTTCTTCTCTGCAGAGGCGTCCTATGGTGTGAACAACTACCTGTCGCTGTTCTCTGCGACATTGTTGTCTGAAGATTATCAATCTTACACCATCGGTAGTGGTATCAACCTAAATTACTTGGGCGCAGCTTCCTTCGATATCTCTACTTCGCAAGCCAAGTTGGGTGATGAAAGTAATGCCTCTGGCTTGTCTTATGGTTTTACCTACAACAACACCTTGACCGATTTCGGCTTGGGTTTGCGTGTGGCTGGTTACCGTTTTTCTGAAGAGCAGTACTACGAATTTGGTGAATATTTAAGGTCCTATGATGACCACACTTCGTCCATCATCTATGCCGCGAACAACAACCGTAAAGATGAAAAGTACATCGCGCTGACTCAAAGTTTTGGTTCAACCAGTGCGTACGTTTCTTACTCCTCAAATAACTACTGGGACGATCGCCGTGACAGTTCTCGTTACGACATCAATATATCGCATCCGTTGAAGATCAACGGGATCGACTTGTACTTGACGATGAATCTCTACCAGTCAAACGACTCTTACCTGACCTACGACTACGAGTCGGGTATTAATGAGTACTCACCGAGTATCGATGAAAAAGGTTGGTCGCTGGGAATTTCTATCCCTATTGGTGGCAGTAACTCTGTCTCAGTACAAACCAACTCTCGAGGTGGGGACTACTCTCAAAGCCTTGCTTACTCGGGCTACAACAACGATGACGGTTCGAACTATCGCGTTACTTACGACGTTTATGAAGGTGAATCCAATGGGGTAAGTGGTAACTACAATCGCGATTTCTCGTTTATGTCCACTTCTGTTGGTGGCAGCTACAAAACCAATTCATACAGCCAAGTGAATGCCAGCACGATGGGCACGGTGTTGCTTTCAAAACATGGTTTGGCGTATAGCGCACTTAACTCAGGTACGTCGCGCATTCTCATCGATTCGAATGTACCAAACGTCACCATTAACGGCAGCAACAACGAAGAGACTAATGCGTTTGGTTTGGCGTTGATTAACGGTGTGACACCTTATCAAAAGAGCTACAACACCATCGATTACAAATCACTGCCTGATGATGTTGAGGTGCTTGGAAGCGTGAAAAGCATGGTGCTGACCGAAGGCGCGATTGGTTATCAAAAAATTAAAGCACGTCAGGGCAGTAACTTTATGGCGCGCTTGCAAAGCAAACAAGAGATTCCATTTGGTGCCTTGGTTTTTGATGACGAACTTGATCAAGAGATTGGCATTGTTGGGCAAGCCTCAACGGCTTATCTGGTCGGCGTCAATCTCGATTCACAGATCAGTGTGAGTTGGGGGGATAACCAAAGCTGTCACTTAGTCATTGATGACTCGATTCTGAATAGTCAAGAAGTCATCCGTTCCGTTCATTGTGATAATTAATTAGTAGTTGAGAAATTATGAAAAATTCAATTTTGGCCATCCTGTGTTGTTTGATGGTCTCAGCATCGGCGAATGCTGCATTGGCTCTAGACCGAACTCGTGTTGTTTATGAAGGCGACTCGAAGGTGGAAACGGTAAGAATTAAAAACCCTGCCGACATTCCATTCTTGGCGCAATCTTGGTTGACGGACATGGATGGTAAGGATTTAGAGGACAAATTCATCGTTGTCCCACCGGTGTTAAGGATCGAGAGTAAAGATTACGCCATGTTGCGCATCAAGTCGTTACCTACTGCCTCTCAATTACCCCAAGACAGAGAGACCGCTTACTTCTTACATGTTCGAGAGGTACCACCTTCTGAGGACGAGAAAAGTGCTGATGAAAAAGCCGACACGGCCACTGGTTCTATCCAAATTGCGATTGAATCGGTGATCAAGTTCTTCTACCGACCAGCGAGCCTGAACAAGATTAAGCGTGTTGATAAAGCGGTAGCTAGCGCGACCAAAATTAAGCGAAAAGGCAGTAATAAAATCGTCCTAGAAAACGGCTCGCCATTTTATGTGACCTACTCGGAGTTGCTGGTGGGCAAATCGAGCAAAGCCGCGGGATTTAAACCCGTGATGCTAGCGCCGTTTACCAGCAGAACGTTGAAAGTAGAAAAAAGCGACCGATACGAACTAAGCCATATCAATGACTATGGCGCCACAGTAACGAACACGTTCTACTGCAGCTCGCAAAATATCTGTACAGCCAAAGACGAAAGTGAGGGGTAATGATGAGAGCGTTATTTCTGACACTTTTTGTGCTTGTCACGGGGTTCTCAGTTGCTCCCAATGCGTGGGCATTAGCCTGCTATAGCACAGAGGCCGGTGGTAGTTTTGGTGGTAGTGGTCCTGGCGGTGTAAGCCGTTTCTACATTGACCCTTCTGCATCGGTACCCATTGATGCCCCTGATGGGCAAGTGGTATGGCGTGGCCCGTCTCAGACGGTGAATGTTACTTGTTATAAAGATGCGACGAATTTCCCTGACTTGAAGGATTTCCCCGAACAAGTATTCTTCTGGCCCGGTAAAACGGGTGATACCGTCGTCCCGAATATTCCCGGTATTAAGGTGGGGTTTCGATATGAAGGCCGAGATATTTATGGCGTAAAAACGGCTGTCGATGGCTTTAGGGTTCCTCAGTGTAGTGCCAGCGAAGATAACAACGCCTGTGAATCACGCACAAAAACATCCAAAACCATTACATACCAGCCCATCATTGTTACGGGGCCGGGGGACTTCTCTGGATATAGCGCGCCGGTCAACATTTTCCAGTTAGATGGGGAGTTGGGCTACAACGGTGCGTATGCGAACTACCGCAGCGTGATTCAGAACATGGATATTCTTAAGCCTTCTAAGTGCTTGGTTGAGCTTGAGATCAAGAACAACAACATCGATTACGGGCGCATTGGCGTAGACGATATTGTGCAAACTGAACCTCGCCCTCTCACTATCATTGTTCGCAACGTAAAATACGGTGCCGATTGCCCATCCGTCAAGTTGCGTGGCTACTTTGATAACGTACGAGATCTGACCAACCGAACTTATGTCCCTGTCTTTGATGAAAGCGGCAAAGAAATCAAATCCTATGGCATCAAGCTTTACACCCCAAGTGGTGAAGAGGTGCAACTTAATGAGCCTGTCGGTGATGGCTATGAAGTAGAGCAGGTCGGCTATGACCGTTATCTTGCCAAACTGGTGCCTTTCGATCCTGACCATATCAAGAAAGGGAAATTTGAAGGAATGGTGGTTTATACCGTTTCTTACTTATAGGGGAAGGCTTATGAATTACAAAAATACAATTTTGTTCGCGCTGTCTGTATTCGCGCTTACACCGGCTTTTGCCCAAGAGGCTCAGCAAGCCAAGGAGCCTGAGAAAAGCGTAATTGATACCTTGGTATCAAATGGTTTGTACTTTCAAATAGGAGGAGGGCTTGCCCAGTTTCAGGACGAACAGTACAAGCACGATAACGACATCACCAGTTTGAAATACAGTTTGGGTATCACGACTGAGCCTTTGGATTATGAGATAGGTTATCGCAGCTTATCGGACGGCAATGGCTTTGATATGAAAGGCTTGGACATTCTCGCTAAACACAAATGGCCATTATGGCCCGATGGCGGGTTATTTGCCGGTGTGGGTGGCTATTTCTACAACGCAGACATGGATAAACCTCAGTTGGATTCACCGACAGAAACCAGCGGCGTGGCACCGTATCTATCGGTGGGCGGTTACTATGCTCTGAGTGAGTTTATTGATGTTTCTGTCCAATTCGACAATTTATTCAATGTGAGTGTGCTGGATCAGAACTACGACAAGAAAGACACCAAGCAGTTGCGTCAGGTGAATTTGTCTCTGGTGTTGCATCCATGGTCAAGCAGCAGCTATGACCCTCAACCAATCGAGCACATAGAAGATGCACCTGAAGAGCAAACCGTGATTCTCGCTGAGAACAGTCAGGTTTACAGCTACGATGACGCGTCATTGAATCTGCAAATGGAAACGCAACTGATGCAAATGGCAAGTCGCATAGCTGAACTGGAAAGTTATGAAGTGGTGGTGACTGGAGGTGCCGATAGTAAGCCTGAGTATTTGGAGCACAATAAACGTTTAGCAGAGGAGCGGGCGAAAGTGGTCGCTGACTTCTTGATTTTACATGGTGTGAAAGCAGAGAGTATTCGTCTTGAGACGTCTGTCATCGAACAAGAGCGCAGTGAACAAGGCGCGCGGAAAGTGGAAGTGATGGTGAACGGAACCGAATTGGTGTCACCGCAATAACGACAGCAAGAGCACTCTAACCACAAATAAAAATCCCTCACCAATCGGCGAGGGGTTTTTGTATTCGGTAAGGATGAGGTTGGTTTTAATCCCTTTTGAATCTCGTAGCGATTAATCGTTCTTTTCTTTACCGTAAACGCGAACGCCCGCTTTAGAGCCTTCAGAGTTACCGTAAACTTCGATGTTTTTCACACAGCGGCGGTAACCAAAGTTACGCCGATCTGTAATATTGTCTTTCTCTACCTTTACTTTGATCCGCGAGTGTTGCTGCAAATCATCATCGAGATTTTTGATCACACAACTTCACTTTATAGTACGAGCAACTAATCTATAAATTAGGTCACACTACAAAAAGGAAACTTCCAAATGAAATGTAGCAACATCCATAAACACGATAGCCACGCCCATGGCCCATCTTGCGGTCACACTGCTGTGCGACACAATGGTCACATAGACTATTTGGTAGATGGTAGGCTTCACCACCCTCACGGTGATCACTGCGATGAGCATATAATTGAGTACAGTGATAAAAACCCAAATGAGTGCAAACCAGTTCATTCTTGCGGGGCACATGTGCATGGCCCCGGTTGCGGGCACGAAGCTATAAAGCATGGTGATCATATAGATTATATAGTTGACGGACGCTTACACCATCAACATGGTGACCACTGTGACGATCATGGCCCACTTGAAACTATATAGCCTCCACTCTTTGACTCTAATTTACGTTGCCAACAGTTGAGCGTTATGTTGGTAATGAACTTTTTTAGAAGAAGTTGACTACGTATATGCTTGGACCTTTGGCACTTAATACTATTGGCGACGGGATATAGAATCTTGGTGTAAGGTACTTAAAGACTGGGGTTTCGAAATGGAGCATAGGCAACAAGGTGGCTCTGAAGTCATATTTCGTCGGTTAATCATGAGCCCGATGGCTTGTTTTCTTGGTTGGAAGTTGTGCAACGATAATTCAGAAGAAGCGTCATATCAAAAGACGTTTTTAGTCAAGCGAAGTGTCCGGATAACGAAAAGAACGAAGCTAATCACCCTCCCCGCGTTATTAGCGGGGGCGGGTGGGAGGTATTCATAAATACTAAACACCTATCCTATGGATCAAATCAATTCATACAGAAAATTAGGACAAGAGTATTTTGGTTTAGATGTGAAGATATCCATGGCTACATGTGAGCAACATATTCCAGTTAGAGCGATGCATGCGTTTGCTATCCTTAACAACTTGTTAGGTGTAATTGCAGAGCCTGTTACTTTAGTCTGATTCATACCAATTACCGAAAATCGGCTTAGAGAAACAAGCCAAAACGGCAATTAAAGAGACTTCGATAGAAACAGACCAACAAACATGCCCGATAAGTTCACTCCACAGCTCGTAGCCGTTGAGGTTCCAAAGCCAGCCTGTTTCTCCGTTGAGATAAGCAGGATTACGGAAACCTAATGCTGGTATTATAAGTCCATGCATAACAAAAGTAATAGCTAGGCCATAAGCCGCACCATACCACAATCTTACCTTTGGCCAATAAGCCGATAGAGCAATATAGACAAACGCAAAAATAAAGCTAAATAACCAGTGGTATAGAAGTACTGCACCAGGTACGGTTACTGTTTGATAAACATAGTCTAAAGAGTGAGCATCAACGCCGAACCATTGTCCCCACTCGTTAATGTTAATGGCTGGTGGAGAAGCTTCTCCCGGTATACGTGGTGGCATTGGCGACTCGGATCCAGATTTCACCATTGAGCTTATAGCGCCACCTATTAGTGTACCTAGAAGAACTATTTTCGTATTAATTCTATCTATCATAATTAACCTTAATAAATAAAAAGGAAAAAATCATATATTTATATACTGTGAACGTTAACTTTAATATTTTAGCACTTTTTACGGTTTTAAGTATAAAAAATGGCTTTCTCGTATTTATATTTAGACAATTCTCTTATTGATAAATTAAATTAATGTTTGAGGGCTTAACTTATATCTACCCCTCTCGGTCTAAGATACTTTGGCGTAGCCGAATTTTAAATTAGCCTTTACTGATTTTCATAGTCTGCTTATTTTGCTGGGATCATGTCAACATGGCACTCACTTTTTGGCTGTAAGTCAAAATTATTTGGTGGTTTTAGTCCTTTTCTGGTTCTGATTTTTTGCAAGGTTCAAAAATAACTAATATGAATGACATTTAAATCCCAATGATTTTTTAATAAAAAATATAAGAGTTCACCTTTTTAGAGAGATAAGATGAACCACTATCAAATGTATATAACAGAGCGAGCGAATGTTGAGTCCCCTGACTTCTTTACGTTCCTCTGTAGGACTAAATCCTGCAATGATCGTTAAAGCATTGTTTATCGCTTTCCCATCTCAGGAGATACCTGCAAAAAGCTGGGTGGAAGTAGTCCAACCAAAGATACTATTTATGCAGTGTTGCAATCTGGTGACTTGTCTGATTTCGGTGTTGCCTCTCTCGCTTCAGTAGACTTATCTTTTAGCGTCACGACTTCTTTTTCTGGCAGTTCTGCGGCTTCTCCGAAGAACTTGCCACCCGCTTCAATACTCAGATTGTTGCTCCAAATTTTGCCACTGACTCGGCCCTTTGCTAGCACTTGGATGTGTTCTGCATGGCAGTTTCCATCCAGCAAGCCATTGACGATCAGTTGTTTAGCGTAGATGTCGCCTTTAACACGGCCGCTTTCTGCTACGACCAATGCGCCTTCGACATGCAACTGACCTTCGATGATGCCATCAACCTGTATGTCACTTTCTACTTTGAGTTCTCCGCTAACAGAACAGCCTTTGGCGACGAGAGTTGAAGCTGATGAGCCACTCGTTGTTCCACGGTTTTGATTAAAGATTCCCATCGTATTCTTCGCTCCTTGGTAAAAATGTCTTCAAAATCATTGAGGTGCCAATCCACGAATGGCCTCGGATCTAAGGCTCGTCCAATAAATCTCACCTCGTAATGAAGGTGGGGACCGGAAGAGAGCCCGGTATTGCCTGAAATGGCGATGAGCTGTCCTTTTTTAACAAACTCACCCGCTTTAACCTTGAACTCTTTTAAGTGCGCGTAAGCGCTCGAAAAACCAAATGAATGCTGTAAGCGCAACAAGTTACCGTAACCTTTGTTACTTTGACGTGCCGCTTCTACAACGCCGTCGGCAGAGGCATATACTTTGGTGCCAGTGTTAACTGCAAAGTCGAGTCCTCGGTGCAGCTTGGCCTGCTTGGTGACAGGGTGAATACGCTTGCCAAACCCCGATGAAAGGCGTGCTTTACCGACTGGAGAGCCGCTAGGGATCTGGTTTAGCATCACCATTCTGACATTGGACGTGATCGCGGCGGTATCAAAGCGCGCATCTAGACTTTCAGTGTTGGATTCCTTGGCGACACCGAGTACTTTCTCCAACTCGCCCAAACGTTCAGAAACAAGTTGGACGCGCTCTTCTCGCTCAGAGAGGTCGTTCTCAAGCTCTGACTTCAGTGTTTTTAGCTGACTTAACTCTTGCCCCATATTGCGTGAATGCTCGGATAACTTTGCTTGTTCAAGCACCGCCTCATCCACTTGAGAGTAGAGGCGATTCACCAACATCGCTGTCGCTGCTAACCCTAAGGCGAATACCGCCAAGCACGTTTTAAAGTTACGCTGCATGGTTTTGCTGAAGTACCAATGCTTAGAGCCATTGATGGTCGAGATAGAAATAGTCAGCTGGTCTTTCATGGCAATATATAGGGCAATAATGGTGCGATATTCGTTATTGATAGCTCTGACTGTAAGTGAAAGCTCCGTCGTCTTCTAGAGGGGGAATAGATGGAAATGTCAGGTCGTGAGCTGTTTTCAGACAATAAAGAAAAGTTTGCAAATGGATTTAATAGTGCGCTGAGTTTGGACGGTGGGTATGGCATCTCATTATTTTTATTGAGCCACTTGCTAATAGTGTAGCTGCGCAGTTTAACTTACTTCACGGTTCGTCTTATAAATGTTGGATATTTTAAGAAATTGATATTCAGCCAATTGATAACTTTGTTTGTGCGTTTATGATGGCGTTGCATGCAAATAAATACCTGAATATTGGAATGAAGTTTCTCATCCTTTCAAAGCGTTTATTTAAGGCTTAATGTTTACTCAAACCAGCAGGTTGGTTTGGGGAAATAAAACCAAGACAACGGAGTTGGTCGTGAAAAAATTATTATTAGCTACTGCAGTGGTCGCAGCAGCCGGTGGTGCCGCATATATGTACCAAAACAACCTTGCCCAAGGTGAATCTTCAAGCTCGCTACTTGCTCAAGTGCCTGCTGATACCTTGTTGATTACCTACCAAACGGAACCTTTTAATCACTTCGAGTACATGAATGCGTTCGGTACATCACAGCAGCCACCAATGGGAGAATTGTTTGCTGAAGAAGAGCTGACTCCTGGTTTAGAGTTTGCGGTTAATTTCTTGGATGCGTATATGGCAGCGGCGTCTTCTCCTGAGAGCTTAAAAGCCTTCTTGGGTACGGGCGATATGGTCAACCCAATCATGTACACCCTAGGCCTTGTTCCTGTTTACAAAGTGCAGTTGGAAACCCCTGCAGCGCTTTGGAAAACGCTGGATGAGCAAGAGCAACTGGCGGGCATTCAACATGAACTTGTTAAGCTAGATACCGTGGAGTTCCGTCGCTATGAGTTGACGGATTCGCAAGATCCACAACTGGGCATTGGTCTTGCGGTGGGAGTGGTTAACAACGTACTGACTGTGACTTTCGACATTCCTGAACTTGGTGTTGAAAACCCACTTAAACTGGCATTTGGTCTGGAAGCTCCTAAGAGCAGCATCGTTGATTCTGGTCGCCTCGAAGCGGTGCAAACTAAGTACGGCACGAACAACAACTCATTCGGGATTTTCGACATTCGTGAGATCATTAAAGGCCTAACGACACTTGATGGCAACCTAATGGCGCGCCAACTTAAGAATGTCGATTCTGACCCAACCTTAGAGCAACTGCGTTCTCCAGCGTGTCATACCGAGTTTACTCAAATAGCAAACAACTGGCCGCAGATGGTAGCGTTTGGAGAGTACAGCTCTGGTGGTGATAAAGCTCGCCTAAATGGTAGCTTTGTTGTTGAATCGAAGAACCAAGTGATCCTTGAAGCGCTGCAATCTATGCGTGGCGTATTGGCTGAATCTAACGGTGAGCAGAGCATGTTTAGCGTGGCGTTAGGCCTAGACGTTGCTACTCTGGCTCCTGCGATTGGTAAGATCTGGACAGATTTAACCACGCCTGAATACCAATGTTCGCTTCTGGCACAGGCGCAAAATGAAATGCGTGGTCAAAACCCAGCTCCGGCGATCAGCATGGGTGCAGGCATGGCAAATGGCCTGAAAGGCTTGAGCATGGAAATGTTCGGCCTAGATGTGAACATGAATGGTCAGTACGGGCCTGAGCTAGGTCAGCTGGATGCGATCTTGTCCATCTCAGCAGATGATCCAAACATGTTGCTGCAAACGGCGCAAATGTTTATGCCTGAACTAGCGCAGATTCATATCCAACCGGACAACCAACCGGTGAATATTGGCGGTCTGCTTGAACCATACGCAGGTAAACCAATGGACGTGTTTGCTCGCCTCAACGGTAGCCACTTAACGCTTTACAGTGGTGATGCGTCAGCAGCAGCGAGTGAGAAAGTCATGGCTCAGCCGCTAACAGCGAATGGCCTATTGAGCTTTACTATGGATTCGGACCGAGTACTGGAAGTGATTGAAACGGCATCTCAAGTGTCTGGCGAGCCAGTACCAGAAGACGTGAAGATGAGTCTACAAGGTGAGCTTATCGGTGGTATGTCTTTGGATGTAACCAAAGATGGCATTGCGTTTGACTTTGACTATACAAGCTCAACCAAACCACCAGTGAAGGTAGCGCAGCAATAAGCGTGATTCACTGGCTTCAAGCTCGAAGCATTTTTTCATAATCAAAAGGCGACCTTGGTGTCGCCTTTTTGTTTTTATTGCTCTGAAGGTTGCTCAGTGGCAAAGCCTCGCAGAACGTTGGTTAGTGTAATGGTCGCGAAGACCACAATCACCAATGATAGATGCCACGCTTGGCTTAATCCAAGCTGCACCAATGCCATACTCACAATTGATGACACCACCATTTGGCCACCGCCTGACATCGCCGCAGCTGCACCTGCTTGTTTCTTATAGGGTTGCATTATCATGGCTTGAGCACAAGGTAGAGCGATAGCATTGCCTAAAATCATCAACAGCTGGCCTAGCATTAAATACAGCGGCTCAACAGGACAGAAGAACAGCCATGCTGCGGAACTTACGTGTAGGATAGGTGTGACCAATAGCATCTTCTTCGTTCCGATGATTGGGCGCACACGGTTACAGATACTGGTGCCGCAAATCATGCCGAATGCTGGAATCAGTGCCCACATCGCGTATTGATCGGATGTCATGCCAATTTGGTTTTGCATGATAAAAGGCATTACCGAAACGGTGGTGATCATCAAGCTGAAGTTAAGCCAACCAATACTGGCAAAGCTCATAAAGTAACGAGAAGTCAGCAGATCACGATATTGCAGCAGCATCTTTTTCGGTGATGGCAACGCAGAGGTTTGTGTGATGGTTTCTTGGAAGCGAAATACGATCACAGTCCAAGCCAACAATACGTAACCCAACAGCGAGATAAACACCATAGTCCAGCCGAAGTGGGCGTTAATGAAACCACCAATAACCGGAGCAACCAATGGTGTGATAGAGGCAGCCATCGCAATGTAGGACAAAGCGACAGGGAGCTCAGGGCCATTAAAGCGGTCGCGAGTAGACGCTCGGGCTAACACCGCGCAACAACCTGTCCCCAAACCTTGCAGAAAACGGCCTGTGACCATGCCAGTGAAAGTGTGGCTTAGGAAGATGATCATCAATAGGCCGAGCATGGCAACCAGCAAGCCAGCTAACAGCACCTTTTTGCGGCCCAATGCATCGGATACTGGGCCATAGATAAACTGAGACGGGCCAAAACCAAGATAGTAAACACTGACTAACAGCTGAGCTTGGTCGAGGGAAATATCGAAATCTTTCGCGATCCAAGGAAGAGATGGGAACACCAAGCCCATACTGAGCTGACCAACACTGATGATGAGACACGCCAGCAAGATGGTTTTAAATTCAATCGGTCGACTCATGATTTTTCACCATTGCCACGGCGGCGCAGGCTTCCTTCCTCATCAAATTCATTCAGTTTGGCTTTCACGCGTTTGACCGTCGATAGGCTAACTTCGCATTGTTCTGCGACGTTTTGTAGCGTGTTGCCTTCCAGAAGCAAGGTCGCAATGTGCTGATGTTTTGCTTTGTCTGCCGGACGACCACGAAACTTCTGTTTCCACATCTCAGGGTTGTCTTTAATTGCTTTACGGCCTTGTGCTGCGGCAAATAGACGGTGTTGAGTTTGTACTTGCCCATAACCAGAAAGCAGCGAAAGCAAGGTTTGCGTTTGTACGGAATCGGGTTCAAAGGTCAGTGGCTCACAAACGGTTTTTAAGGTAATGCCTTTGTTTAGCAGAGTTTGAATCGTGCTTAATGCTTGGCTGAAGTCTCGGCCAAAGGCGGTTAGCCACCAAAGTACAACGGTGTCGCCGGTTTGCACGGTGTTTAAGAGCTGTTGAAAGGCTTGTCGCTCGGCTGGTGGTGTGCAGCCGCGTACCTTGTCCTCAAGATGAACTGCTTCTGGAGCATAGGCTTTCAAAGTGTTGAGCTGCTCAGGGTAAGCTCGATTTTTTGGCGAGTGCCGCGTATAGAGAAAGGTAGCCATGGGTGCAATGCGTCTCTTGAGATTGGTTCACATACTGTAATGGTCCATAAATATACAGAGGTTCATTAATTCTTACAACACCAAATGAACCATATGTGAGGTAATGATTTTTATCTCTATGATACATAGATGAAAACTAGCCGAAGAAATTGGCTAGTTTTTTGGGAAATGAATGGGTTTGGCGGGTTTATCGCAATAGGAAGTAAGGCGTATTAACGTAAGCGTGTCGCGCTGATATCGCATAAGGCAGTATGACTTTGCCAACGGAGACTGCGGTATTGACCAGTGGTTGAACGTTAATATTGGCATTCATCAAAGTAGGACGAACGTTGGGTGCCAAACGGTAGTGACCGGGCGTTGAAACGCACCCAGAAAGTGTCGATGTAAACAGTAGTGAGATGATGATTGATTTGATGGCTTTCATAGTGCTGACTCCCAAAAATGGTATCTTGGCTCTGGCTCTGGCTCTGGCTCTGGCTCTGGCTCTGGCTCTGATTTTGTTTGTTGGGATGAGCCTTGGTTGAGAGGAAGATTGCCTGAGTCGAACGAGTGTCACCATCAATGTAAAACAAGTCATAGCGCACAAGACCAAAAGTAACACTAGGCGTTACTAAGTATTAGGTTTTGCGAGGAAAGCCGCTCTAAAGGCTCCCTAAATGGGATTTTTTGTGAGTTTCATTTTTGTATCAATGAGTATGGTGTGCTATTTGCCCTAGTTGATGGATCTCTACTCGAAATGTCGATAAAACAAACCCAGCGTGTTGCTGGGTTTGTCAGAGTGTGTAGGAATAAGCTGCGGTTTGGGTCAGCTAAGCTTTTTTAGTTGGCTGATAATGTAAAATGGCCATCGAAGTCGGAGAAAGCAGTACCTCGCCCTCTGCATGACCTGGGTTTAGGTTGCGTACATTGGTATCGCACACCGTTACCCACTCTTGACCACGCTCACTTGGCAGCTTGAAACGCGCTGGCGCGTTGGTTTGGTTGATCAAGTACACCAACTCTTGCCCTTCTTTGCCAATGCCTAGATGCAGCGCTACCGAGCTTAAACGGTTCCAATCGTCGTGTTCCATCAAGCTACCATCAATGCGACGCCAGAAGATGCGGTTGTTATTACGATTTTCACCACTGAAAGCACGAATGAATGGCACCATATATTGATTACGGTTTGCCACCATTTGTGAAATCCATGCTTTGAAATCTTGCTTGCGCTCAGACGTTGTCCAGTTCAACCAGCTGGTTTCGTTATCCTGACAGTAAGCATTATTGTTACCACCTTGAGTATGAGATAGCACGTCTGCAGTCAGTATATGAGGTATACCGAACGCGAATAGCAAGCTAGCAATCAAGTTGCGCTTTTGCTTTTCGCGTGTGGCGATGATCATAAGGTTCTCTGTTTCACCTTCAACGCCATAGTTTTCCGAGCGGTTGTCACCGTGGCCGTCGCGGTTCTCTTCACCGTTCGCCTCGTTGTGCTTCTGTTTGTAAGACACCAAGTCTTGCAAGGTGAAGCCGTCATGATACGTGATGTAGTTGACTGTGAGTTTATAAGGCCAGTTCGCTGCGCTGTAGATATCACGAGAGCCCATCAAGCGAGTCGCAAACTCTTTCAGATAGCCTTGATCACCCCGCCAGAAGCTGCGAGAGATGTCGCGAAGTTTGTCATTACATTCGTTCCAACCAAATGGGAAGTTACCCACTTGGTAGCCGTTAGGGCCAATGTCCCAAGGCTCAGCGATCAGTTTAGTTTCGCGAACAATGGGGTCTTGCGCGACGGCTTTAAAGAACGCTGCTTCTGGGTTGTAATCATCGCCTTGACGACCCAACGTCGCTGCTAAGTCGAAACGGAAGCCATCGACTTTAAATTCGCTGATCCAGTAACGCAGCGTATCCATAACGAGATTCAGTGCAGGTTGGTAGGTCATATCAACCGTGTTGCCGCAACCAGTGAAGTTAGCAAAGTGCTGACCGTGCTTGATATAGAAGCGTGGATCGAGCGCTTTCAAGTTAAATATAGTTGGGCCTTCCCCGCTCTCGGCTGTATGGTTGTAAACAACATCAAGAATCACCTCAATGCCGTGTTTATGTAGCTCGCGGATGGTGGTTTTAAGTTCGGTGACGGCGTCTTTCTCTGCGTAACGTGGATCGGGCACCATGAACAAGTATGGGTTGTAACCCCAATAGTTCACTTTATCCATCTTGAGCAAGTGAGGCTCATGCATACACGCTGCCACGGGTAGCAATTGCAGCGTATTGATGTTTTGCTGTTTGTAGAACGCCAGCATTTCTGGCGAAGACAACCCTAAGTAACGGCCTTTGGTATCACTGGCGACTTCTGGGTTCTGTTGAGTTAACCCTTTCACATGGGTTTCGAATAGCACCATCTCTTCGCGTGGTATGCGAGGATGATCGGTGTCTTGCCAATCGAAGTTATCTTCAATCACGACACACTTGGGCATATCAAAGCTTTTTGTAGGGGAGAAGGGAGGTTGGTAGTGAAGGGCTTTATCAATCGACTTTGCGTAAGGATCGGAGATCAGCAAAGGTTGGTCTTGATGTGTCACTACATAGCCATACTTTTGCCCCGGTTTAATGTCTGGGATGAAAGTATGACGAATGCCTGCATATTCGCTTGGCAAGTCGTGCAGCTCATAGCTACCGTCTTCCGCAAATAGCGCAAGTTGAATATCTTTACTACTCGGAGCGTGAATAGAGAAGTTACAACCTTCCTTACTCACAGTTGCGCCGAGTGGGTATGGGCGAGAGTGAAGTTGTGTCATCAGCGAATCTTTTTTTAATTTTATTGCTACCTTTAAGAAACTATAAGTAAAAAACTTTGTCTTACTGAGGTCAACCACCTTATATCGAAAATTATCACTGTAATTAAATTACTTTTTACGACCTATTTTTGACAAAAATATGAAATGGCTATCACTTTGTAGCGGCCATAAACTGAAGAAACTTACTAATTCCTCCCTAGATTGGTGATCTGACTCGTAAAAACGCCATTTGGTAAATTTTCTCATCCCTTCTCATCCCCCCTAAATTAGTTTGGGGCGGAGGAAGTCATCCTTGTACTCCTTGGGTAATCTGCAGACTGTTGAAACAAACGGGGACTTGTTCCCATCTTACCTCTCTTTCTTTAGGTGCATTTTTACTGCCTATATGTATCCAAAAGAGTGAGCAGGGAAGACAGAATTATAAATACCCTTAATGGAGTTAAGAATGAAAAAAGTAAGTGTAATTGCTGCTGCTGTTGCTGCAACTTTAGCTGCTGGTTCTGCTTTCGCAGTGGACTTTCATGGTTACATGCGTGCTGGTGTTGGCGTAAGCGCTGACGGTGGCCAACAATTAACGTTCGAAAAGAACAAAATTGGCCGTCTAGGTAACGAAGGCGACATCTACGGGGAAATCCAATTAGGTCAAGAAGTTTACAACAAGAACGGTAAAACGTTCTACGTAGACTCGATGATCGCAGTAACTTCCAACGGCTCTAACGATTGGGAAGGCACAGCATCTAACTGTGGTCTAAACGACGATGGTGATGCAGTCAGCTGTACCGACGACGCCGAATTCGCTCTACGCCAGTTCAACGTTCAAGCTAAAGGTGTTCTGGGTTTCGCTCCAGAAGCAACACTATGGGCAGGTAAGCGTTACTACCAACGTCACGACATCCATATCTCTGACTTCTATTACTGGAACATCTCCGGCGCGGGCGCTGGTGTTGAAGGTATCGAAGCTGGTCCAGGTCAATTATCTTTTGCATGGGTTCGTAACGACCGTGGCGATATTGCGGACCCGGGTAACAATGGCGGCGATGCAAACGTTAACACTCTAGACTTACGTTACGCGGGTCTTCCAGTATGGAAAAAAGGCTCTCTAGAACTTGGCCTAAACTATGCCCTAGTTAACGAAACTGACGACGCACCAAATAGTACTAAAGATGCAGAAGACGGTGTCATGTTCACTGCCGAATTGACTCAAGGTCTAGATTCTGGCTTCAACAAAACAGTATTCCAGTACGGTACAGAAGGCTACTCTAAAACAATGGCATACTACGGTGACGGTAGCTGGTACGGTGCAGAAGCTGACAGTGGCGCATCTGGTTACCGCCTAATCAACTGGGGTGTAATCGGCATGGGCGAAAACTGGGAAATGGGTCACCAGTTAGTATACGGCGTTGGTGAAGATATGTCGGCTGGCCAAGACAAGTTGGAAACCATGTCTGTAGTTGTTCGTCCAATGTACAAATGGGATGACAACCACAAAACTATCTTTGAAGCTGGTTACGCTATTGATGATAACGACGGTGCAGAGAACAAGTTCGGTAAACTAACTGTTGCTCAAGCATGGTCTGCTGGCTCTAGCTTCTGGGATCGTCCTGAAATCCGCGTTTATGCGTCTTACCTAACTGCAGATAAAGACGACAACTCAAACGCATTCGACGGCGGTCGTTCAGACGATACATTCCAATTCGGTGTACAAGCTGAAGCTTGGTGGTAATCATCTAGCCACTAAGTCCTAGATTGTCCTAGAATGATACAGCCAGAAACTTATCTGGCTGTATTTATTTCAAAAAACAATAATGAAGTCGAGGTAGACGGTAATGAAAAAATGGCTTGCTCCCGTGCTGTTGGGAATGTTGGCTACAGGATGTACTTCTGTAGAACAAGTCGATATAAGCCCGAAAGGTCAACTACAAGTGATCACGCAGCCGGGTGATATTCAATGGGTACCAGTTGATGTACCTGTGGTTACTAAGTTTGCTTTGACTGATGAAAGCCAGATGCTGCTAGATGGTGATAGCGCAGGTGCAATTGCAGCGTTCGCATTACCAGGTAATCGTGGCAGTCTCGACATCAAACTAGAGACATTTGTAAACAAAAATCTAGAGTTTTACGCACCTAATGTCGTTGTTATGAACACGGCTGGTGAAACTATCTACCAAGCAAATTTCTCAAAGTTTAGGTACGAGCCAGCAAAACTGTTGGATAACGACAAATTCGTACTTGAAATGAACGTGATTCCAGACATGACAGGTAATGACTTGCATGTACTGGTTTACACAACTTCCGCTGATCTAAAAGGAAGTTCTGAAGTTCTTCACCCTGCAAAAGCCTTCGCACTGGCAAATCATACTCAGCCACCAGATATTGCAGACCCTCAAGCGAAACACAGCTCATTTGGCCAGTTCCGCTTTTCAGTATCCGCGAACGATATCGTGAATACTAAGATTGTTGCGAAAAACGACAATATTCCTCAAGGTACAGATTTAACCAGCTACTACCACAGTTCTATCAAGGCAGCGGTTGCCGCGGACGATATTCCTAAAGCGCTTACACTGCTAGATGAAGCAAAAGCGTTAGGTATTAAAGGTGCGCAAGAAGTATTTGTTAAAGCAGTAAATACAAAATAATTAAATTATAAAAGCCGACCGATAATGTCGGCTTTTATATTATACATTTAGTTATATTTTTCACAGATTATATTATTAACATTTAAAGTTTAATTAATTTCACTTCATAATATATCCAGTGCTAATTCAATTAGCACATGGTCGAATAAAAATAAGGATATAACGTGAAAAATTAATTATAAATACAGCATGCACTCTGGCTGCTGTTTCTATCTTATCTGCTTGCTCGTCAACATCATCAGAAAATATTGCGCAAGATGAAGTAAATAATACGGTGGCATTAACAAGCGTAAACCTTGATATGATGACAAACTGTGCTCTGCCGGATTCTGCAGAATTAGGCCCATTATCTAAAGACATTTTTGTTGTTGGTAGCTTCCCCAATGCCGATTGGAAGCATGTTGTACAGCGCAAGTTAACCTATAAAGGAAACAAAGTTTATCAAGTGGTTACCGATGAAGTCGCTGGCAAATATAAAATGCAGTACGCCGCTGAACAATGGAAGCCACAATTTACAGCTAAGGGCAAAAAGTTAACGGTTGGTCAATTAAATGAGTTGACTTATGGTGGCTACGGTACGGATACGAAATTAGAGATTAAAGAACCAGGGAAATATTTGTGGAGCTTGGATTTTAAAGATAATGGCTCTCCTTACTCGATCATGATTTCTAAATGCCAATAATATTCCATTCAGTTATTTAAAATTTATTTTTATTTATTAATCCTTGTATGGGGAACATGTTGGGTTAATTTTATTTGGGAGAGTTTAATGCGCAACGTAAGATATAAACAACTATTTGGCCAATCACTTTTAGCCTTGAGTGTGGTTGGTGCTTTATCCGCGTGTAATTCCTCTGGCGGAAGCGACAATGGCAGCACGCCACTTCCTGATACAAGTTATGCTTGCCAAGCGAATGTAATGGAGCAAAGCAACCAACTTCGCACCTATTAAATCATGGTTGAGAGCTTTGTTGATGGCGATTCGAATATCGGTCATGGCACAGGTTACGGCACCAGCCATCATAACGGTGATCTTCAAGGGGTTATCGATTCGCTCGATTACATCCAAGACTTGGGCATGAATGCGATTTGGTTGACGCCAGTTTTTGAATCGGAAGCCATTGATGGGCAGGATCATTGTGCCGATCGTTTGGATGCAACGGGCTACTTCGCCACGGATTATTTTAAGATTGATCCTCGCTTTGGCGATTTAGAAACGGCGAGAACCTTAGTTGATGAAGCACACAAACGCGGCTTGTATGTTTTCTTTGATGGTGTATTTGGTCATCACAAAGAAGGGTTGATTAAGCCGTCTCCATCGGGTTTATTACCTTCTGGTTCGAGCAATCCGGTCGACTACCCTGCAAGTTTGGATTTCTACAAAGAAGTCGCGACTTACTGGGTCAAAGAGCTAAAAATTGATGGTTGGCGTTTAGACCAAGCGTACCAAGTCCCAACCGTCGCATGGACACAAATCCGCAAAGCGGTGGATGAAGCCTCACAGAGTGTGACTTACACCAACGCGGAAGGTGATCAAGTGAATCCTCTGGGTTACATGGTCGCTGAGATCTGGAAAGGCGAGTCAGAAATCGCGAGTGATGCATATGGCGCGGCTGACGATCCTGCGTTGTGCTCGGCATTTGATTTCCCAATGCGCTATCGCGTGGTGGAAACACTGGCTGTTAATGAGAGTGGTGTCGGCGGTCGTGGTGTGGATTGGCTAGACAATGGCTACCAAACACACAACCAATATCCGTCTCATGCTCAGCCAAACTTGATGATTGGCAATCACGATTTGGTTCGCTTTGGTGATTTGTTGCAACGAGGCGGATTAGCGGATGTGAACGATGCTGAATATTGGCAACGTCACAAAGCCGCGTTTGCATTCCAAGCGGCTTACACCGGGCCAATCACTCTCTATTATGGAGATGAAATCGGTGACCAAGTTGATGGTTTTGCCGCAAAAGAAGACAACAATACGTGTGCGGTTCGTGGCGTATGTGATGACCATGTCGCTCGCAGCAGTGCCAAGATCGAAGGCGTAACTGCAACCTTAGATGCTAACCAAGTTGATCTGAAAAACTACGTTAAGTCATTGATGACAATGCGTGCTGAACATCCTGCTTTGTATCAAGGCAATCGTAATAACTTGGTAGCAAGCAATGGCAGTTATGTTGACTTGAAAGTATCTGGCGACGACCAAGTCTTATTTGCTTTGAATACCCTTGAGAGTGCCCGCAATATTGTGCTGACAGAAGCGCAAACCGGGAGTAATCAAGCGCTGGTGGATTTAATCACTAACCAACAAATCACGCCAAGTAACGGGCAATACCAAATCCCAATGTCATCATTACAAGGGCGCTTCTTCAAAGTGACGCCAAACACTCAATAAGTCATTCTCAATCAAGATAACCCATACCAAGCCAAGTGTTGTTCTCTACCCCAATAGAAACGCACTTGGCTTTTTTCATCACTTTGTCTAAGGTGCCGCTCTTTTTAGTCATCGATGGCGATATTCCACTTTGAGGCCCCGCCTTGTTTCTTTACATCTCTTTGTTTTTTATCGCACAACCGTCCATGCAGAAGTGAAAGAAACAGTGCGCAGTTTGTGAGATGTGCTGCACGATAATGAGAATATTCACATTCATGCAACGTCAAACTGTGATTCAAGGCTTACCCATGTGTAATTGTTATGTTTATCTTTTTGGGGATTTATATAACTAATGGAAAATTATAATGAAATCCATAACGAAACCCCTCTGTCTCTTACCTCTCATTTGCTCTCCAATCGCCTATGCTGAGGTCTTGAATGGAGACTTTGAACAGTGGAATGGCAATGCACCAACGCAGTGGTCTGTGATTGATTCTGGCATTGCCGTTTCACCAACCAGCAATCCGCACAACTCAGGTGGTCTTGCGGCTCAAGTGATTGTAAATACAGGTACCCAAAGCAACACCGACTTTTTGCAAACCATTAATGTGGAGCAGGGGAAAACCTACCCATTTTCAGTCTCGGTTTACCATACTGAAGGTAATGTTAAAGCGCGTTTTGTAGTTGATGGATACCACAGCTACTCTAACCCTCAGCAAACCAATCAGTGGCAACAAATCACCCATAGCTACACTGCATCATCTAACAAAACGATCAATGTCGGATTACGCTTTTATGATAAATCTGGCTTTGATGGTTCCGAAGTCGTTTATGTCGATAACTTTCAGCCAAACCAAAATGGTGGCACTCAGCCGCCAGTAGAAAGCTGTAATGACAACAAAGTGCTACTGACATTGAACACCGACAGTTATGGCTCAGAAACCAGCTGGGAACTGAAAGATAGCCAATCGCAAGTTCTGTTTTCAGGCCAAGGTTTTGAATCTTCGAAAACCTACGAAAAAACCATGTGCTTAACGAATGGTGACTACCAGTTTACGATCAGTGATAGCTATGGGGATGGCATTTGTTGCGGTAATGGCAGTGGTTCATACGCCTTAATGTTTGGCCAAACCACATTAGCGTCTGGTGGTGAATTCACGAAATCTCAAACCACAAGCTTTACTCTTGGTGGTTCAACGACGCCTCCGCCAGTGGTCGGGGAATACTATAAAGCCGCAGAAGGCAAAACAGGTTTTGAGTTGAAAACAGCGCTGTTTAACATCATCAAGGATCATACAGGGCGCGGCTACTCAGCGATTTGGACCTTAGTGAAAGACGCGGACATAGACAACTACTACGAGAAAGATGGCTCCATTCTCGATATGTATTCTGAAAAGCCATCTGGTAGCGATACAGTAAGTTTTACCAAAGTCACCGACCAATGTGGTCAATACAGAACTGAAGGCGATTGCTACAACCGTGAGCACTCGTTCCCGAAAAGCTGGTTTGGTGGCAAGGTTGAACCGATGAACTCGGATGGTCACCACTTGTTTGCAACCGATGGCTATGTGAATGCGAAGCGCAGCAACTGGCCATTTGGTGAAGTGGGTAACAGCACTTACGTATCTAGCAATGGCTCAAAAGTTGGTTCAGCAAGCTCTACTTTGGGCTATTCAGGAACGGTATTTGAACCTATAGATGAGTTCAAAGGTGATTTTGCTCGTGCGTATTTCTACATGGCGACGCGCTATGAAAACGTCATTGGCAACTGGGAAAGCAACTCTAGCAACTCTGACGCGGTATTGAACGGCACGAAAACGACCGTCTTTGAACCATGGATGCTGAACATGTTGAAACGTTGGCACAAAAACGATCCTGTTAGCGCGAAAGAGATCAGCCGTAACCAAGCGGTGTTTGAATTCCAAGGTAACCGCAACCCGTTTGTGGATCACCCTGAGTTTGTAGAGATCATTTGGGGTAATTAATCCTAAACCACCAAAAACACGAAAGCCGCCTAAGTTAAAAACGTTAACTTGGCGGCTTTTTGGTGTCTGTTAAAGCACAAAAAAAGGGAAGGTATTACCCTCCCCAAACTAGCACGTAATTGTGCCTACTGTTTTTAGTTCTGAGTCACCGTCACGATTGGCGCTGCTTTATCCGCTGCGTTGAAGTGGAAGTTGTAGTTTCCATCTTCTGCTAGTGTGATGCTGATGTTGCCACTTGAGCCACCCGCTTCCATAGTCAGTGGTGTGCCAAATTCAATCGCGCCTTGACCACCAAAGTTGGTTGCATCTGCCCAGTCGGAGCTCGCTACTTTCATATCGAATGTGCCCGCTTTTAGATCGATGTCTAAAGAGTAAACATCATTCGCAACGTAGCTGAATTTTGCTGTCTCTAGTGCCGCCCAGCTTGCATCGGTTACATCACCACGTAGGTAAAGTGCTGTTTCGCCGAACGTTGGTGCATCCGCTGATTTAGTCACAGATACAACAGGCTTTTCTACGCTTTCATCTTGAGCGTGCAGTGCGTTCAGAGTGAAGTTGTACTTACCTGTTTCAGCAACCGATAACTTACAGTTACCTTCTGAGCCTAAATCTAGTGAACCAGACGCTTGCTCTGCAGCATCACAACCAATGTTTGGATTTGCCCAGCCAGAGTCCGCAAATTTGAACTCGTGCTCACCAGCTTCAAGAATGCCAGTTACAGAGTACATGCCGTTGCCGATGAAGCTCATTGCCCAATCGCTGTTGTCCGACCAATCGTTCATTGTGCCCTTAACGTAAACGACTGTTTCACCGTAAGGAGGAATGCTCGATACGTCTTTGTTGTCAGTGTTTACTGGTAGACCTGCACCTTGAGCGCCGTTTTGTGGTTGAACAAATACCGCTGTTGTTAGTGCTGGAACCGTAAAGGTTTCGCCTGAGAAGCTTGCGCCTTTCACACGGTTATCTGCAGAGTCTTTTTGAACTTCATGCAGTTCGAAGCCAGTTGCACCTTCAACTTTGAACGATTTCGTTTCTGATGTTGAGTTCACTACTGCCACGATTGCATCGTAGTTGGTATCAAGATCTTTACCTGCTGATACACCGTCATCAATAGACATGACGATCAAGCCTTCTACTTGGTCTTTGCCTACGTTGCGGAAGTCAACGCGGTTCATGACTTCTTGAGCAGTATCTAAACGGAACAGCTCGCTTGAGCTACGGATAGTAAGTAGTTCTAGGAATTGTTGCTTAGTTAGCTCGATATCGTCAGTGTTTGGCATCGCAGTACTGTCAGCAACGATCGTTTTGATCAACTCCCAGTTTGCACCGTCTTTGTCTTCACGAGGTAGACCGACGTTCCAGTTGTTGTCGCTACCGTCGAAGTAAACGCGGTTGAACCAGTCACCTGAATCGTAAGAGTCACGCTGCATTGATTTCGAACGCAGTAGTTCAGAACCCATGTGGATGAACGGGATACCTTGACCAAGCATTACCGTAGATAGAGACACAATTTGCATACGTGCGCGGTCAGCAGATGAAGTGCCAGTCGCGATCTTGTACGCGTTGTTGTCCCATAGCGTTTGGTTATCGTGCTTAGATACGTAAGAGATGTTCTCAGAAGGGATCTTAGTGTAACCCGCTGGCGCACCGTTATAGTCTACGTTCTTACCCAGTTTAGTCTCACCTTCGAAGTCTAGAAGAACGAATTCTGCTAGGTTACCTGCCATACCCAGACGTACTAAGTCTTGGTTGTGTAGACGACCGTTTACCGCTTCTGCATCTGTCTTCGTTTCTTCGTTCGGGTAACCTGCGTTACCAAAACCTTGGTTAAAGCGAAGTGGGTGCTTACCTTCAGAGTCCACACCGCCATCGAATGGGCTGCCACCACGAACCGCATCACGTAGACGGTCAGAGAAGGTACCGATGCCAGTGCCAGCCATGTTGATTTGTGTTGCTTGATCGAAGCGAGCGTTGTTTGCTACTTCACCGAAGTCCCAACCTTCACCGTAGAATAGTGTGTTTTCATCGACTTGTTTAACGCGCTTCAGAGCGTATTCCATTAAGTCTTTAGGTTGGTGTGCCATCAAGTCAAAACGGAAGCCGTCAACTTTGTAGTCGTCCGCCCACACAAGCAATGAGTCAACCATCAGTTTACCCATCATCAAGTTCTCAGTTGCTGTGTTGTCACAACAAGTTGAGTTCTCAACGCCACCCGTGTTCACATTTAGACGGTGGTAGTATCCAGGGACGATCTTATCTAGGACAGATTTTTCGTTTACGCCCGATGCATTAGTGTGGTTGTACACTACGTCCATAACCAGCTTGAGATCCATTTTGTGTGTCGCTTGCACCATTTCACGGAATTCAAGGATACGTTTAGAACCGTTTGGATCGGTCGCGTAGCTGCCTTCTGGCACAGTGTAGTGGAATGGGTCGTAACCCCAGTTGAAGCTGTCTAGCATGCGTAGATCGTTCATCAGTGCTTGTGCTGCACCCGTTGCTGGATCGTAGCTGTTTAGTACATCTTCAATGATTTTAGCGTCGTCTTCAGTTTCACAGATTGAAGCCGCTGGTTTGATGCCACATAGCTTGCCTACGGTATCTGTGATATCAACGCGGTTTTCTGCGTTTTCGTCAACCGTTGCAATATCGAACGCTGGAAGAATGTGAAGCGTAGTTAGACCTGCGTCTTTCAGTGCTTGAAGGTGAGTAACCGACTCACGCTCTGCTTCTGTTAGTGCTAGGTACTTACCGTTTAGAGATTGCGTGCCTTTCGTATCGCTAAAGCTGAAGTCACGAAGGTGTGATTCGTAAAGAACGTGGTCTTCATCTTTTGCAACCGTTGGTCGGTCGTAGTTATCCCACTCTGCTGGTTTCAACGCAGCGCTGTCTAGATCGACAACTTGTGAGTACATTGAGTTTTGCGACAAGCTTAGCGAGTAAGGGTCAGTCACTAGACGAGTTTCAACAACACCAGTCGTCGGGTGGTAAACCTGAACTTGGTAACGGTAGAACTTGTTCAGTACGTTGCCTTGTGCTTCTGATTCCCAGATACCTGTTTCTGGGTTCTCAGTCATTGCAACTGTCGCTTCTTCTGCAAAGTTCGCATCGTAGATGATTAGGTCAACGTCTTGCGCGGTTGGTGCCCAAAGTTTGAATGTAGCCGCGCTACCTTCAACAATTGCGCCCAACTCTTCACTGATTGCATTACCTGCATCTTCATCTGCAAATACGGCATCAAGCACGCCTGGTTTTTGTACTTCAGTAGCTGAAGTCACATCGCCATCGACATTGTAAGCGACCATTACGATTTGTGATTTTAAAATCGTACGTAGTGTCTCGGCATTCACGTCGATGCCCGCAGCTTGCAGGCTAGCAAGGTGACGGAAGCGCTCTTTTAGTTCATCAGACAAGTCGCCAGCTTTTGTCAGCTCAACCGCTGTACCGCCAGTGATTTGCTTGTCTTCATCCATCTTGATGTCATTGGTCAAGCTGTAGTAGAGCTTCATTGAGTCAGCACTAACTGCCGCTTCCCATGCGATGGTTTCAGCGTCTAACCAATGGGCTTTTTGGCCATCGATGTCTACAGGGCGTTCTTCGATTGGCTCGTAGTAAAGCTCGCTGCTGCCGTGGAAGCCGAATAGGCCTTGTGATTCACCTAGCTTGGTCAGGTCCACTTTTGAATTGCCACTGCCGAAGGCTTTTTCGTCGCCTTTGTGCAGGATGAAGTTCATACAGTTATGTGGGTCAGACGCATCTGGATCGACTTTAAGCACGTAGTACGCACCGTAAGTGTCGCTGATGCCATCGAATGGAAGTGGTGATGCCCAGTCTGTACCGCCATCAGCAATCCCCATTGCTTCTAGGTCAGTACTGGTACAGCCCTCACCATTCCAAAGGTGCAGACCCCAACCTTCGTAGTCGCTTGCTGTTGAAGCTGATGCTAAGTCACGTTTGTAATAGATGACAACTTCGTTCTCTCCCGCAGGGTGTAGGCCAGAGCCCGGGTTCGTTGTGTCATCGCTAGAGCTATCACTGCCACAACCGCTGATAACCGCTACGGAAATCAAAGGCAGAACGGTTTTGGCGATCGCTGATAATTTAAATGTTTTATTGTCCACGTTTACAAATCCATTGTTATTGAATTGATAATAGGTTGGCAAAATGCCGAAAAGGAAATGTTCAACTAGATGCTAATACACTGAACTATCAGCAAAATGTGAGAGCAGGCCGTTAAGTTTTTTACAAGTGAAAATTTTCTATCACAGTAGATTTTGTTCACAAATTAAATAATAAATCTGTCGCATAGTGAGATATCGAGCACAGCCTAATGATGTAAATTTTTATAGGAGGAGAAAGGGGGGATGATAGGGGATGAGAATGTCTAAGCCCCAAAACTGTGACTTATTTCTATAAAAATAAGGGGGATATTTATCGACTAAAAATAAGTTTGGTTGATACTGAATAAAAAGACGTCATTCATGACTTGTAAACTTCAGATTTTACTTACACGGTCGTTATATAATAGAGACGGTGTGCGCTTCATTGCGTGAGCGTATTGACACCCAAATTCGAATTTACAAGATTTTCCTGTCGAAGGGGAAATCCTTATGGGCCCGATTTAAAAGAGGCGGTTTATGAGTAGTATGGGCATTGCTATTGCAGCAACTGGCCTTTCACTCATCCTGATATTTGTTTGGATGATCTCGTTGTCGATGCGAAAGCAACGTCTCGAGGCAGAGAGGAAAGCGCGCGAGGTTGCGTATCGCAAGGCGATGCAAAAAGCGCGAGAGCAAGAACGTAAAGAACGTGCGTTTAAGGCGGAAACGGGCCATGTGCCGACCATTCTCTATTTAGCAAAAGAAGCGGAACGAGAAAACATCAAGCAAGCTCTGTATTGGTACGACAAAGCCGCCAAACTGGATAACGTTACCGGCATGTACGGTGTCGTTCGTTTGGCAGAGCGCATGCGTGAAGACGTGATCTTAAGAGAGCAAGCCAACTTTTGGCGCACGGCGATTGCGGGCTTAGAAGGGGATGTTGAGGCGAAGTTTGCCACTGGTAAAGCGCTCGTATTTGGGCGTGGTACAGAGAAAAACATTCCTAAAGGTCATCAATTAATCGAAGAAGCTGCCGATGAAGGCTGCATTCCAGCCATGCTGTATATGGGTGAGTGGCAGTTGTCACCAGAAAATACATCAGGTCAGCGAGCAGACGCCTTATTTTGGTTTATGAAAGCCGCAGAACAAGACAGTGCGGATGGCAAAATCCAAGTTGGCCTTTGTTACCTCAATGGCATTGGTACTGAAAAGAGCATGGTAAAAGGCTGCTACTGGTTAGAACGAGCAGCAGAATGTGGCAGTGCAGAGGCCATGTATCATGCAGGTGAAGCTTGGAAAGACACAGGCAAAACAGGTAACGCGATTGCTTACGTTTGGTTGTTCTTGTCTGCGAACATGGGTTATGAGCCTGCGAGAGTTGTACGCGATGAGGTAGCCAGCAATATCGGTGTGGATGTGGTGGTTGGCTTACAATCAATTGCTAAACCGCTACAAAGAAAGTTAGCGTCTGGTGTTGTGAAGAAGCATTCTATCATTCGTGCATTGAACAAGGTCTACAAACGTGAAGTTTACTTCCCTGGTGAAGAGGAGCTAAACGAGCTGCTCAGTGAGGAACAGCATGATGAAGCAAGCCTCCTCGGTGACACACCAGAGTTGAACTTTGAAACGGAGATGCCTGTTCAACAAGAGTTTGCACCTCCACCAAAACAACCTTCCAAAGAAGTGCTCGATTTTACGCAAAACTTTTTACAGCCACAGAATCTCAACAAGCCTCATTCGTGAGGCTTTTTTATCACTCAAATTCTTCTTTATTCTATCGCTTACATATTTGTTGGGTGATCTTTATGCAAAGCTTCAACAGAATTTTACCTACCACCAACCTATTCTTATATAAATCAATAAGTAGTGATTCCCCCCTAGCGGCTTTGTTGCGTGATTCAATTGAACTAAATCCAGAATCTACGATCTGTTCCGTTACGTTCACTATCTCTCGTCGCCCCATGCCTAAACCACGTTACAAAACAACCAACTGGAAGCAATACAGCCAATCACTCATTAACCGTGGCTCTCTGACCTTTTAGATTGATGAAGAGGCGATAAGCGGGTTGGCGAAAAGCAAGCAGAATAAGTGCGTGAGACCACGTCGGGTTACAGATGGGGCAGTTCTCTCGAATTTACTGAAACAAACAGGCCGAAGTATCCTCGAGGTATCTGGTGATGGGGCTTATTACACGAGAGCGTGTCAAGCTGCTATTAAGATTAAGGGAGCCATTGCGCTTATTCCCCCAAGAGCAGGGGCAGCCTTCTGGGAGCGGGGGCACCATCGAAATTGCGCTCAATAAAGACAAAATGGAAATTAAGAAAATGGTTCTGAAAACCAGCTCTCCAAGCGATTCTAGCGAAGAAGGCTAGAATTGAGTTAGAGAATCTTGGTTTGTCGGATACACTACTGGTTTCGCAAATCTGGCGCTCGCCGCTGTCTTTGAACTATTGATAACAACAAGAAGAGGTCTGGTACTATGCAAGGTATCCTCTCTATACAATCTCATGTTTCTTTTGGTCACGCTGGTAACAGCAGTGCCGTTTTCCCAATGCAGCGCATGGGTTTCGAAGTGTGGCCTATTCACACGGTTCAATTTTCTAACCATACCCAGTATCAAGAAGGCTGGACGGGTCGTGCGTTTTCGGCTGATGACATCAGCGAATTAGTTCGTGGTCTTGGCAATATTGGCGCGCTAGAGAAGTGCCAAGCCGTTCTGACTGGCTACCAAGGCAGTGCTGAGCAATGTCTGGCAGTAGAAGATACCGTCACTAAAGTTAAACAAGCGAATCCAGAAGCGCTTTACGTGTGTGACCCAGTGATGGGCGCGCCAGACAAAGGCTGTATTGTTGCGCCGGGTATCGCAGATAACTTGTTGAATCGTCTAATGCCAATGTCGGATGTGATCGTGCCTAACCAGTTCGAACTAAGCCAATTTGCAGAGATGGAAATTCACACGTTGGATGACGCAATCAACGCTTGTCAGCGTGCGCTAGAAAAAGGCCCTAAAGTGGTGTTAGTGAAGCACCTTTACTGCCTGTCAGATGACAGCTTCAACATGCTACTTGCGACGTCAGAAGGCACTTACCTAGCGAAGCGTCCACATTTTGAGTTTGCTAAAGCACCCGTTGGTGCTGGCGATTTGATTTCGGCGATTTTCACCGCTGGTCTATTGAAAGGTTGGACGCCAAAACAAGCGTTCCAACACTGCCACGACGCTTGCTATGGCGTACTTAACGCGACTTACCAAGCGGGCGAATGGGAACTGCAAACCATCGCAGCACAGCAAGAGTTCGTTGAGCCTAGCGCGCACTTCCCATTGGAAGAAGTAACACTCAGCCAAGCGTAAATTCAGGCTGTAAGCCGTAAAAAGTGAGCACTTAGCTCCCTTTTTGATTTCTATAGCCTGTTCTATACAGCGTTAAGTCTGCCCTAACAGCGAGAGGTATCAACCTTAAAGCTGTGTCCATCCGCGCCTTTGCCATCCATTCGGTAGTAGGCGTAGCATTTGCCAGCCATGAGCGCTTCTGGTGATTCGTCGTTGCCATACCCAACCATGGAGTATTGGTCGTTCTCGATGAAGACTAAATCTGTCTGTTTCATCTCATCGGTAATGGTTAGGTTATCGAAGAAGCTGACCTGCTCACCGCACTCACTTTGGGTTTCTGGGTAGCCATTGTAAAACTCTTGATACCCAACGGTGGTTAAGACGCACTGGTCGGCCCCTTGGTCTTGCTTAAAGGCTTTCGCGTTCTGATTGAGAATGGAAACGTGATACTGCATGTCGGCGAAGATCACTTGAATGGCGGCTGTGCGGGCATCAGAAGTACGTTGGTTGGAGTGATAAACAGCATACGCGGTTAAGCCTCCGAGCATTACAGCCGTTAACAGCCATTCTTTTGACGAGAATCCAGACAACAATCTCATTGGTTTTTACCCTAAATACAACTCAACCATACGTATAACAGGGCGGGATTCTACGCATCGATTTTCGAAAATTTAAGGGCAAATTGTGTGTTTCAGAAAATCCTGACGCAAAGTTGAAGTATGATCAAAGTATGAGGAGAGGAGCATATTGCTCCTCTTGCATTTTGAATTCGTTTGGTGTGGCGGTATTAATTGGCGTTTACACAAAAAAGGGGAGCCGCATTGGCTCCCCTTTCTATTTTTATATCTTACAGATACTTAAGTCTTACTGAGCTTTCTTCTGTTCTGATTTACAAACAGCGGCAGTGAAGATAACGTCTGTTGAGCTGTTTAGCGCTGTTTCAGCCGAGTCTTGGATCACACCGATGATGAAACCAACCGCTACAACCTGCATTGCTACGTCGTTTGAGATACCAAACAGACCACACGCTAGTGGGATAAGCAGTAGAGAACCACCTGCAACACCAGATGCGCCGCACGCTGATACCGCTGCAACAACACTCAGTAGTACTGCCGTCATTAGGTCAACTTCGATACCCATAGTGTGTACCGCTGCTAGCGTTAGTGTAGTGATAGTGATCGCGGCACCAGCCATGTTGATAGTTGCGCCTAGTGGGATAGACACTGAGTACGTATCTTCGTCTAGGTCTAGCTTCTTACATAGGTTCATGTTAACTGGAATGTTCGCAGCACTTGAACGAGTGAAGAATGCTGTTACGCCACTTTCACGTAGACATTGGAACACCAAAGGATATGGGTTTTCTTTGGTTTTGAAGTACACGATAGCTGGGTTAACCACTAGCGCGATGATCATCATTGAGCCTAGTAGTACCGCTAGAAGGTGAGCGTAGCTTGCTAGTGCGCCGAAGCCTGTTGTAGCAAACGTTGATGCAACCAAACCAAAGATACCGAAAGGCGCAAGACGAATGATGAAGCGAACAATGTGAGAAACACTGTGGCTTAGATCTTCGAATACCGCTTTTGTCGTTGCTGATGCGTGGTGAAGTGCAAGACCAAGGCCCACACCCCAAGCAAGAATACCGATGTAGTTAGCTTCTACTAGCGCGTTTACTGGGTTATCAACCAGTTTGAACAGCAAGGTTTGTAGAACTTCTGCGATACCTTGTGGTGGCGTTGCACCTTCAGCGCCTGTTACTAGCGTTAAATTGGTCGGGAAAAGGAAGCTTAGTAACACTGCGGTTAATGCTGCAAAGAAAGTGCCCGCTAGGTAAAGAACTACGATTGGACGCATGTAAGTGTGTTGGTTTTTCTTTTGGTTCGCGATAGACGCAGCGACCAAGATGAACACCAATATTGGAGCAATCGCTTTTAGCGCACCTACAAATAGACTACCCAGTATACCAACGCTCTCAGCGTGGCTTGGTGAGATCGTTGCAAGCAAGATACCAAAGACGATACCGACAAGGATTTGGAGAACGAGGTTACCGCGAGCGTATCGGGCAACGAGACTGTTGTGTTGCATTTGCATACATCATTCCTGCAATTTTTTGCCTCAGCAAACGCGCAAATTCAGTCATCACACAGCGTAATATTCCCTTGCGTTAAGGGGGCTGAATCTTGTTATTGCGTTGCTAAGACGTCCTGATTATCAATTATCCTATATTTATAAATTCAGCTATTTTCTCGCTGAATATCACACATCTTAGCTTGGTAATATTTTGTGTCTAGTTTTAGTTTGTCCTTAGTTTAAATGTTTGCTCAATGTTATCGTTATTGGTCTTTTGTGTTGCTTTGTATGGCAAAGTATGAATGATGATTTTTGAGTAAGTTATTAAAAAAGGAGGCGTTAGCCTCCTTTGTTCTATTGATTACGTATTTGTAACAAACTAGTAACCTTGTCGTCGTTTGCGCTTTTCGCTGGCCACGTTACGCCCCATTTTGCTTAACTGTTTGTACTGCGCTCGCTGTTTTGCAAGTGTTGCACCGTTATGAGCTTGCTCGCGTAATAACTTTTGATAGTTAGTAAAGCGGCGCGACTCCAATGAACCACCCTCAATCGCGGCTTGAACCGCGCATCCAGGTTCGGTTTGATGTTGGCAATCATTGAATCGGCAGTTTTCTGCTAGCGCTTCAATATCAGCAAAGGTTTCGCTGACCCCTGTTTCACTATCAGCCAACTGGATCTCACGCATTCCTGGAGTATCCATGAGGATTGCACCAGAGGGCAGTAGATGGATTGAACGAGAGGTCGTAGTGTGTCGACCTTTGCTGTCATCTTCACGAATACCACCTGTCGCTTGTTGTTGCTCGCCAAGTAGAGTGTTCACCAAGGTTGACTTTCCAACTCCGGAAGAGCCGATGAACGCGACAGTTTGACCTTCACCGCACCAACTCATCAAGGTAGCAACGCTCGATTCCTCCAGACCATTCACGCTTTCAACCATAAGCGACGGATCGAGTTTTTGTACTTGATCCATGAGTTCGTCAGCATCCTCGCATAAGTCTGCTTTCGTTAGCACAATAACAGGCTCGACGTCGGTTTCATTAATGAGTGATAAGTAACGTTCAATGCGGCTCAGGTTAAAGTCGTGGTTGAGTGAACAAACGATAAATACTGTGTCTATGTTGGCGGCGATAAGCTGCTCAGCGACCCTGCTACCAGCGGCTTTACGGCTGAATAAGCTGCGGCGCTCAAGTAAACGAGAAAACTGCTGCTGGTGGTTTAGAATCACCCAATCGCCAACGGTCATGCTGGGTAGTGATGTTTGGATAGATAAGTGAGTTTCACCTTGCTCGCTAACCACAACATAACCACTACGATGGTGAGCAATCACTCGCGCGAAAAGCGTATTCTCGTAATCGTCTAACGTCAGTTGTTGTTGAAAGAACGGTTTCCAACCTAATCGTTTTAATGGGTTAGGCTGAGTTAGTATTGTTTCACAAAAATAATGTGTTTTATTCATTGTTGAATTATCCCAGACGCAACAAAGCGCCTTAATACAAATCGCATTAGGGTCTAATTCGCATAGAGCTGACCCCGGTGAAAACCGGGCAAAGAGGGGAGGAGTTGCGGCTTAGCCACGAGAAAAAAGTTGGACGTTTACCCTTTCACTGCCCAGTTAGTGTTATTCATTACAATCATCATATTTCCTCTTATGTTGGTGAGTTAACGGTCGGAGTATAGCGGCAGTAATGTGATTCTTACAATTCCTTTGTGTTTTATTCGACTTTCTGCCATCTCTTGTGAATAGTGTTGGCTTTTACGCCGTAGATGATTTGAATATGCCGCTCATCAATGATCACCACGCCATGTGCCCCGTGTGCTTTCAATGCTTTTTGATTCACGATAGAGGTGTCTTTTAGAGTTAGGCGTAATCTTGTCGTGCAAGCACCGGTTTCCACCAAATTCTCCATGCCACCGATAGCGTTAATAATAGTATCGACGTCTTGTACTAGATTTGGATTCACTTGCGTCAGCATTTTGAAGACGCGAGAAAGGGCTTTTAACATGGCGAGAAACTCGTTCGTCAGCAAAGCCTTGTTTATATCTCAGCTTTGGCTGCTTCGCGCTGATTTAGGACATAAAACTTTGCATTGATTACTCTGTGAGATGGTTTTTGATAGCTGTTTAGGGAAAAGATAGAGGAATAAAAAAGCTCCTCACGTTGGAGGAGCTTTGAACTGATTTTCCGATCAACAATTAATGGTGATGTTCGTGCTTTTTCATTCCCGCCATGACTTTTTTGACCGGTGCGGTAAAGCTTTGCTTTTGACCGTTGTCGTAAGTCACGGTGACTTCGATTTCGTCACCTTCATTAAGCGGCTGCTTAAGATCGAATAACATAATGTGTAGGCTGCCCGGTTTTAGCTCGGTGGTCCCTTTTGCCGCTAGTGTGATGTGGTCTACTTGACGCATCTTCATCATATCGCCTTCTTTAATCACATCGTGTAGCTCGACTTTTCCTGCCACTGGGGTTTCCGCTGCAACGATATTGATGTCTTCTTGGCTTCGGTTAGCAAAGGTCACAAACACAGCACTAGTGACCGCACCTGGCGCCATTGCTCGTGCATACGGCTCATGTGGCATCACGTTGAGATTTGCTTGCGCTAAAGGGCTTAGAAGTAGGGCGGAGAGTGCCAACGTTTTGATTGCGTGCTTAGCTTTCATTGGTTTTTCCTTCTGCAGTCAGTTTGGTTATTGCCTCGACAATTGGCGCAGGCGTTAAGGTATGCGGCACTTTGGTGATAAGTGTGCCGTCAGGCTTCAAGAAATAGAAGTAAGAGCTGTGGTCGAGTGTGTATTTCAGCTCCGAGCCTTCAAGCTCTGTTTTACGGAAAATGACACCGTACTTATGAGCAAGTGGGGTGGTCACATCAAGTGGCGCTGACAGACCTTCAATCATTGGGTGGAAGTAATGGGCGTACTTAGCGGATGCATCTGCTTCGTCGCGTTCCGGATCAAGTGAGATGAACATCGGACGCAACTGTGCTTTTTGTGCATCGTCGATTTGGTTGAGAGCGCCGGCTAGCATGGCTAATGAGGTTGGGCACACATCTGGGCAGCGCGTAAAGCCAAAGTAAACAATACGAATTCGATCATCACTAGTGTCGAAGATATCGACAGGTTTATCGCCTTCGCCAAACAGCACGCTTTGTTCGGTAGCGACTTGTTGCGGTTTTTTCTCTACCTCTTTTTGGCCGTCTAGATACGTTTTAGTACCAAAGCCGAGAACGAAAGCAACCACGAGAAAAAGAGACCAGTTACGGCTCATAGTTATTCCTTATCTTTGCATTTTGAGGGCTGGGTAGATGATGTCTTTTCCGTCGGAAAGCTCACCAACCCACGTCATTGAATCTTGTGTACAAACGGGCAATGTCACATCGCCCACAAATTTACCCGGCGCCACTTTCTTCAGCATGAATTTTGGCTCGCCCATTTCCATTTCTCGACCAACCAAACTTAATACTAGCTGATCGGCTTCGCTGTCTTGCCATTCGACTTCGAGCTGAGCTGGGATCAGAGGTTGAGCAGTATCGACGCTAAGCGTCATCGCAACATCATGTTGGATGCAAGGTTCAGTAGAGAGGAAACAGTATTCATCGAGCGACTTAGGCTCGAGCGCTGAAGAGAAGTTTTTGAACAGGGTAGGCGCGTAAAAGCCAGCAACCAGTGCAACGGCTATCCCTGCGATTTGTAACACTTTCACTAAGATTCAGTATTTATCACTTAACATTGCCAGCATCCTAGCACAGATGGGATGTAGGAAAACTCGTAACTTCAACAAATTGTGCACTATCCTGATCTATTTGAAACTTATCGTTTGTGAAGCGTAAACAAAAAAAGCGGAGCCAATGGCTCCGCTTCCTAAATGATTAAACAGTGATTTTGCTCTACTTGTTTGAATCTGCAAACTTCTCTAAACCAAGCACCAGCGCGATAGCGGCTAGCATCATGATCACAGCTAACACTAGTTGTGATGGCTGAGATGTGATGTGCTCAAACTCAAACGGTGATAGGTTTTGCTCTAGCAATGGTACTTGTTCACCTTTCGAGTTTGTACGCCATGTTAGCGTCTCTTTCCAAGGCCAGATCTTTGGTAGCGTACCGATCATCAAGCCTGTAAGGAACATCAGAGTGACATCGCGGAACTTGCGGAGTAACCAAGATAACAGATGAGAGAAGGACAACAGACCGACCACACAGCCAACAAGGAACAGCGCAAGGATATCAATTTGGAAACCTTTCACTGCGCCTAAAACAGGTGCGTACATGCCAATCAACAGCAGAATAAAGCTACCTGAGATGCCCGGTAGAATCATCGCACAGATTGCGATGGCACCAGCAAGAATGGTGTTGATCGCCGTTGGTTCCATATGAAGTGGTTTTAGCACCGTGATGCTGTAAGCAAAGCCAACACCAATTAATAGTGCGACAAAGCGAATCGCATCGCGCTTTTCTACTTGGCGAATGATGTGGTAAACCGACACCAAAATCAGACCAAAGAAGAATGACCAAATCGGAATTGGATGGGTCTCTAGTAACCAACTGATCAGTTTAGCCAGAGTTGCGATGCTGGTGAAGATGCCTGCAAACAATGAAATCAGGAAGAAGCCGTTAATGTGGCTAAATGCGGCTTTGAAGCCATCTTTTTTCCAAATCGAGAAAAGTGATGGGTTAATACGTCGAATGCTTTCTAGCAGCGTGTCGTAAATGCCGGTAATGAATGCAATGGTGCCGCCTGACACGCCAGGGACAACATCAGCTGCACCCATAGCCATTCCTTTAAAGTAGGTGATTAGATAGTTCATTTCTCAAGTACTAAGTCATGTTGATGGCAGTGAGTATACAAACATTGATGTCAAAAAAGTATGAAATAGTGCTGCTGAAGATATCGAAATGATTGCTTATCAGAACATCTCGGGTGAAGTTGCGAGTTTCAACGAACCAAAACAGGCAGATATGCGAGATTGGACGACAAAGACGTTGAAATATAAAAATCGACAAATGGTATAAATTGCCTAGGACAAACGATAATTTTGGTGAATTTGGCTAATTGATGATTTATTTATCACTTATGTGGCCAGTTTGCGTCTTGCAACTGCGCTTTGCATTTTGGGTTTGCATAATGCAAAGGTGGAGGGTGTAACAAGATTTTATATGAGATCTTGTGCCCAAAAATAGTGCTTTTTAAACTGGCACGATTAATGCATAATTCTTTTCGACCCTTCTTAAGCCGAGGGTCACCTAGCCAACTGACGTTGTTAGTGAATACACATTGTTCACAAAATACATAAGCCAATCGCCCTAATTGCGGTTGGCTATTTTTTTGTTTGTAATATACCCAAGTGACTTCAAGATGCAGGATTCAGAGCGTTGTCATTGATTCGGGGGCAAGGAAAACAACGCCGTGTAATAGCTAGCTCTTTCCAAGTTGTTTGACGCAGCAATCGAGTCAATGACACGCTCCCAAAGGGCGAGTTGTCTTGGCTTGTATACTTTGTTGCCGATTCTTGATTTAGACCCACTAAACCTTTAAATCGCCGCCGCGTCTACAAACCAAGTCATTCTCGCTGAACCTAGCATCTCGAGGCTACTTGGGTATATATGTACAACGTTTCCTACGTGCTTTGCAATTTGCACTTTTCAAAGATTAATTAGTAATAAAAAAGGGCTGACGCATAACGCCAACCCTTGTGTTCACCACTTATATTTACTCAATCCAATCAGTAACCCATTAGCTGCAATAAGTTTTCCGCTGTCACGATCGCTTCCTTACGGTTGGCAATGTTGAGCTTCTGGTACAAGTTACGAATGTGAGTCTTAATCGTTGTGCCTGCCACATCCAGCTCTTGTGCGATTTGCTCGTTGCTAAAGCCAGAGTAAATCAGGCCAAGTACTTGCCATTCGCGTTGAGTCAGTGGGCTAGTACGAACCAATTCCGGTACATTCGGGTGATTGACTAGCTTCTCGATAAAGTCTTCATCGAAGTGAATAGAACGGCTGCGTTGGTTCGATGAAATGTCTTTCATCAACTGTTGCGCACGATGGCGTTCTAGGTCGCCCAACTCATGACGTAAGCTCAGCTTCTCTAGCAGACCACCAATGGTTGCACCGTCAGTTAAGAAGTTACCTACCATGCCTGTCTGATTTGTCATGACCAGTGCTTCTTTCAGCAGTGTTTTGGCTTGCTCTTCGTCTTTCTGGCGTGCTGCCAAGATGGCTTCGACAACCAAGTTACGGTTCGTATCCGTGACCAAATTCGTACGGCGAGCTTCGCTTTGTAAAAAGTCCAGTGCTTCGCGCGCTTCATCATACTGACCAAGGTTGATATGAGCACGAGCAATATTACGCCATTGCAACTGTTGGAAGTGGTTACATGCCGATTCAGGACGGACGGCGGTGTTCAACCATTCTTGAATCGCTTCTGTATTGCCGCGCGCTTGCCAGAATAAGATCAGAGAAAGTGAGGCATTTGCTGTCCAGTCAACGTGGTAAGTGGATTGCTTCATCAAATGTTGGATATGTTCGATGAACTTGCCGGCTTTATCCAACTCACCACGGCCAATGGCAATGCGAGCCAACATTGAGTAGCTGTGTAAGTGTTTACTTGGTGAGTGGTTTTCTAGAATTTGCAGGCCTTTGTACGCACATTCTTCCGCTTCATCTAAGCGGTTCCAGCACCACAGTACCTGCGCACGAATACGTAACAAGAACTCATGAAGAGGAACGTGTTGAAGTTGCTGATCTTCAATCAGACGGAAGCCAGAATCTTGAAGTTCAAATGCGGCTTGAACGTAGCCTTGGGCGATCATGATTTCGCTTTGCTGCAAGATTGCCCACAAGGCTTGGTGGTAAACCTGATACTGGCGCGCCAGTTTTTCGGTTTGCTGCATCATTGGCAATGCGCGATCCAGTTTGCCTAATACGTGGTTAACTTCGCCGACGACCGACGTAGCCACAATACGGCTGCGGTATACGGTTGGGTCAAGCTGGCTTAAGGCAAGCTCGGCAAGCTCTAATGCGTGCTCTGGTTGGTTGCTGTTGATCGCGACCTGAGCGAGTAAGGCATTCGCTTGGCCTTGATAGCCAGAATCGATTTCAATATTACGCTTCTTGTGCTCTTCTTCTGCTTCCGCTAGCAGTTTGCCTACTTGGTTATAGCGGTGTTGACTCTGCGCTAGCCACGCTCGCAACATCGATAATTTCGGATGGCTGAACAACAGATCTTTATCAAGTTGGTTGATGGCAGACTCTAGGGTCGTCAACTCGCCTTGGTTGAACATCTTCCAGCCGAACTCATTCAAGATTTCTACGAGCAGATCGGTGTCGTTGGACTTTTGGGCGTGATGAATCGCTTGATGAGGGGCTTTTTGTTTAAGCCAAGCAACCGCGGCATTGCGATGTAGGTCTTTTTCTTGTTGAGGAATGCGAGCAAGGCGCTCATGAGATAAGAACTCACCAAATAGGTTATGGAAGCGGAACCAGTTTTGCTCACCTTCTAATAATGGATAGATAAACAAGCCGAAGCGGTTGAGTGATTCAATTATGCCTAGCGCGTCTTCACGCTGAGTCAGGGCAAACACGAGCTCGTCGTTGAAGTGGTCAAGCACCGACACTTGCATTAAGAAATGACGGGTTTCTTGGTCGAGAAGGTCAAAGACTTCCTCTACGAGGTAATCCCACAGATGCGCGTGGTTAAATTGAGACACCGATTCTACGGTTTGTGCCAGTGTACGGTTCTGGTGCTGCGCTTGCAGTGCGATTAGCTGTAGCGCGGATGGCCAGCCCTCTACGTAAGTGCGCAGGTTATTGGCCATATCTTCATCGATGCCATCGGCAATGCGTTGGTTAAAGAAACGAGTAGTTTCTTCGGTATCAAACGCCAACATCTCGTTGCCGATTTCAATCATCAGATCACGGACGCGAAGGTTCGCAGTACCCAATGGTGGCGCCGCACGGCTAGTGACTACCACAGTCAGGTTGTCTGGCATGTGCTTTAAGAAGAAGCGCATTGACTCGTGAATTTCGTCGTTAGTGATCAAATGGTAGTCATCTAAAACGACATAGCATTCGTGCTGAAAATCTGCCATCTCAGCGAAAACTTCGCTGAATAAAGAGCGTAAAGAAGAGAACTGACGTTTCTCAGCCAATTTTTGTGCGTTGGAGCATTTGTAGTTGGTCGCTTTGTTTAAAGCTTGCAGCAAATAGTTGACGAAGCGAAAACCATCGTTATCACTGTCATCAATGCTGTACCAACCCACATTGGGTTTATCTGATAGCCACTGCGCTGCCATGGTGGTTTTCCCATAACCAGCTGGCGAGCGAAACAGTACCAGTTTGTAGTAAGGCGCTTGTTGCAGTAAGTCCAATACTCGCGGGCGGACGATCGCATTATGCAAGCGGCCAGGGCGGGTAAGTTTAGATGGAATCCACATTATTAATTCTGTCCTTAAATCTTTTGAGCTAGCGAAACTAGAAATTGACTCACACCACTAAATTCTAGCTTGTATAAAAAGTGTACAAGCTTGCGAGTCGTTGTGGATGTTACGACATCAGAAATGCCTCTTACTTTGATCCACTTCCTAATTCTCGAGAGTTGATGCAAATGCCATCAACTACGCCCTATATTTGTGATTTTGGTCACTTAAGAGCCGGTGGTATTGAACCCATGTAGAAAGAGTTGCACATCTATTAAGGAGAAATTATCAATGTTAAAAGAAGTAATGTGATCGATAAGACAGTTTTTACAATGGAGTGAGAAGGGTGAATAAAAAACGTCATGAACAAATTTTAATCTTTCCATTAGGTGGCTGTGATCCGAATCACTAAGAATCGGATGATAGGTTGCTCTGTTGCGATTTAGATCACTAAGTTTGCAAGCTTACGCCCTCTACGCCCTACCCCCTCCTCCTTGTGGGGAGGACAAATGGGAGGATGTTTATTCACAGAGGGAAATGCACGATGTATGGCAGATGAATTACTAAAAGACGTGAGAATTTCTTAATGAAACCTACTCAACAGAAACAATTTGACAAGAAGTCGTTCCAAGAAAGCGTGAAGAAACATCTATCTGTAACTTACGCTCACACGATTGAAAATGCAGATAGCCGCGCATGGTACCTAGCAATGGGTCGCGCACTGGCTGAATTTACGACTTGTGATTTGCTTGCTACTGAAGCGGACGCTCGCATCCAAGAAGCGAAAAGCGTTAACTACCTTTCACTAGAATTCCTTATCGGTCGTTTGACTGGTAACAACCTAATCAGCATGGGTCTTTACGAAGAGATCACTGAAGCTATGGCTGAGCTAGGTCACAACCTAACAGACCTTCTAGAAGAAGAACGCGACCCGTCACTGGGTAACGGTGGTCTAGGTCGTCTAGCGGCATGTTTCATGGATTCATGTGCGGCTCAAGAATTCCCAACCGTAGGTTACGGCCTGCATTACGAATACGGTCTATTTAAGCAGTCGTTCAAAGACGGCCGTCAACAAGAAGCACCAGACGCATGGCGTGGTGTAGAAGGTTACCCTTGGGAAGTGGCTCGCCCTGAGCTTGCGCAAGAAATCGGCTTCTACGGTCACGTTGAAGTGGTAAACGAGAACGGTAAAGAAGTTCGTAAATGGGTTCCTGGCATGTCTGTAAAAGCAATGCCTTGGGATCTACCTATCGTAGGTTACGAGTCAGACACGGTTTACCCTCTACGTCTTTGGGAATGTCAGGCAATTGCACCATTCTCACTAGAAAGCTTTAACAACGGTGATTACTTCGAAGCTCAGCACGCGCTGATCGATGCAGGTAACATCACTAAAGTGCTTTACCCGAACGACAACCACGAAAAAGGTAAAACACTGCGTCTAATGCAACAGTACTTCCACTCAGCAGCGTCTGTACGCGACATCCTACGTCGCCACGAAGCAGCAGGTTACTCGCTAGCGGATCTACCTAAGCAAGAGACAATCCAGCTTAACGATACGCACCCAACAATTGCTATCCCTGAGCTAATGCGCATCCTAGTGGACGAAAAAGGTCTTACTTGGGAAGCGGCTTGGGAAATCAGTTCTCAGACATTCGCGTACACTAACCACACGCTACTTCCAGAAGCACTAGAGACATGGCCAGAGTCGCTAATCCAGCGTCTACTGCCACGTCACATGGAAATCATTTTTGAAATCAACCACCGCTTCCTACAAGAAGTTCGTAAGATGTGGCCTGGTGACGGTGAGAAGCAAGCGAAGCTTTCTATCATCCAAGAAGGTTTCAACCGCATGGTTCGCATGGCTAACCTATGTGTGATTGGTTCTTACGCGGTAAACGGCGTAGCAGCACTTCACTCTGAATTGGTTAAGAAAGACCTATTCCCAGAGTTCCACGAGATGTACCCAACTCGTCTACACAACGTAACGAACGGCATCACGCCACGTCGTTGGTTGAAGTTCTGTAACCCAGGTCTATCTGAGCTAATCACTGAGAAAGTAGGTCCAGAATGGCCTGCGAAACTAGAGCAGCTAGAAGGCATTGCTAAATACGCAACAGACGCGAAATTCCAAAAAGAATTCATGGCTGTTAAGAAAGAAAACAAACAGCGTCTTGCTGATTGGGTTCTAGATAACATGGGTATCGAGCTAGATACTAACGCTATCTTCGACGTTCAAATCAAGCGTCTACACGAGTACAAGCGTCAGCACCTAGATCTGCTACACATTCTGTCTCTATACCACCGCATTCTGAACGAACCAGGTTTCGAGTGTGAGCCGCGCGTATGTTTCTTCGCAGCGAAAGCAGCACCGGGCTACCACCTAGCGAAAGAAATTATGTTCGCAGTCAACAAGGTTGCAGAGAAGATCAACAACGATCCTCGCATCGGTAACAAACTGAAAGTGGTATTCATCCCTGACTACCGCGTGAGCATGGCTGAGATCATCATCCCTGCGGCAGACGTTTCACAACAAATCTCGCTAGCGGGTAAAGAAGCATCTGGTACAGGTAACATGAAGATGGCTCTTAACGGTGCCCTAACTATTGGTACTATGGATGGTGCTAACGTTGAGATTCGTGAAGAAGTGGGCGACGAGAACATCTACATCTTCGGTCTTGATGTTGAAGGCGTGAAAGCGGTTAAAGCAGCTGGCTACAACCCTTACGACTACTACAACGCCGATCACCTACTGAAAGCGTCTCTAGACCTACTAAAAGGTGAAGAGTTTACGCCAGGTCAACCAGGCCTACTACGCGCTACATTCGATAGCCTACTAGATGGCGGTGACCCATACCTATGTCTTGCTGACTTCGCATCTTATGTGAAAGCGCATGAAGAAATGGGCAAACAATACAAAGACCAAGCAGGCTGGGCTAAGAAAGCGATTCTTAACACTGCCCTAGTTGGTAAGTTCACATCAGACCGCTCTATCCGCGACTACGTGAACAACATCTGGAAACTTGAAGCGGTGAAACGCTAATAGAACCCAGTTAAGACCAAGGTAGCCGAGCGCTACCTTTGGTCATTTTCAAGAATTAGTTATTGATAACAATAAAACCCTACATGGAAGGTGTTGGTATTACCTTCGGAGAGAGCGATGAAAGAACAAACAGCATTAAAGAAAGTCGCAGACATGGCGCGATTAGCTGATAGCTACGTCAGCGCGTGGGGAGACGAGGCAAAAGTTTCTGAAGAAACACTGCGCCGCTTGCTCACTTCACTTGGCTACGATACTGGCAGCGATGAGAAGCTATTGGCTTCTGCTGAGAAAAAACATAAGAAAGACGTACTAGCCCCTGTTCTTGTTTTACGCGACGGCGAACCAGTCGAAGTGGAACTAAACCTAGGTACGAGTGCTCGCGAGAGCGAATTTAGCTGGCGTTTAGAAACAGAACAAGGAGAGGTACTTGAAGGCTATCTTCAGTCGCAAATTGTTCGTGATGAACGAGCTGAGGGTGGCCCTCTAGTGTTTGCATTGCCAAAGAACTTGGCATGGGGTTACCACAAACTGATCATCAGCCGTAAGCGTCGCAAGACCCCTTACGAAATGTCGCTGATCATCACACCTAAAGCGTGTTTCAAACAAGAAGACCTAAACCAACACAAAAAGCTATGGGGCCCAAGCATCCAGCTTTATACACTGCGTACTCAGCACAACTGGGGTATCGGTGACTTCGGTGATCTGAAGCAGTTGGTGAGTGACATCGCATCTCGTGGCGGTGACTTCATTGGTTTGAACCCAATTCATTCATTGTTCCCAGCGAACCCAGAAGGTGCGAGCCCATACAGCCCATCTTCTCGTCGTTGGTTGAACATCATGTACATCGACGTAAGCTCTGTGCCTGAATTCGCGCTAAGTGCAGAAGCACAACAACGCGTTGGCAGCGCTGAATTCCAACAACGTTTACAAAAAGCACGTGAATCACATTGGGTGAACTACACCGAAGTGTCTGAGCTTAAGATGAGCATTCTTCCGTTGCTATTTAGCGAGTTTAAAGCGCGTCATCTAGACAAGAACACAGACCGTGCTCGTGCATTCCTTGAGTTTGTAGAACTTGGTGGCGAGAGCCTGCTTCACCAAGCGGCATTCGATGCGCTACACGGTGAACTACACGCTGAAGATTCAAGCGTTTGGGGTTGGCCAGTATTCCCTGAGAAGTTCCGCACGTTCGATGCAGCGGCAACTCAGAAGTACATTAAAGATAACTCGGACCGCGTTCATCTGTACATGTACCTACAGTGGCTTGCAGACGACCAAATCAAAGAAGCGCAGGCTCTTGCTGAAGAAAAAGGCATGACGGTTGGTTTGTACCGCGACCTTGCGGTTGGTGTTGCGGATTCCGGCAGCGAGACCTGGGCGGATGACGGCGCGTTAGTATTGGATGCGAGCATCGGTGCGCCACCAGATATCCTTGGTCCACTAGGCCAAAACTGGGGTCTACCACCGCTAAACCCACAAGTGTTGGAAGCAACAGGGTACGACGCGTACATCAAGCTACTGCGTGCCAACATGAAACACTGTGGTGCGCTGCGTATCGACCACGTTCTTGGCCTGCTTCGTTTATGGTGGATTCCAAAAGGTGAGAAAGCGACAGAAGGTGCTTACCTGTACTACCCAGTAGAAGACATGCTAGCAATCCTAGCACTTGAGTCTCACCGTCATCAGTGTTCTGTAATCGGTGAAGACTTGGGTACTGTGCCTGATGAAATCGTCGACATCCTACGTGACGCAGGCGTGCACTCATACAAAGTGTTTTTCTTCGAAACATCAAAAGACGACGGCGGCTTCATTTCTCCGAAGCACTACGCTGAGCAGTCTATGGCGGCATTGTGTACGCACGATATGCCAACTCTCCGTGGTTTCTGGCACTGTGATGACTTGAAGATGGGGCGTGAGATCGGTCTGTACCCAGACGAGCAACAACTGGAAGGTCTGTTTGAGGATCGTTTGAAGTGTAAGCAAGGTATCCTAGACAGCGTACGTTGGCACGGTTACCTGCCAGAAGGTATCGGCCATGATGCGCAATACGTACCAATGGATTCTTACCTAAGTGAAGCATTGCAGTTGCATGTGGCTGCGGGTGATTCAGCACTACTGAGTGTTCAGCTTGAAGACTGGCTAGAGATGGACCAACCGGTCAACATTCCTGGCACGGTAGATGAGTATCCAAACTGGCGTCGTAAACTGTCGATGAACCTTGATGAAATCTTCAGCCGTGAAGACGTTAACCGTATTTCTAAGCGCTTGACTGAAGTGCGCGCGAAAGCGAGCAAATAAGGTGGAATGAGTGATGTAGGAATCCGCGAATTTAATTGCGCTGAGGTACGAAAGTACAGCCTAGGTCACTCATTAAATCGGCACAATCCGTTAGGATGGTGTACCGTTATTATGCCCGCAACAATAGCGGGCATTTTTGTTTTTTGACGCTATTTTATTCATCTCTTGGATAGAGTGCGGCTTTTTATAATTGTGTGAATTCACAACGTTTGGCTGAGGAAATCCGATGTTCAAAAACCATAAGGAGAATATCGGTGCTAGGGAGAAAAATTTGAAAACCAAGGTAAAGAAAAAACACGAACGCGCTTACCAATTATTAGCTGAGGCGGCTTACTCAGACCCGTTTGCGTCACTTGGTCCATTCATTGATGACGGCGAAGGATCGTTACGCGTTTGGATGCCAGGTGCAGACAAAGTTGAATTGGTTATCAGCGGCGAACCTCGAATTGAGCTAGATCGTGAAGATGAAAGCGGCTTCATCTTAAAAGACAAGCGTGACTTGCATCTAACGCATTACCAACTTGCAGTCGACTGGAATGGTGTAGAGCAGCTCATCGACGACCCTTACCAATACCACAACATTTATCAAGAATACGAACATCTACATACACCAAAAGACATGTACCGTTACATGGGTTCACAGTTTGTGACCATCGAGCGCGGTGGTGAAAACATCTCTGGTGTACGTTTCCTTGTTTATGCGCCTCATGCATCTGCTATCAGCCTAGTGGGTAGCTTTAACCAGTGGGATGGCCGTCGTCATCCAATGCAACGCCTAGACTACGGTATTTGGGGCCTATTCATTCCTGGTTTGGAAGAGGGCGTACAATACAAATTTGAACTCAAAGGTCCGAATGGGGAAGGGCTTCCTCATAAACAAGACCCTTGGGGCTTCTACTCTGAACAATACCCGTCATTCGCGTCGATCACATACGATCACAACCGTTACCAATGGCAAGATGCGAAATGGCAAAACCGTCCAGTGACGCAGAAACGTGATGAAGCGTTGTCATTCTACGAACTGCACGCTGGTTCCTGGAAGCGCAACGCAGACGGCGATTTCCTAAACTACCGTGAACTGGCCGCTGAGTTATTACCTTACCTTGTAGACATGGGCTACACCCACGTTGAACTGATGCCAGTTTCTGAACATCCGTTCTTTGGCTCTTGGGGTTACCAACCTGTTGGCTTGTTTGCGCCGACCAGTCGTTACGGCTCTCCGGATGATTTCAAGTTCTTCGTTGATGCGTGTCACCAAGCTGGCTTGGGCGTGGTACTGGATTGGGTACCTGCGCACTTCCCGTCGGATGATCATGGCTTAGCGAATTTTGATGGTACGCCTCTGTTCCACGATCCAGATCCTCGCCGTGGTTGGCACCAAGACTGGAACTCTTACATCTACGATCTAGGTCGTGAGCATGTGCGCCGTTTCCTTGTGTCTAACGCGCTTTACTGGTTTGAGCAATTCCATATTGATGGTATCCGTGTGGACGCTGTCGCGTCGATGCTCTACCTAGACTACTCACGCAGTCACGATCAGTGGATTCCAAATGTGGACGGCGGTAACGAGAACTACGATGCGATCGCAACGCTGAAGTGGATGAACGAAGAAGTGTACAAGCACTTCCCGAACGCAATGACCATTGCAGAAGAATCGACGGCATTCCCGGGCGTATCTGCACCGACATTTATGGGCGGTTTAGGCTTTGGCTTTAAGTGGAATATGGGTTGGATGCACGACAGTCTTTCTTACATCCAAGAAGATCCTATTCATCGCAAATACCACCATAATACCATCACATTCCCGCTTGTTTACGCACACAGCGAGAACTATGTACTGTCGCTATCTCATGATGAAGTGGTGTACGGCAAAGGCTCTATCCATAACAAGATGCCGGGTGATGAGTGGCAACAAACGGCGAACTTGCGTGCTTACTTCGGTTACATGTACGGTCAACCGGGCAAGAAGCTAAACTTCATGGGTGCAGAGCTTGGTCAGACCGCAGAATGGAACCACGACGATCAGTTGCAATGGTTCTTAATAGAATTTGGTCGTCACCAAGGTGTGCAAGCGCTGATTCGAGACTTGAACCATTTGTACCGTGATGAAGCGGCGATGCACGATCAAGATTGTGTGCCAGCTGGTTTTGAATGGCGTTTGCAAGATGAAGCGGAAGCAAGCATTCTTGCGCACGAGCGTATTAGCCAAGTTGGCGAACGCGTATTAGTGATCAGCAACTTTACCCCAGTGCCGCATGGAAATTTCCGTTTGGGCGTGCCGATGGAAGGTAAGTACGAACTTCTGCTTAACACGGACGATGCGAAATACGATGGTAGCGACTTTGAAGTGCTAACCAGCGTAGACACAGAAGAAGTAGAAAGTGAGTCACTACCTCAATCTCTAGAGTTGTGTTTGCCACCTCTATCGACGGTATTCTACAAGCTGATTAAATAATTGCCTATAATCAGATACTAAGCCCGGTTTACATTGTAAATCGGGCTTTTTTTGACCAAGTTTTCACTAACGATAAACAGACTGCATACTCTATACTTGCATCATATTGTTTTATGAAATCAAGCTAGGTCGGACTTTGAGAAAGATTAAATCCCTTCTGTTCAATATCTTATTGGTGCTTTTGCTTTTACCAGTGATGCTCGTTGGCATAGTGAAATACGTCGATCCACCAATTTGGGGATGGAAGATCAGCCGCATGATTTCTCCTCCAGAGGGATTCTCTGAAGAGAGTCAAAATGAATGGGTGCCTTTGAGTGACATTTCTAAGCACATTCAATTGGCCGTGATTGCGACAGAAGATCAAAAGTTCCCGACCCATTACGGAGTGGATTTTGACTCCTTGTTTAAAGTGATCTCAGAGTCTGGCGAGAACGGCCCTTCTCGCGGTGCGAGCACGATTACTCAGCAAACTGCAAAGAACGTGTTTCTGTTTCCCTCACACTCTTATGTGCGCAAAGCTTATGAGCTTTATTTTGCTCTGCTGATGGAAGCAATGTGGAGTAAAGAACGCATTCTCGAAGTGTATTTGAATGTGGTGGAATTTGGCCCAGGTATTTATGGCGCAGAAGCCGCTGCGCAAAACTACTTTGGTATCCCTGCTAAACAACTTTCGACGCGCCAAGCCGCAAGGCTAGCAGTAGTGCTGCCAAACCCTTATCGAATCAAAGTCTACCCTCAGACTTCTTACACCATCAGCCGCGTCAATTGGGCGATGAGACAAATGCGCAACCTAGGGAGCGTGCAGCTTTAAACTCCCTTTTATCCTGCTCATAAATAGAACTACGCCCCAATAAAAGCAAAATGTGAAGCGTCACAAGCTTTAGGGCGTAGCCTTTCAGAATGATGTGCTCAGTTTTTCATCCATTTACTATTAGTGTGAATAAAACTACAACACGAATACTGCGCCTATGCGCAACCAATGGACTGAACGATGAAACTGAATCTGATTACGACTACCTTATTGCTTGCATCGGCAAGTGCCATCGCCGAGCCAAACATCACCATATCTACCACGACCAACAGCCGTGACTTTCCTTTAAGTGCAGAGCAGCCTTTGGTTGTGCCCTTAACCAAAGATGGCTATACACTCAAAATCACGGGTGTTGAAGGCGATTGTGTCGCGCCTGATGGTCAAAAGGTAAAGTTTAACAAGCCTATCGCGTTGAACTGCGGTAAGCCAACGGAACTGCCGTTAAAAATCCGCTTTACCGGCGATTACTCTTTTGCTTTTGATGCGGAAGCGAAAACACTGCGCTTCAAGCGTGAGCCTAAGAAAGTCGCCAAGACTGAGTTCAAACGCCCAATCCCACAAGTGCAATGTGAAGTTTACCAAGGTGGTGAAGTTACCATTGCGTTAGGTGACAGTTTCCCTGATGGCACCAAGTTGCGTGATGCCTATTCTGGGCAAATGGTCGAAGTAAAAGATCAGCAAGTATCGCTGACGCCAAGCAAAGACTCTGGCGGTTTGGTGCTACTAGAGCCAGTGAAGAAAACCAAAGAAGCAGTACCGTTTGATTACCGTAATGCCAATATTTACTTCGTGATGGTCGACCGTTTCAACAACGCCGATACGAGCAATGACAACAGCTATGGGCGCAATAAAGATGGCAAAGAAGAGATCGGCACTTTCCACGGTGGTGACCTAAAAGGCGTGATCGAGAAACTGGATTACATCAAGAGCCTAGGTACCGATGCAATTTGGTTATCGCCAATCGTTGAGCAAGTGCATGGTTTTGTGGGCGGCGGCGATAGCGGCTCATTCCCATTCTACGCTTACCACGGTTACTGGACGCGTGACTTTACGAAGATTGATGAGAACTTCGGTGACGAAGATGACCTTAAATTGCTGGTGGAAGAGGCACACAAACGTGGTCTTAAAGTCTTGATGGACGCAGTAATCAACCACACCAGTTACTCAACGTTAGCCGATTTGCAATTTGACGGTATTGAGGTGTTAAAACCAAACGCTGATTTACCGAAGAAGTGGGGCGACTGGCAACCAAAAGCGGGTGAAAATTGGCATAGCTACCACCAGAATATTGATTACCAGAGTCCAAACTGGGCGAAATGGTGGGGCGGTGACTGGGTAAGAACCGGTTTGCCGGGATACCCAGCTCCGGGCAGCAGTGACATCACTATGTCATTGGCGGGTTTGCCTGACTTTATCACCGAATCAGACAAAGCTGTGAAGCCTGCGCAGTGGCTATTGGATAACCCTGGTACTCGCGTAGAGGCGCGTGACAATTACACCGTTTCGGACTACCTAATTGAGTGGCAAACTGATTGGGTGAAACGCTTTGGTATTGATGGCTACCGTGTTGATACGGTGAAGCACGTTGAAGGCGATGTGTGGAAACGTTTGAAAGAAGAAGCTTCGAGCAGCCTTGAGCAGTGGCGTAAAGAGAACGGTAAGTCAGGTCAGCCATTCTGGATGATGGGCGAAGTATGGGGACATACCGCTTATCGCAGTCCTTACTTTGACGATGGCTTTGATGCGTTGATTAACTTTGATATGCAGAAGAAGTTAGACAAAGGCGCGGCGTGTTTCAGCCAAATGGCAGACACCTACCAAAGTTACGCAAACACAATCGCTAACGAGAAAGACTTCAACCCAGTGAGTTACATGTCTTCTCACGATACTGAGTTGTTCTTCTCTCGCTTCAAAGATTACGGCATGCAGCGTAACGCCGCGAATGCACTGCTTCTGAGCCCAGGTGCTGTTCAGGTTTACTTCGGTGACGAAGTGGGTCGTAATATTGGCCCTTACGCGGATGATTTCCACCAAGGTACACGCTCTGACATGGTATGGAAGCTATCTGATGGGAAGCAAGCGCTGCTCAAACATTGGCAAACTCTTGGTCAGTTCCGTAAAGCGCATCCAGCGATTGGTGCAGGTCAGCACCAAGTGATTGAACAAGAAGGCGCGTACGTGTTCTCTCGCTCGCTTGGCAATGACAAAGTTGTTGTGGCTTTTGTTGGTCGTGAGAAATAAACGACACTACGGCATCAGCCCCTTCTCACTTGAATGTGGGAAGGGGCTGCGTGAGTGCTGTAGGTGTTTCTTCCAAGATTGTCGTATTTAAAAATCAATATCTGAAATGTCGAAAGTAACCAGTTCAATAAGATATTTGATGATAGATATGACACAAGCTATGCCAGCACAGCCGATTAAAGTCATCGCCAAATCACCAAACTCAGCAGCTCTGTGAAGGCCAAATCCGATGACCAGGTAGTAGAACAAGCCCAATAGTGCACCGGCACTCCCTAAGTTATCGCGATAATGTGTTAACGCACCACTTAAAAGGTTTGGTATGGTCAGCCCAAAGGATAGGGATACCAATACCATAGGGATGAAAAACCAGATAGACTCTTGCATCATGAAAACGCAAAGGCCACATATTAAAAGCAAGAATGAAGCAAACATCACAATTTTTTCTTGGCTAAAATGCATGCGTATTAATTTCATATTGATAAGAGAACCTAATACGGAGCCCAGTGCAAGTATAAACCCTGTGTTACCAAAAAAGTTGACACTTGCACCCAGTTTCTCAAACATAAATGGTGCGATGCTGTAGTAAGAAAACAGCGCGATATTAAACAAACCTATCATGACTGTGATGTACCAGATATGCGCATCGGTCAGCATTTTTATACCAACAGTCAATAAGCTACTTTTTTTAGTGTGTTCTGGTCTTGTCTCTGGCAATTTTAACAATGACCAAATTAATAGAGTAACGATGAACACAACCATAGCGATGAACACCAATTGGTATCCGCCGAGTGAAGTTAACCAACTGCCAGCGAGCATCCCAACTACCGGACTAATACCGACAGATGTACCAGCAATTGAGAAAACGTGACTGAGCTCTTTGCCACGGTAGCCATCACGAATAATAGTCTGAGTACAGACGGAGCCAACAGCCGCACCAAATGCGCAACAACCAAAACCGGCGAGCAATAAATTGAATGTTGGTGCAAGCATGGTAAATATGGCTGAGATAATAAATACGACCAGTCCAAGTAGCGTTGATGGCCTTCGGCCTACGATGTCACACATTCTCCCCCAAAAAACCACTCCAAAGGCAAAAGCGAAAAAGAAAATTGACATTGCTTTTGAGGCTTCATTGCTACTAACACTAAACGTACTTTTCACGGAAGTCAGTGCAGGGCTGTACATTGTTTCGATGATTTGTGGAAACATCAAGAGCACAATCGCTAAAGGAATGGACACTTTTTCTATTAATTTATTCACTTCTCAAATATTCCTCTATTTTTGAATGTTACTTAAATGCTCTAGTGAATCTTGTGTAAATGGCATTCGAGTACGGAGTTCACGCTTCTTGATGTACGTGATGTGGCAAAGTGTACCTTTGTATTTGTCTGGTCTTATAATGATTAATAAGCAAAAAATATCAAAAGAAGGACATTTGCTTTAATAGAATCAAGCTCGAAGGGTGGTAGGTTATATGATGATGGTCAGAGTGATTTAGTCATCGATGTTACAACCGAAATATCAACCCCTTCTCGTTTGGACGTGGGAAGGGGTTGAAGTGTTGATAGGTCTTTATTAAATCAATACTTTTAGGAATTGGTATCGGATGTCTTGAAAGTGACTAGCCCAACGAGATGCTTCATCATTGAAATGACACATGCAACGGCAGCGCAGCCAATTAAAGTCATTGCCAAATCACCAAACTCAGCGGCTCTGTGAAGGCCAAATCCGATGACCAGATAGTAGAATAAGCCCAATAGTGCACCAGCACTCCCTAAGTGGTCTCGATAGTGAGTTAACGCGCCACTCAAAAGGTTAGGAATAGCCAATCCAAATGATAGGGATACCAATACCACAGGAATGAAAAACCAAACGGACTCTTGCATTATGAACACGCCAAAACCGCTAATTAAAAGCAAGAATGAAGCAAACATCACAATCTTTTCGTGGCTTAAATGCATGCGTATTAATTTCATGTTGATAAGAGAACCTAATACGGATCCCAGAGCGAGTATGAACCCTGTGTTACCAAAAAAGTTGACACTTGCACCCAGTTTCTCAAACATAAATGGTGCGATGCTGTAATAAGAAAACAGCGCGATGTTAAACAAACCTACCATGATTGTGATGTACCAGATATGCGCATCGGTCAGCATTTTTATACCAACAGACAGCAAACTATCTTTTTTGGTGTGCTCTGGTTTTGTCTCTGGCAATTTGAACAAAGACCAAATTAATAAAGCCACGATGAACACGACCATAGCGAAGAACACCCATTGGTATCCGCCGAATGAAGTTAACCAACTGCCAGCGAGCATTCCAACTACAGGGCTAATACCGATCGATGTGCCGACAATCGAGAAAACGTGGCCGAGTTCTTTGCCATGGTAGCCATCACGAATAATAGTCTGAGTACAGACGGAGCCAACAGCCGCTCCAAATGCGCAACAACCAAAACCAGCGAGTAACAAATTGAATGTTGGTGCAAGCATGGTAAAAATGGCTGCGATAATAAATACGACCAGTCCAAGTAGGGTTGATGGTCTTCGGCCTACGATGTCACACATTCTTCCCCAAAAAACCACACCAAAGGCAAAAGCGACAAAGAAAATTGACATAGCTTGTGCGGCTTCATTGCTACTGACACCGAACGTACTTTTCACAGAAGTCAGTGCAGGGCTGTACATTGTTTCGATGATTTGCGGAAACATCAAAAGCACGACGGCCAACGGGATAGATACTTTTTCTATTAATTTATTCATTTTTCAGTTCTCAATATTTCCTCTATTTTTAAATGTTACTCAAACTTTGTAGTAAATGTTGAGTAAATGGTATTCGAGTACGAAGTTCACGCTTTATGAGGTACGTGATGTGACAAAGTATACCTCGACTATCACTTGGTCTTATAATGAGAACAAAACTTAAAACATCAAAATAAGGACAGGGTGGTGCAATGGCATTGCTTTCGGAAAATCATAATTTTTGTGCTGATGAGCTAGATGGGTTGGTCATCGGAGTCGCAACCGATAGATCAGTTCATGATTCAGGTGTCCACTTTCACGAGAAGGACCAACTACTTTCTTCACAACATGGTTGTATGACTATAACGCTTGAGAATATAAAATATGTACTGCCACCGATGAGAGCAGCATGGATTCCTAAAGGTGTATTGCACAATGCTCAGTCAACAAATGTGGCACAATACCGCTCTCTTTACTTTGACCCTTCACTGGCAGCGCGCCTGCCAAGGAAGATTCGAATCTTTGATGTTACGCCTCTTATGAGGCTTCTCATCGAGAGAATGGCTTTTTGGCCTTTCGAAAAACCTGAGAACGAACAGGTTAATACTCTTAATTTGTTTATAGAAGAGTTAAACAATTCCAAAGATGTCTATCTGCAACTGCCACTACCCAAAGATTATCGATTACAGTCTTGGATCGCGAAAATTGATGATGAGGCCTTCACAGCACCTTCTTTAGCTCAGTTAAGTCAATTGGTTGGGGCGAGCGAAAAAACGATTACGAGGATCTTTAACCGTGAGACGGGCATGCCTTATCAAAGTTGGCGTCAACAGTGGCGTCTACTAGGTGCTATTGAGCTTTTATCGAGTGGGTCTAGGATCCCAGAAGTGGCAGATAGACTCGGTTTTTCTAGCGATAGTGCGTTTATCTATTTCTTCAGACAGAAAACGGGCCAGACACCTATGAATTTTATGAATGACTATTAGAGCCTAATTTTCACCGTTGAATCTAAAGTGATGGGATTGACAGTGTTACAAAAAATGCGTCCTTAAATTGATGTAATTTGTCTTTTATATTGTAAATGGTGCTTTGCATATCTTGTTAAATTCTCTATCCCTTGTGAATAGAGAATTTTTTTATGTACAGAAAATTAAGCCTCTCACTTCTTCCTGTCCTACTTTTGGGGTGTGGGGGAACTGAAGACGTGCCGGTGGAACGCTCGCTTGTTGAAGTCGATACATTCATCGTACGGGAAACGGTCCAGCCGATCCTATTTAACTTACCTGGCTATACGAAGGCCTTTAAGGAGGCCGAAGTAAGACCTCAAGTCGACGGTATCATTATGGCTAAGTTGTTTGAAGAAGGTTCGTTTGTAAATAAAGGTCAGTCACTTTATCAAATTGATCCTGCTCAGTATAAAGCTAATTTGATGATGGCCAAGTCAAAAGTAGAAGCCGAGAGGGCATCGTTAGAGGCTACTAAGGCGAAATTAGACAGAACTAAGAAGCTTGTTCCAAGTGGCGCTGTTAGCAAAGAGCGGTTAGATGAGGACATGGCAAGCTATAAAGTGTCTGTTGCCTCACTCCATATTGCTGAAGCGTCGCTTCACCAAGCACAAATTGATTTAGACTATACAAAAGTCAAAGCTCCGATTTCTGGGATCATCAGCCAGTCTTACATCACAGATGGAGCTCTAGTAAGTTCTGGGCAAAATCAGATGCTTGCAAAAATTCAGCAATTAGATCCTATCAACGTTGATCTACGTCGTTCGACAACTGAAGTTTTGCGTTTGAAGCAGGCGAGTGAGCGTGGCGAACTGGTGCTTGATTCAACACCAACAGTCTCTATTACTGTTGGTGGCGATACTTCTTATCGTTCAAAGGCTAAGTTCACCGAAATCAATGTCGATCGAGATACCGATTCAGTTGTACTCAGAGCCGAATTTCCTAACCAAAACCGTCAATTTCTTCCTGGAATGTTCGTTCATACCTCCTTGAAAGTTGGGGAAGATCCCCATGCTATCCTCGTGCCTCAAAAATCTGTAACGAGAAACAGCAAAGGTGAGTCGACGATCATGGTGATTGTAGAAGAGAGCAAAGTCGAACGGAGGGTCGTGGAAGTCGCGGAGGCAGTTGGAAAGAAATGGCGTGTCATTTCCGGCTTAGTTGAAGGTGACGAAATTGTTATCAGTAACTTGCAACGTATTCAAAGCGGGGACCGAGTTAAGGTAGATAATAGAGCGAGTGAGGCCACTAAACCTGCGTCGATCTCCTCGAAAGAGTTGGCAATCAATGATCAGGTCGGAGCACAATAATGGCGAAATTCTTTATTGATAAACCCGTTTTTGCATGGGTGATTGCAATCTTGATAATGCTTTCTGGAGCACTTTCTATTACAAAGTTGCCTATTTCACAATACCCTAGTATCGCTCCACCTACAGTTATGATCACTACTCGCTATAACGGTGCAAGTGCCAAGACAGTAGAGGACAGTGTCACACAGGTCATTGAACAGTCAATTACAGGTATTGATAACTTACGATATCTCTCGTCGGCAAGCGATAGTTCTGGAAATGTGGAAATTACTATCACTTTTGAGGGTGGAACGGATCCTGATGTTGCACAAGTGCAAGTGCAAAACAAGCTTCAATCTGCTTTGCCGTTATTGCCCCTTGAAGTCCAACAGCAGGGGGTTAAAGTGAGTAAAGCAAGTTCGAATATCTTAATGATTGTTGGTTTGTATTCAAAGGATGGAAGCTTAGATAAGAATGATATATCTGACTTTGTTTTCTCAAAAATGAGTGAACCCCTAAGTCGCGTTCGAGGAGTTGGGGATATTCAAGTTTTTGGTGCACCCTATGCAATGCGAATCTGGCTCGACCCCTTCAAACTTGAAAAGTACAACCTAGCAAGCTCTGATGTAGTCAACGCCATAAAGCAACAAAACGTACAAGTTTCTGCTGGTCAATTTGGTACGACGCCTATGGAACAGGATACGCAGATTAACGCGGTTATTTCAGCTCAAAGTCGTCTTAGTTCTGCAAAAGAATTTCAGAAGATTGTCGTGAAATCTGACAGCACGGGGGCTCAAGTTACTCTGAAAGATATCGCCCGCGTTGAGTTGGGGGCAGACGATTATATTATGAAAAACTTTTATAATGGTTATCCTGCCGCAGCATTAGGTATTAAATTAGCAACAGGAGCGAATGCAATACAAACCGCTGAAGCAGTGAAAAAAGCAGTGGATGAGCTACGTCCTTTTTTTCCAGACGGATTGGAAGTGGTATACCCTTATGACACTTCTCCTTTCGTTGAAAAGTCAATTGAAGGGGTCGTGCATACTTTGTTTGAAGCCGTGTTACTCGTATTTTTTGTTATGTACTTATTTTTACAAAACTTACGTGCGACGCTGATACCCACGATTGCCGTTCCTGTTGTATTACTTGGTACTTTTGCCGTTTTGTATAGCTTTGGCTTGTCGATAAACATGCTAACGATGTTCGCCATGATTTTGGCTATTGGTTTGTTAGTAGATGATGCTATCGTCGTGGTTGAAAATGTCGAGCGAATAATGCACGAGGAGAATTTGAGCCCGAGAGAGGCAACTCACAAGTCTATGGGGCAAATATCAAGTGCTCTAGTCGGTATTGCGCTTACATTGTCAGCTGTTTTTGTACCTATGGCATTCATGTCAGGTTCCACTGGAGTTATCTATCGCCAGTTCTCAATAACGATTATTACCGCTATGGCGCTCTCTGTTATCGTTGCGTTAATACTGACACCAGCATTATGTGCCACAATGTTGAAGCCAGTAAATAAAGAGTCACAACCGAATAAGTTCTTTGCTTGTTTTAATCGAATGTTTGATGCTTTTACAGGCAATTATGAACGCACTGTCTCGTTTATGTTAAACAGAACAATCCGGGTAATGCTTTTATTTGTGGTAATTTCCGCGGCAGGGACGTGGTATTTCACTACTCTACCTACTGCCTTTTTACCAGATGAGGATCAGGGTATTTTGTTCGCTCAGGTTGTCTTGCCTAGTAACTCAACGCAGGAACAAACCGAGCGAGAAATGGAGAAAGTTGAAAAGTATTTTTTAGAGCAAGAGTCAGACGTTGTTGAGAATGTTTTTACTGCATCAGGGTTTAGCTTTGCAGGCACTGGCAACAATATGGGTGTCGCTTTTATAGGCTTAAAAGACTGGAAAGAGCGTGAAAAACCAGGAACGGATGTTAAGTCTGTGGTCGCAAGATCTATGCAGTACTTTTCTACTATGAGAGATTCGATTGCTGTTTCATTTGCACCGCCTGCTGCTATTGAATTAGGGACGGCTACTGGCTTCAGTTTCTATCTGGAAGACCGCGGAGCGCACGGTCATGAGGCATTATTGAATGCCCGTGATGATTTGATTCGTTTAGCGCAAAATAATAAGAATCTTGTTGGCGTTAGACCAAATGGTCAAGAGGATTCATCAATATATCAACTTGACATTGATATACAGAAAGTACTGTCTTTTGGGCTTTCTATGGATGATGTTAACTCTGTGTTGAGTACGGCTTTTGGTGGAACCTACGTCAATGACTTCCTCGACCAAGGAAGAGTTAAAAAAGTCTATGTTCAAAGTGATGAAAAGTATCGATTGTCGCCAAGCAATATCGGCTTGTGGTACGTGAAAAACAGCAACGGAGAAATGATATCGTTAAGCTCCTTCGTTTCTGGGCACTGGGAAAAAGGTTCCCCTCGTCTTGAGCGTTTTAATGGCGTCTCTGCCGTAAATATTCAGGGTGGCGTTATTGATGGCTACAGCACGGGAGATGCAATGAGGGATATTGAAGCTCTATCGAAGCAGTTGCCTCCCGGCTTCTCTATTGCTTGGAATGGTTTGTCGTACGAGGAAAAGCAATCTGGTAGTCAAGCACCATTGCTTTATGTGTTGTCTGTTTTGATTGTGTTTCTTGTTCTTGCTGCCCTATACGAGAGTTGGTCAGTACCATTCTCCGTGCTGCTGGTAATACCACTTGGCGTTATTGGTACCCTCGCTGCTGTGGGAGTAAGAGGAATGGCAAATGATGTCTTTTTCCAGGTAGGTTTACTTACTACAGTTGGTCTAGCCACAAAGAACGCGATCCTAATCATTGAGTTTGCAAAAGAGAAATATACTCAAGGATGCTCTATTGTTGAGGCAACACTTGATGCTGTGAGGTCTCGCATAAGACCAATTATAATGACGTCATTAGCATTCGGTCTTGGTGTGCTGCCCCTAGCTATCAGCCATGGTGTGAGTTCAGGTGCTAAAACTGTACTAGGTACTTCTGTGCTCGGAGGTATGATGAGTTCTACGTTCTTGGGCGTATTTTTCGTGCCTGTATTTTTCATTGTAGTTGAGCGATGCTTCGGGCGACAAACGAAGTAAAATTAACGAATGTGAATATGGGTAAGCTCCCTTCTGCCTGCCTCGGGGGAGCTTTTCTCCGCCATCATGCGCTTACCTTCAGACGTTTCCACAAAGAGCAGCTAAAAGCGGGCACGTTGATGATACCAACATGGTCATGTTTCGCCGTGCGCAGACTATTGTGCTGTATTAATACTATGTTCAGGTTCATCGTTTTAATATCTGCACCACTGTTAGAAATTTAGGAGCCTCGATGACCACAAGCATGTCTGTAAATTCGGCGTCCGATGCCGCCTTTGTCCAAAAGCTGCAAGCGCCAGATGAGAAAACCTTCTGGCGTAAAATGAAAAACTCCGTCAAGAGAGTAGGCGAAGAGATTGCTGTTATGGGTATTAAATCATGGCTCGCGATGGCAGACTCCAACACCTCTGTTCGCCACAAGGCTATTTTAGGTGGCGCGCTGGCTTACTTCGTCCTACCAACAGATATGGTGCCAGACGTGTTAGCAGGTGTCGGCTTTACCGATGACATGGCAGCATTGACTCTAGCGGCGAACTCGGTCGGCAATGCCATCACCGACGAGCATGAAGAGCAAGCGAGAGAAAAACTGAGTTCGATGACGGAGTAGGGCTGCTATGACCTATTCTTTAGATGGCAAATAAAATAAAAGCCCCGATGTTTCCATCGGGGCTTTCATTTAGACAGGATAGTTTAATCGTAGAACGATTTAGGCGTCAGCACGTTTCAGGCGCACTTCTTCTTCGGCTACGCCGGCTATTGGATCATTGAAGCGAGCTTCATCCAATGCACCTTCCGATTTGGCAACAATGATCGTCACTGCGCTATCACCGGTGATGTTAACTGCGGTACGAATCATATCAAGTAGACGGTCAACACCCATGATAAGTGCAATACCTTCTAGAGGTAGGCCCACTTGGTTCAGTACCATTGCTAGCATTACTAGACCAACACCAGGGACACCTGCGGTACCGATAGACGCCAATGTTGCCGTCATGATAACCATTAGGTAGTCACCCATAGTTAGGTCGATGTTGAATGCCTGTGCGATGAACGCAGTCGCCACACCTTGCATGATCGCTGTGCCGTCCATGTTCACGGTCGCACCTAGCGGTACTGTGAACGATGATACGCGGTTCTCGACGCCCATGCGATGCTTAGCTGTTTCCATTGTCACCGGAATGGTCGCGTTCGATGATGCTGTAGAGAAAGCAAACATGATTGCATCTTTCATTTTACGTAAGAACGTAATTGGGTTTAGACCAGTGAAGCCTTTTAGCATCAAGCTGTAAGTGACCAGACCGTGCAGCAATAGCGTACCTGCTAGTACAACAAAGTATTCAGCAAGGTTGAAGATTGCGCTTAGACCAAGTCCTGTAAACAGCTTCGCCATTAGGAAGAACACACCGTATGGCGCTAAGTTCATCAGAATCGCAACCAATTTCATGATTACTTCATTTAGATCAGAGAAGAAAGCGGCGATGCGCTTACCAGGCTTACCTGCTGCACTGATTGCGATACCGAATAGTACGGCAAACACGATCACTTGCAGTGTTTTACCTTCTGCCATTGCGCTGATTGGGTTAGTCGGGAACATATCAATGATCACTTTACCCAAAGATGGCGCTTCTGCTGATTTGAATGAACTTGCTGCGGTTAGGTCTGCACCAGCGCCCGGCTGGAATAGCGTACCCATGGTTAGAGCAAGTGTGATTGCGATAGCAGTCGTTGCTACGTAGAAAGCAAGGGTTTTACCACCCATGCGACCTAATGTTGATAGGTCTTTTAGAGAGCTTGTACCACAAACTAGTGAAACGAACACCAGTGGTACTACAAGCATTTTTAAGCTGGCAACGAAGATCTGTCCACCAACTTCGAATAATCCATTAACAATGTATGCGTCGACAAATCCGTTGTCGGCGAAAAGTGTGCGAATTGCAAATCCTGTCAAGATACCCGCTACCATACCCAAAATTACGCGGCTGGTGAGCGACATCGGTTTCTTGGTATTCATGAGAACACTCCTTATAGTTATGCACCTTGAGTTCACTTCAAGGCGGCGAGCAGATTAGCAGTGGAGTGTGAAAATACGAAAGAATAATCGTCTAAATGGTTAATAGATGTGAAGCTAATCACTTTAAAAAATAGAATTTTAACCAAATGATAACCATATGAACGGGTAAAAAGTTTGCCATTTAACAAATTTATCGAATTTACAACCGATAGAAAGGGTTTCTTACATTCTCAAATGGTGGGAAACTGCATGCATAAAGGAGTGGTTTTAAGTGCCTAGTGCATAACTAGGCAGTACTTTTTATTCATTATATAAACCACTTCATTCGTCGCCAAGATCATGAGACTGCCTTGATGTTTTTTCTGCCACGGACATAGATGACCGCCACCGGAAAATCATTTGCTTTTTAATAGATAGAAGCGCTCTAGTTTGAGTTTATTGAGCTCGGATTTAGTGGCGCAAATGTGGATAGAGTACATGAGCGAGCTGGGGCGACGAAGCGTACCTTATATCGCCATTTTGAAAATAAAGAGGTGTTGCTGGAAAACTGGCTTAAAGAGGCTATTGCAGATACCAAGGTTAAAGCGTACGACCCTGCAATGATGAGCGGCATGCTGATGTACTTGTTAAAAGGAAACTGCTTGTGGCCTCAGTTGGTTGCCAATCAAGCGGTGCCAAGCGTCGAGCGGCGTAAGAAAATCGTCGAAGATATCCTTACGCTGTTTCTAGATGGCTACCGTTACTAGCTTGTCATCACTCTCATCTAATTAATAGATAAGTGGCGTAAGGTAGAAAGCTGGGTGTGATTCCATATCCAGCGGTTTTGTGCGTGGTTGTGGATCCCTCCGCTCCAGTAGTCCTGAATGAAAGCACCTTTCCCAATCAAACAAGTTTTGCCTCGCGAGCTTATACTGACTTCTTGCTCCCACCAATTCTTATCCAATGAATCAACAGTGACCAGGGGATTCTCTGCTTGTGCCAGTGGCAACATCAAAGCATAAAACATCACGTCACCGAGAGTAGGAAGTGGTTCTCGTTGTTGGCTCGTCTGAAACCAATCTTTCACTTTGATTGGTTCGTTTTGCTCGTTCAATATCTGCAAAGCCAAATGTTGTGTGAAGCTCAACCCTGACTCTGAGTGTGGCAGTTCTTGTAGGTGCCGAGTGATGACAGCTTTGATGTTCGGTAAACAATCCAGTTTATGATGCTCTAGCAAGTTAACGAGTGGCTGCGGTGTTGGAGAGAGTAAGGCATTCCAGCAGAGTTTAGCTTGGCTGAACAACTTGGCCGTCACAGGCTTTCGATACTGCCAACACGATCGAATCGCCTCTGCAGGAAGTTGCCCAAAGCCAATAAACCGCTCAGTTCCCGGAAACTGGTTGAACTCGATGATCTCAATGACTTTACCTTCGGTGTTATCTAGCAGAGATAGCCCTCGAAGTAGCATGAACTGATCGTAGGCATCATGTTCAACCCAAAACACGATGCGTTCGTATTGCTGGTCGAGCAGGGTATGGATGTTGCCTTGCTCAAACTGCGCTACCTCTTGCACCGAGTCTTTTCTCCCCATAACAGGCAGTAATGTGTCTACAACGTATTGTGCTCGAATAGCGACAAATCCTTTTTGATTGCTCGGAATGGGACCGACGCACAATGGATCAATCATGGGTAAGAAGTCACCCTCGAACCCACATGTCTTTAGTTGCTGTTGAATATCGTGCCCACAGCGGACGTGCAGTGTTGTTAGTTCGGCATCAAGTGGATTTGCTTGGTTGTTGATAGCGAGCTTGTGACTTTCTAGCTCTTCTACATGAGCTTTTAACTTGTTCCAACTGGGTAAGCCAAGCTCTCTAGCTAGGGCGTGTTGAACATCTGCAAGCTGGATAGACTCTGGCGTGAGGGTTTCGGGTTGGGAATGAAACAGTTTAACCTGCTCAAGTGCGTTGGCATCATTTTGGCGGATCGCTTTTAGACGCTTTTTCGCTACGGACTTTTGCTGGTTAAGATTAATAGAGAAGCTATTGTGAGATTGCATTTTTCACCTTTCTTATCTCTTCCACACTCGCCTTATTAGAAGCTTAAAAGAAGGTAAAAACAGATTGTTCCTGCTAACGAAAGCAGGGAAGTTGAGTTGCCATGAACCGAGTTCTTTCCGCGAGTGTTGGGTGCTTTAGGCTTGAGCTTTTTACATGGTATGTAATTGAAATGGGGTTCGCAACTTAGAATCATATAAACAAGCAAAACTGCCTTTGAACTCACATAAAAGTTCAAGTTTCCAAGCTGATAAGAAGCCTCGTGATACGCACGGGGCTTCATTGTTAATGAGGCATAAACTCGCCACCATCTTTCATTATCTTTTTCGCAATACGGTTCATGACACGGATGAAGAAGCGCCGAGCCAAACCATATTTAACGTTCGTTACCGCGATACGACATAAGTTGTCTTTCTCATCAAAACCATAAAACACCTTCGCTCCACACTTATCGAGATAAATTGCAGCAACATTGTTGGCTTTTGTTTCATCTGGTTGAATGAGTGCTACGGGGGAGCTCTGTTTGACCGCATTTTTCCATAGCGATTTTTTTGATTGAGTCTCCGTTATGGTGTTTGTACTGCCAACGAGAAGCACTCGGCTTTTCACGCGCTGTTCCATAAAAGCGTAGGTTGGGTTTGAAGCATAGAACCACTGTGTCGGCTCGGCAGGAGTGACGTGTATTTCAGCGATTTCCAATTGGTTGTCTTTTGTATGACAGTGAACGGGCATCGGCTTTTCTGGCAACTTACAACCAAAGATCATTCCGTACGGCTTCGTTTTCGCATCCACAAAATCGAGAAGCCCCTGATTAAGGCAGATCGAACCAATATGAGAGCTTTCAAATGGTGCTTTTTGTTGAGCTTCTTCCATTAGCGCCATTTGCCTAGGGCTATCATCGACGACATGGAACACTTTGTCCGCAAGCAAGTCGCCATTTGGATGATAAATTCGATATCGATAGACGCCGGTTGAGTTAGAACTTTTTTCGCCTAGGTTCCAAGTCAAACAGTTGGAGTGATTAAGCCGGATCGAAGACTCATATTCATGTGAGTAACCTCCAATTGAAGCTCTGTATGGGTGATCGATGCGAACTGTCAGGGAGACTTCAGGTTCATAACCGTCCTCGTCATCATCTTCTGGGAAATAGCCGATACGAAGTCCAAAATAACGTTGATCTTCCGCACGGACTAGGGTGGTTTGTTTTATTAATTCGCTTGGGTCATCATCTTCTGGGATATGGTAAATGCCCCAATCGAGCAACTCAAAAGGAGAAAGCGCGGCATGACAATACTTTCCAGCCTGTATATCTGCTACAAGCTGTTGGACTTTCAACGACGCGTGCTGCGCATATTCACTGATAAGTGTTGTGAACTCTGGGAGGTTAGCGACTAACTCAATAAACTTAAGTAGTTGGCTTATCTCCAATTGGTCTGTATAGCGCTTTAGATCGGTTTGTTTGGCAAACCAAGGCATCGCATCGAACCAATGCTGCTTAATTGCATACTTGAGTAAGACGATCAGTTGCGCATCGCGTTCATACAGTTGTTGACATAATTCAGGTAGAGAAAGCACTCGTTCATTCTCAAGCTGCTTCAACCCTAGACTAGGATTAAGAGAAAATAATCGCAAGAGGTTATCTTGGATGTGCGGTGAGGCTTTCCAATACAGTTCATCAATACCAGGAATTCCGTAACTGGTATCAAAATCACTGATGAAGTTAGTTGTTAGTGTATCCAGTAATGTTTGTAATTGCTCTGAGTTGAGCAATGTCGTTTGGGCGATCTGAGCAGTGATCCACTCTACTGTTTTGGATTGCTCTTTGGTGATGGCGTAACCATTAGGGTTACGACGTCCCATTTGTTCACTTACGGTGTAGCGAATAGAGTCTAAGAGCGCTTCATCGTAGTAACTGGTTTTGATATTTGGTCTTCGTTGCTCCAGCAGCTCGATGAAGCGCAGCTCAGCATCCGGACGGAGTCGTTTAAGTGCTGATCGAACGTGCTGTTTGTTTTGTTCTGTTTGTTGCTGCGCTTCGAACTGATCGAAATATATGTCCATCAAACTGATTTCATCATCGTCTCTGCGATCGATTTGAGACAATAGTAATTCCAAGCGCCCAGTCAGTTTATCGATCTCTGAATGGTAGTCTAAGTCATCGACAAATGAGTGTGATTGATCGCTTAACTCTCCATAACGATCGCAATAAAAATAAGACAGCATGCGAGTTACTTTCGCCGGAGCTGATGTCAACCAGAGTAAAAGTAAGCGATGGCAATATATTTGCTCAGGAGTATTTTGTAGTGAGCCCCAAACATGAGCAGCGACTAATAGTTTCTGGGCTTTGTCGTCAAAGTCACGCAGAAACTCATAGTAAGGCTGATTTTTGTTGATTTGTCTGCTGTCACTGAGTTGTTCGATATTGCCTTTAAAAGATTTTAGCGTGACATCGAAATAATCGCTTTCATTGCTTAGAAATGCATCGACGATCTTCCAATCTTGTTTTGCTTGGGATTCCTCTTCCTCTGTGAGAGGAACGTATCGCCAACGTTTCTCGGCAGTCTCAATACAATGGAATCGACTGTTTTCACTCAAAGCGAGAAGAAGCTCTGACTTTAGGCTTGAGGCAAGTTTGTCCTCAAATGCTTCTGTTGCCCTGTCGTTGATACCGTGCTTATTATCGTAGTAAAGCATGCCAGCACAGAAGGCCAGTTGACTGGCTAAGCTAAACTTGTCATCAAACGCGTCAGCCAATTGTTCGAGAAGATCAGTTGCCTCTTCTCGATGTTTGTTCAATAACTCATGGGCAAGCTGGGTCTCTTTCTGGCGAATATTGTCTCGGTATGCACCACATTCTTCGACATAGTTTAGAAATTGCGCCTTCCAATCACCGTTATAACGTTGGGTGAAATCCTCATCACTTATGAGCTCAAAGTCGTGGACAAGCCCATGAGCCACATCGGCATGAAAGGACGCTTTGTTGTTCCAACAATGTAATACGTCAAACAAGCGCAAGATCTTTTGATTGTTTTCCGTTATCGCAGCGTCATCCAAGTCTTCATTGTGCCAATCGTGTAGGATTTCACCGGCAATGGTCATCATCTCTTCGTGATAAGAGTCATAGCGGCCGAGGTAATATTCGAATTTCTCGGAGATATCGAAGTTACCTTTTCTCGCAGCGATTTGAATGTTACACGGTTCAATCACATCTAGGACTTGTGCATCTTCCCCACTCTCGATGTAATGCCAAATTGTTTTCCCTTCATTAAAACCTTCGGTAATGAATGACTTCCATTGCGCAATACCAGTGCCTCGATAATAGTAGTGATCACGGTAGTAGTCGTCTTCATTTTCGATGACTTTGGGTGGAACAATTGGACGACCCAGATATGTTTCGATCTCACTGGTAAGTGCCACCGCTGCTTGTTCTGCTGATGAGTCAATAAAGTTGCTCATCATCACCGTGTGGTAATCTATTTCATGATCATCGTTATCAATGCCATGAATGGGCGACATGATGGAATAGATGAATCGGTCTACTGGGCGTTCAACATAGTAGCGAGAGTCATCTGTATATTGTAGGTAGTCTTGATCAGCAAAGCGTTGCTTCATTAAAGATCGAAATACTTCGAACTCGTGTGGCTTTTCGCGGAAGATTTTAAGTAATCCAGTGACTTGGCTATGATTCGTTAGGTCGCTTGCACTCCCATATTTAGAATCATCAAACATGTATCCTCGAGCAGTACTGTTATCGCAGTAGCAAAATGCTTTCAGTGTATCGTGGGTATAACCCAAATGGTTTGTCAGAACCCCCAATGCAAACTCACCGTGGGGAGCGTGCTCACTGTCCCAATATGGGATGGTGTAACCGCCAAGATAAAAAGCCAATCGAGGGAAGGTGAGCCCTACAATCAAAAGTGGTAACAACCCAAATACTTGTTCTTCAGATACCCACATCTCACTAGAGTCATTAAATTGTCTCGCGAGGTGGCAAATCAATTTAGCCGTTTCCTCTAATTCAGACTCTAGTGCTTGATGTTGACTTGCTCGAAGAAAAAACGCGCCTTCACTGGTTAAATAGGTGCTGTTTAATAACTGAGTTGGTTGAATATCGCTTTCGTACGAGTAGCCAACGTAAGCAAACACTTCTTGAGCAATTTTATTTTCAACCAATGAACCAATTTGATCGTCACACCCGTTATTTACTTGGAAGCGAACATGACAATGATAGTTATTAAAGGCATTTTCTTTCAGGAGGGCTTCTCGATAGTGTCTTAGGGCTTGGCGTAAAGATTCAAGAGATTGAGGGTCGTATTCCACGACCAGAGATTGGGTATCTAAAGCAACTGACATAATACTTGCACTACAACTGTTTACATAATGAGTGTGAGAATAATGAGGCATGGTATTGATGTCACTGAAAAGATGAAGATATTACTAAAGGTGACCGCTTAGATTTCTAATAGTGTGATAATTATTGAAAAAGCCCCGCGATAATTGCGGGGCTTGGCTTTTCACTTCGACGGGGAGTTAGATTATTCACTTTTGTAAGCGTAGTTGTAATAACCATAACCGTATGAGCTTGCGGCTTTCTTCTCTATTGCATTAAGAATGACGCCTTTTACTTCGACACCCGATTGTTCAAATCGGCTACGAGCGACTTCTAGTTCTTTCGATGTCGTTTGGTCAAATCGAGCAACCATAAGAGTGGTACCTGCAATCGCACCAACGATACTAGGATCAGTCACTGCTAATACTGGCGGTGTATCGATGATCACTAGGTCATACTCTTGTGATGCTTTTTCTACAAACTCAGCAAATCGTGGGTGCATCAAAAGCTCAGAAGGGTTTGGTGGTACTTGACCACGAGTAATTACATCTAAGTTCTCAACCTTAGTCGGCTTGATCACCATATCTTGACTAATCTTACCGCTTAAAAAGTCAGAAAGGCCGTTATCTGCCGCCAGGCCAAAACACTGTTGCAGATAACCTTTACGCATATCTGCGTCAACCAATAGTACCTTCTGGCCTGTCTTCGCCGCAACTGCTGCAAAGTTAGTTGAAACGAATGTTTTACCAATTGAGGGAGCAGGTCCAGAGATCATTAGAACGTTGTTTTTCGCTTCCATCATCGCAAAATGAAGGCTGGTACGAAGTCCACGTAATGATTCAATCGAAAGGTCCGCTGGGTTTTCTTCTGCTAATAACAGTAGGTCCTTGTTACCCTTGCGCTTAAGCTTGTTAGCGACTTCCAGTTGTTGTACAGACTTAGGAACACTTGCGTAAACGGAAATCCCCGTTTGTTCAATCTCATCTGGGGATGTGACACCGCGATGGAAAGCAGTTTTGACCAGAACGAAAGCAACGGCCACCATTCCGCCTAATAGTGTTGCTAGAACAACAATAAGAGGCTTTTTAGGCTTCACTGGAATAGCGTAAGACTGTGCACTATCGATAATACGTACGTTACCAACGGTACCAGCTTTAATAATGTTCAGCTCTTGAACTTTGTTTAGAAGCTGGATGTAGATCTGTTGGTTCACTTCAACGTCACGTGTCATACGCAACACTTCACGTTGTGTCTTCGGCAACTTCTGTACTTGTCGGTTTAAACGAGCTTTTTCTTGCAGTAGTGTCTGACGTTTATCCAATAGTGATTTGTATGCGGGGTGGTCTTGAGTGAACTTCTGACTGATTTCACTCTCTTTAAAGGTCAGTTCATTTAGCTGTGCTTCAAGAGCAACCATCACTTTGAGTGTTGATTGTGCCTCAAGGTTTAAGTCGATCGATTCGTTTTCTTGTCTAAAACGATTCAATACGTCCTCTGAGCCGTTAAGCTTATCTTTAATTTCTGGCAGGTGATCTTTTAGGAAGTTTAAGCTTTGTTCTGCCTCTGCTGAATTTCTTCGCACATTTTGTAGGAAATAGTTTTGTACGACGTCATTCAAGATTTGTTGGTTACGCTCAGGGTATTCGCCTTCAATACTCAGTGAAACAATACCCGTTTTCGCTCCACGTTCTGAAATAGACAGTTGTGAAGCTAATCGGTTGATCGCATCAAGCTTGCTAATTTTTCCGATTGAAAAACTGTCTTCGTTTTGCGCAACCAGTTCACGCACTTTGATGTGGTAGCCATTCATTTCGATCGTTTGACCAACAACGCCAGATAGCACAATTTTATCTTCAATCATCAGATCAAAAGTACCGTTCTCTGCATCGCTCACTACAAGGTGGTGTTTGAAGCCTTGCGCGGTGCGAGGTATCTCGAAACTTGATACTGAAATATAATTTTGAGTGCCATTGATTCGAGCCAAACCTTTGCCAAAAAAAGGAAAGTATTCCGGAGTGGCAATTGTTGTTAGGTTAAACTTATCGACGGTATCACCGAGGATCATACGTGACTTGATGATCTCAATTTCAGTCGTTGCTGAAGATTCAGCAGCAAAAAGGTCGCCCATATCACCGACCATCGCCGAAATACCGCCGGAGCTTTTCTGTTCGATCTGAATTAGGGCATCAGCTTTGTAAATTGGTGTCGATAGCAATGCAACGGCAATACCGATTGTTGCAAAGAGAAGTGTAATGCCAACGATGAACCATTTCGCATCTATTAGTATGCCAAACAGTTTACCGAGATCGATTTCATCATCGGTGGGTGTAGATGAACTTATAGTGTGGTTAGCCATTATTTTTATGTTTCGCCAAGTAGTCTGAAGTTATATTTTTTTTGCCCATGCATGAGCGGACTTTTCAATCAGTGAGAACGCATGGTCGAATGCTTCTCTGCTCTGTCTGTATGGGTCTGGAATGTCGACAGAGTTCATCCAATGTCCAAATAGCATGGTTTTGCCTCTTGCTTCGGGAACGATTTCAGTCAGCGCATCAATATGCCCTTGTTCCATCACAAGGATGAGATCTTGCTTCGAGCATAGTTGTGCAGTCAGCTGCTGAGCCTTGTGGTCTTCTAAAGATAAACCTTTCTCTGATGCAATCAGCGTTGCAGTTTCATCCGCTGGTTTCCCAGTCAGTCGACTTTTCTCAACGGCAATACCAGCTGAAGAAATGGTTTTATTCGGAAGAAGTTGTTGAAGCACTCGTTCCCCAGTCGGAGAGCGACAAATGTTACCCACGCATACGACAAGAATGTTTGAAAACATGGTTTGTTCCTTATCAATAACTATTGGAAAGGGCTTACCCCTTCACATAAGCCCTTTCAAGAACGTCTGAACTACGGCCAGTTTTTAACGCGTAGAACACCTTCTGTAAGCTCATTGAAGCCTGAAATCGTCGGTACTAACTGTGCAATAACGCGGTTCCAACGACTGACTGGTGCAGCAGTAACATACACAATGTCGTAAGGTTCCAAATCAAATTCAGTACCAATCACTAAAGCCGCTGCGTCAGAGATATCAAGTTGGTAAATGTCGCCTAATGATTGATTGTCTTGAGATTTTCTGATGACAAAAACGCCAGTTGCATCCGCAGAAAGTTGGTTGATACCACCAACATTGCTTAGAGCCTCGGTCAAGCTCATGCCTGCGCGATCCATTTTCAGTAGCTTAGGATCGTTAACTTCACCCATAACAAACACTTTTTGGGTGTCATTTCTTGGCACATGTACGATGTCACCAGGTTGAAGTAATCGGTTTTCAGTAAGGTCACCCTCTTGCATTAGCGCATAGAGAGAAATGTTTTCGACTTTGCCTTGGCGTGTCAGTGTGACGTTACGCCAATCCGCATCTTCTGCTAGACCGCCAGCGCGGTTAACTGCATCAAGAAGCGTAAGTGGGATATTGGTGATAGGTTGTTGCCCTGGCTTGTTAACTTCGCCAGTGATGTAAGATTTCTTGGAACGAAATGCCGCAACACTCACATCTACTTGTGGGCTCTCAATGTACTTCGCCAATTTGTTAGCAATAATGGTACGAATTTGGCGAACATTTTTACCCGCAACTTCAACGATACCGATGTATGGATAGAAAATTGTGCCATCAGCATGCACCCAGTTACCCGCTTCTTCAGAGCTACGGTAAGAGCCTGCTGGAATAGTAAGTTCAGGGTGATCCCAAATAGTGATATTTAGAATATCGCCAGGACCTACTTCATACTCGTAAGCCGCGAGTTGTAGGTCAAGATTTGGGTTGGCTTTGGTCTCTACATCTGAACTTTTTAGCTGCGAGACTTTATCAATAGTCAGTGGAAAGACGTTAAAATCTGCCGCCGTATTGGAGCTGTTGTCTTCAACGATGTGTTTTCCACCCGTGGATAAGTGACTGCCCGGAACTGTACACCCGGCGAGAAGTACAGAGGAAAGGAGTAAACTACCTAGCTTTGTATAGTTGAAATTCATGCGTTTTCATTCATCTGACGTAAAGAGCGAGTTGCTAATAGCAACATTATTTAGCAACGCGTCATAATTTAATTGGGCATTATTATTAGGTTTAATTTATAAAATACTCAATAGTAAATGGGTTGCATCTTGCGATGCGCACTTTAAAGAAATTTTTTTGGCGGGGCAATAGATGATAAATTAATGAAAATCCAGTTATATATGCAATTTTTCTATTTTATGCGAAGTATTCTGTGTTTGATTGATAAAACTATTTGGTAATTGGCTCTTATTTTTCGTATTGGCTCACGAAAACGTTTTTTTCTATAAATTATGCATTGCTATAAATTTGGTGAATTCACGGAATGAATTTATTTAATTTATCTTAAATTGTGACTTAGATCTTGTTGTATTCCATTAGTCAATACTAATTTGTTATGGTTTTGACAAGTTGATGGTGGTGTAGTGTCAAAAGTGGATTTTCATTCAAATAATATGTGCAGAAATGCTAAAGGCCTCATACGAGGCCTTTTTTATCTTTCTTGATTAGCGAACTATATCATTAGCGTTTAGCCAACCCCTTGCTATTCAAATAAGGCAGAATGTGAGGGCGAGACTCTCCTGCTAGCTTTCCGGCGGTTTCTTGTGACCATACACTCTGTTTTTGATTACTTGTACGGCTTGCGTAGTATTCTTGCATGGTTTTATCGTAGGTTTGTACATCGTCAACGTTAAGTGCTTGGTATTGGTTCTCATGAACAATCACATGTGCTGGCAGACGTGGCTTTGTTTCCGGACTTTGGTCCGGGTGACCCAAGCACATACCAAACAGAATGGCGGTATTTTTAGGTAAACCGAGCAGTTCATCCACTTGTGCAGCGCTGTTCCTTAACCCACCAATGTATACACCACCCAATCCCATAGACTCGGCAGCAAGTAAACAGTTTTGCGCCATGATGCCAGAGTCCACTGCACCAATCAGAGTCAATTCAGTAAAGTCGGCTTGAATGTCTGGGTTGATAGTGGCGTGACGCTGGTAATCGATACAAAACACCAAAAATTCTGCGGCACTTTCAACGTAAGCCTGATTGCCAGCGTATTGCGCTAACAGTTTGCGCTTTTCTGTATCTGTTACTCGAATGATCGACACGACTTGCAGCATGCTCGAAGAAGAGGCAGCTAACCCCGATTGGAGAATCGTTTGTAGTTGCTCACTTTCAATTGGCTCAGAGGTGAACTTACGAATAGAGCGATGACCGAGAATGGTTTCAATCGTACTGTTCATGATGAATCAATTTCCTTAGCTTGTTGTTGGTATTGGCTGAATCTTCACCATAACGCTATTTATATTGGGCGTAAACTGATAGGGCTCTCAAGTTCGTGTTTGTGGGTAACAGATAACAATCATGGATAATGATGCGAACATAAAATGACGTTATTTATAAAGCTAGGTATATACTTATTTTAAATAATCAATAAGTTACCGAATATGGAGGACATGAAAGAGCTTATACTTCATACGGTCACAGTGTTTATGGGCTTTTTTGCCATCATGAACCCGATCGCCAATATCCCTATCTTTTTGAGCTTAACGGCGGATGAAGATAAACAAACGGTTCGATCAATTGCGTTTCGTTCTGTTTTTATCGCCTTTGTTATCGTGGCTTTGTTTGCTGTTGCAGGTAAAGTGATTTTCGATCTGTTCGGCATTACGTTATACGCACTGCGTATTACCGGTGGTATTTTGGTGTTTTTGATTGGTTTCCATATGCTTCAGGGGGAATCAACGCATCAAAAAACCAAAGAAAAGGCTTATTCGCCAGAGCAGAGCGAGCAGCACTGAGCATTGCCGTTTCGCCATTGGCAATGCCTATCTTGGCTGGGTCCGGTACGATTGCTACCGCAATGAACTTTGCTACAGCTGGTGGATTCGACCAAACCATAATTACAATTGTGTCGTTTGCTGTGTTGTGTGCGATCACTTATGTGCTGTTTTTATTTGGTGACAAGCTGGTTAAAGCCGTTGGTCCAAGCGCGCTGAATGTGATCACCAAAATGATGGGTTTGATCCTAGCCGTGATTGGTACCCAAATGTTTATTGATGGCGCAGCAGAGGCGTATAAAACCGTTTTTGCTTAACCCCGTTTCTGCTGCTTAGAATCCACATTGACTACTCAGTTGATGTGGATTTGTTAATTTTAAGTTTCCATTTATAAAGTAATAAAAACATAGACTTCACCTATCTCAATAATAAGAATAACCGATTGTTGCTGTAGCACGAATTTCAGTAATCTTTTTAACGTATTTATTGGGGGGGAACATGGCAACAAAAGCAATTGTAGTCGAAGGTGGCGCAATGCGTGGCGTCTTTGCTAGCGGCGTATTAGATGCATTCTTAGAACAAGACTACAAACCATTTGATTTTGCGATTGGCGTATCGGCAGGGGCTTCAAATTTGATCGGTTATTTGACCGATTACCCGCATCGTAGCATCAACGTTATTACCAAATTAGCAACCAGCAAACGCTTTTTCGATCCTACCCGTTTTTTGAAGGGCGGTGATTTGATCGACGTTAAATGGTTGTTTGAAGAGTCAAATCGTTTGTACCCAGTCGATGAAGCGAAACTGTTTGAAGGCATCCCTTTCTTAGCGGCGACAACGAACGTAAATACGGGTAAAGCGGATTATTACCGTGTGAACCGCCATAACTTTCATAACGCGATGGAAGCGACGACGGCACTGCCTATTGCTTACAAACATACTCCTTGTTTCTCTGGTGGTTGTTATACCGATGGGGGCGTGGCGGACTCTATTCCTGTTCGAGAAGCATACCGCCGTGGTGCTCGTGACATAACAGTGGTTCTCTCACACCCGTTGGCTTACGAGAAAAAGCCGGTAAAAACACCTTGGTTAATGAAGAAGTTGTTCGCAGAGCATCCACAGATGGCAGAGGCAATGCTGCACCGTTCAGAGAACTACAATGAATCGCTAGATTTCATTCGTAACCCTCCAAAAGACACGCACATTCGTGTTGTCGCACCGCCGGATGAATTCAGTGTACAACGTCTATCAATGCGCCAGACAGTATTGCTAGAAGGTTACGAAATGGGGTTGGAAGCAGGGCGCGCTCACCTTACCAACCGGGCCGGTGAACACGGCTTAGACAGAGAAAACTGCCACTTCTGTATTTAGCTTTTGATATGTATAGAGGTTAGTCCATATCGACTTCAAGCGCTCCCCAAGATGAAGGCTCTCCTTCTCTCGTTAGAGGGAATAGGCGAGAGTCTGGTTTGGCGTAACTTAACCTATGCAGACGTTGAGTGACGTGGTAGCTATCCAGCCCGGAAATGGTCACTAAGTCGAGCAGCTCTAGGTCGAGATAACCGTCGGGCATGATGGCTCTTTCAGGAGCGTGCACCGCCAACACTTCACCAATCAACATCTCTGTATGATTGCTTTCGATCTTGATGTGCTCTCTCAACACCAAGCCCATTTTGAGATTGCTCTCTAGGACGAATGGCGCAGGAAACGCATCATCGTAATTAGGAGTAAGCCCTACCGCTTCAAACTCAGATATATGTTTTGGATAGCGGGCGGAGGTCTGATGTGCTTTTTGGACGAAATCGACGCCGATGGCATTAATGGTGAAGTGCTTGGTATCGAGGATGTTTTCTAATGTATGTCGACGGCTTTTGCGTGGACGTACAATAAAACCAAACAGTGGCGGATGTGAGCCTAAGTGGATCACAGAGCTTACGATAGCCAGGTTCTCTTGTCCTTGCCTGTCTCTTGTTCCTATGAGGTTCGCGCTTTTGTATCCCGCAAGAGAGTTGACCAATCGAGTTCTTTGGCGCTGCTCCATCGTTTGTATATCGTGCTTTGAGAGTTTGATGTTTTCCATGTCCTAAAAAGGGGCGAGATACCTCGCCCTTCCATGTTATGTCGCTATTTCGGTATGATGACGGTGTCGATCACATGTATCACGCCATTCTTGGCTTTAACGTCAGTCGCAATGACATTTGCGTTGTTTACCATGACTTTGTCGCCCATGGTTTCTATCATCACGTCTTGTCCTTGGACTGTCGTCGCTTTATTCATTTTGACCACGTCTGCGGCCATCACTTTTCCTGGAACCACATGGTAAGTGAGAATCGCAACCAGCTTATCTTTGTTCTCGGGCATGATTAGCATTTCGACTGTTCCATCTGGAAGCTTAGCAAAGGCTTCATCCGTGGGAGCGAACACAGTGAATGGACCTTCACCTTTCAGAGTATCCACTAAGCCTGCAGCTTTGACTGCTGCGACCAACGTATTGAACGAGCCATTTGCTGCAGCCACATCAACGATGTCTTCTTTCATCATTCCATGTTCATGTGCTTTCGCTGGCAGTAAAAAAGTTAGGGTGGCGAACAAAACCGTGGTCGTAACCAAGATACGTTTCAACATAATGCGTTCCTTTTGTTGTTTGGGTACTGCTCTCTCCCTGATAAAGTCCCTGATTGTACGCACGCCTTTTTCTTGGCGATCAACTGGCTTTCTTTTTATTAGAAGGGCGGACGTGTTGAGCTAAAATACGTGTGCCTTCCATTTTTACGTCGACACGTTTTCGCCAAGCCCATAAGCGTTCTCTGGCTGCTTTTGCACTCGCTTCTAAATCGATTGTTGGGGCGAGGTATTTTGAATCCGGTTCTAACTGGTACATTACGACTTCCATTGCGGTCATTTTCCAAGGTTCAAACAACATGGGCGCGGGTACCTTGGCGAGCTCCGGAATCCACTTATGAATGAATTCACCATCGGCGTCGTGTTCTTGTGCTTGTTTCGTCGGATTGTAGATACGAATGGTATTGGTGCCCGTCACGCCCGCCTGCATTTGAAACTGTGGGTAATGGATACCCGGTTCAAAATCGAGAAAGAGCTGTGCTAGGTGAGTTACGCCATCGCGCCAGTCCATGTTCATATGATGTGTTAAAAAGCTCACTAACATCGCACGCATGCGAAAGTTGATGTATCCGGTGTGATGAAGGCAGCGCATACAGGCATCGACGAGAGGTATGCCAGTGGTTCCCGCCTTCCAAGCATTTAGTCGGATTGGGTCGTTGTTGCTCGCTTGGCGAAGCAAAGGGTCATAGGCTTGGTTCACACAGCGAAATTCCATCTCACATTCAGATTCAAATTTCTGCATAAAATGACAATGCCAATGAAGCCTTGAAGACAACGCAATTAGGCTGCGACGAAACCCCGTCACTTGCCAATGTTGCAAGAGGTACTGATATACTTCTCGAAGCGAAATATTTCCCCATGCAAGATAGGGAGAGAGGCGAGTACAGGCTGTCCGAGATGCAGTCGGGCTAGAAATACTTCGGTAATAATCTCGTCCTCGGCGTTGAAAAAAGTCTTCCAATGTTTGCCAAGCGATTGAGCTCCCGCCAGTTTGCATGCCTTTTACTTTTTCTAACCAAGAAGGGGGAGGAGTAAAGGTGAAACCTAGCGCTTCGACATCGAGAGTAATAAGAGAAGCGCTTTCAAGCTCAACCTCTTCTATCGGAGATCGCATAACGGTATCCCAATGTTTGTCCCAGCCGAATCGATCTTTTGCGCCTCGCACAACTGCGCCATGTTCAAACTCATGCCATGGAATGCCTTGTGCTTGAAGCCATGCTGATACTTGTTTGTCTCGCTCAAACGTACAATTCAATCCAATTTCTTGATGTGAGAAAACGGCATCGATGCTGAATTGGTTTTGAATCGCACTCAAACAATCCCGAGCATTGCCAAACATTACTGAGACTTTTTGATCATGTTGGGCAAGCTGTGCGTTCATGTCTTGAATTGATTGCCAAACAAAGCGCCAATGACGTTCGGAGTAATGTGGGTCATCCAGCAGCATGGGCTCAAAAATGTAGAGCAGCACTGTTGGATTCTTAGAAGATAGAGCATGCTGCAAAGGGAGGTGGTCGGTCAGGCGTAAGTCGCGTTTTAGCCATACTAAGTTGATTGTGTGCATCGGAGCCCTCACTGGTTTTCCGATTTCTACGCATGAGAGAGGCAAATTTCTCACTCGGTGATCGATTTTATTGCAGCTGACGTAGAGGCACGGAGCAAGGAGGTGCTTTATGTCTATGCCACTCAGTAAACTGGAAAAGTTTTTCTATATCGACAAGCTTGTCATCCACTCTCTCGATCTCGCTTTGTATCAAGTCTCGGTTCTAGTCGACGGAGAGGAACACTTTGTTACTGACGATAAAGGGAGGTTTTTAAGGGCGCATTCGATATTGGAGTTGCAAAAGCAATGTCGTAACTTGAAAGCGAACAAACAGGTGCTTCGCCAGCAAAGTGCCTATGATGAAATGGTTGGGCAGCCAAGTAGGATTGGTACTAATGAGCTGGAAGTGTTGCTGAAAGACAACGAGCTCTATTGAAATTAGATTGAAAGAGGGGAAAGTGCGAGCTGCTAGGTTTGTTAGCTCGCACCTTACTAATTACGCTTGTTTACGCTGAGCTTCTTTCTTTGCCAGTTTTTCTGCGCGTCGTTGCTGACGTTGTTTGGCACTCTCACCGCCGACGTGCTGCTCGCCACGAACCGCAGCTAACGACACTTGCTTTTCACGTTCGCGGAAGCGTGCTACCTGTTCTTCGCTGTGTTTACCAAAACATTTTGGGCAGCTTACGCCTTGCTCAAACTGCTCAGATTGTTTGTCCTCTTCCGTGATTGGCAGTCGGCAAGCGTTACACAAGTCGTAGTCTGCTTTTTCCAGCTGATGGTTAACTGCAACGCGACCGTCGAATACGTAGCAGTCGCCTTCCCACATGCTTTCTTCTTCTGGCACTTCCTCAAGGTATTTCAGAATACCGCCTTCTAGGTGGTATACCTCATCAAAGCCCTGCTCTTTCATGTAAGCGGTCGACTTTTCACAGCGAATACCACCAGTACAGAACATTGCGACTTTTTTGTGTTTCTCTGGGTCCATGTTTTGTTTTACATAGTCAGGAAATTCACGGAATGTGTCAGTATTTGGGTTAACTGCACCTTTAAATGTTCCGATCTCGATTTCATAGTCGTTACGAGTATCAACCACAAATACCTCTGGATCAGCAATCAGGTCGTTCCAATCTTGAGGTTTCACATAGGTGCCAACGACATGACGAGGATCGATGCCTTCAACGCCCAATGTCACGATCTCTTTCTTGAGTTTTACCTTGGTGCGATTAAACGGCTGAGTATCTGAGTATGACTCTTTGTAAACAATGCCATTAAGGCGAGGCTCGTTATTTAGCCATGCAAGCAGTGTATCAATACCTTCGCGTTTCGCTGCAACCGTACCGTTAATACCTTCACTCGCCAGTAGCAACGTTCCATGTACACCGTGGGCTTCCATTAGGGCAAGCAATGGCTCGCGTAACTCTTGGTAGTTTTCCAGTTCCACAAATTTATACAGGGCGCAGACAACATACTGACTCATGATTATTCCTTACTTTAAGGTTCGATGGTTCGACACGTCGCTAGTTTAACGGCTCGATACCTAACAATTTTAGCGGCTCGGAGTATACCTGAGTAATTTAGTCGGAAATACGGACAAACTATGCGGATATTTTTAGTCATGTTTCCCCGGCGTTTTTTTCAACAAATTTCAGCGTATAGCATTGGAAGTTAAAGGGTGTGAAAATTTGAAACAGATCACATTTGTTATTCTTTTCTAGAAATGAACTAAGTTAATGAAAATTTAAGCTTTGTGGAAAACTTCATCACTTTGTCAGGTTTGCGGTGCTTGCCTCTGATTGCTGCTCCTGTCGAGCTTGGTGTCGGTGTCAATATGTTTCCTTACCCTCTCTATCGTCAGTTCTAACTTTTAAAAAACTATCTTGTAATGATAACTATTATCATCTAGATCTATTGCGTACATATGGTGCTCAACATTTAAACTACACACAAGATATAGGTTATGGACGTTATAAAACGAGATGGACGGAAAGAAAAAGCCAGTCTAGATAAGGTGACTCGAAGAGCCGAAGCGCTGGCTGATGGACTAAAAGTTGAACCTATTGCGGTTGCACAACGCGTGGTAAGCGGTTTGTACGACGGCATTAAGGTGACGGAAATCGATGTATTCCTCGCCGAAACGGCAGCAAGCCTTGCGACGGAACACCCTGATTATGCCAAGCTTGCTGCTCGCGTGATGGTGAGTTCTCTGCAAAAAGAAACCAGCGGATACGCCACTGCAACACGTGAGCTCTCTGAAATCGGTATTCTTTCCGATGCTTACGTGGACTTTGTTGCCAAGAATCAGTTTGCGCTCGAAGAGATGATTGACTACAAACGCGACTATCAGTTTGATTACTTCGGCTACAAAACTCTCGAGCGTTCCTACCTATTGAAAGTAAAAGGTGTGGTGGTTGAACGGCCACAAGATATGTTTATGCGCGTGGCGGTCGCTGTCGCGGGTGACGATCTTGAAGAAATTAGAGAGCTATACGATTTGCTCAGCCTTGGTTACTACACTCACGCTACGCCAACGCTGTTTAATGCTGGCTGTAAGATGCAACAACTATCTTCGTGTTTCCTATTAGCGATGCAAGAAGATTCCATCAACGGCATTTACGACACTCTCAAAGATTGTGCGCTGATTTCTAAATCGGCGGGTGGCATTGGGCTACACATCCACAATATTCGAGCGACGGGTGCGCCAATTATTGGCACTAACGGTGTGTCGAATGGCATTGTGCCAATGCTTAAAGTCTTCAATGAAACGGCTCGCTATGTGGACCAAGGTGGCGGTAAGCGTAAGGGCTCGTTTGCGGTTTATCTGGAACCTTGGCATGCGGATATCGAATCCTTCCTCGATTTACGTAAAAACCACGGTAAAGAAGAGTTCCGCGCACGTGATTTGTTCCTTGCTCTATGGGTGCCAGACTTGTTCATGGAACGTGTCGAAAACGACGCGGAATGGACTCTGTTTAGCCCACACAATACCAAAGGTTTGTCTGATTTGTACGGCGCTGAATTTACTCAGAAGTACCAAGAATACGAGCGTATGGGCTTGGGCGTGAAGACCATCAAAGCCCGCCAGTTGATGACGCAAATCATTGAGTCACAAGCCGAGACAGGTACGCCGTACATGCTCTACAAAGACGCGTGTAATGAAAAGTCGAATCAGAAAAATCTCGGCACCATTAAGTCGAGTAACTTGTGCGCAGAGATCATGGAAGTCTCAACGCCAGATGAAACGGCGGCTTGTAACTTGGCGTCTATGGCACTGCCTAAGTTCGTTACAGACGCGGGCTTTGATTTCGACAAACTTCATCAAGTCACCAAAGTCGCGATTAAGAACCTCGACCGTGTTATCGATGTGAACTATCACCCAACCGATAAGATTGAAAAATCGAACCACGCGCATCGTCCTGTTGGTTTGGGTATCCAAGGTTTGGCGGATGTGTTCTTCAAAATGCACTTTCCATTCGATAGCGAAGAAGCATTGCAGCTTAACCGTGACATCGCGGAAACCATGTATCACGCCTCCCTTGAAGCGTCTTGTGAAATCGCGGCGCAAAAAGGTGCGTACTCCAGTTATGACGGCTCACCAATCAGTCATGGTCAGTTCCAATTTGATCTGTGGGATGAACAACCAAGCAGCCGCTGGGATTGGTCACAGCTCAAGCGCCAAATCGCAGAGCATGGTGTGCGCAACTCGTTACTGATTGCTCAAATGCCAACGGCGTCGACAGCGCAAATTTTAGGTAACAACGAAGCGTTTGAAGCGCAAACCAGCAATATCTATAAACGCCAAACATTGTCGGGTGAGTTCATCATCATCAACAAACACTTGGTAAGCGATCTGGAACAACGTGGTCTTTGGACGAGCAAAATCCGTGACGCCATTATTCTCAATAACGGTTCAGTACAAGGCATCGATGCTATTCCAGACGATCTTCAATCCGTGTATCGCACCGTGTGGGAAATCTCTCAGAAGGTAATCATTGATATGTCGGCAGCTCGTGCCCCGTTTGTTTGCCAATCGCAGAGCCTCAACTTATGGCTCGCATCACCAACGTTCGCCCAAATCAATGCGATGCACTTCTACGCGTGGAAACGTGGTCTGAAAACCGGCATGTACTACTTGCGCTCTAAGCCATCAACGAATGCGGTGAAGGTCACCGTTGGTCAGCAAAGCGAAGATGAAGATTGCCTAAACTGCGGCGCATAAACCTCTCTCGTCAATTAAAAAGATTCACATCAACCGAAAGTAAGGAAACGGTATGATTGTTAAAAACAAATTTAGCTTGTTCCCCATTCAATACGAAGAGATTTGGCAAGCGTACAAAACGCACGAAGCGGCATTCTGGACCACAGAAGAACTCGACTTTGCTCAAGATCTTGCTGATCTTGCCAAGCTGACCGAAGGCGAAAAGCACTTCATTCGACATGTGTTGGCGTTCTTTGCCCAGAGCGAAGGGATGATCAACGAGAACTTATTGACTCGATTTTATGGCGAAATTGAAATCGCAGAAGCACGCTGCTTCCTTGCTTTGCAGGCATTTAATGAGGTTATTCACGCAGAGACTTACGCACTGCAACTCGAAACTTACATTCCCGATGTTGAAGAGCGTGAGCGCTTGTTCAATGCGATTGAAAACGTCCCGACCGTGAAGCGTAAGGCGGAGTGGGTAATGAAGTGGATCTCTTCCGATAAACCTTTGGCAATGCGTTTGATCGCATTTGGTTTGGTGGAAGGCTTGTTCTTCGCTGGCAGCTTCTGTGCCATTTACTACTTCCGTAAACGTGGTTTGCTGGCTGGTTTGGCAGCAAGCAATGACTTGATTGCTCGTGATGAAGGGTTGCACTTTAGCTTCTCTGCGCTGCTATTCAAAACCTTGGGGCAGGGCAAAGTGACGCAACAAGAGTTTGAAGAGATTTGCCGAGAAGCGGTTTCAATTGAGAAAGAGTTTGTAACGGAAGCCCTACCGGTGGACTTGATTGGTATGAATGCAGAACTAATGTGCCAGTACATTGAACACACTGCCGATGTTATCGCTGGTTTGTTTGGGTTCACCCCGATCTTTGGTGCGGAAAACCCATTTGATTACATGCGTTTGCTGGACATGGAAGGAAAGACCAACTTCTTCGAAAAACGCGTTACTGAGTACAAACGACCACAAGATCGCCAGCTGAGTTTTGATGCAGATTTCTAACGGCAAGGAATAGCAGAGAAGAGTGATGAAAATAGAAATGTACAGCAAGGAGCAGTGCTCCCAATGTGAAACCGCAGCAATGTGGTTGCAAAATCAGGGCTTTAACGTGGCAACGCTCAAGTTGGATGTGGAATTTGACCGAGAAACCTTGTTCGAGTTATTCCCAACCGCAAGAAGCTACCCACAGTTTATGCTTGATGGCGAACCCATTGGCGATTTCAGTCGCTTAAAATCCGCACTCGCTTTTGAGCAAAATGCCGCTTTCTAAATTAGGTCTCTAATCCCCTTTTATTGAGAAAAGGGGATTTTTATTTCCACTTAAATTTTGTGGGTGTTCAAATTATCATTAAAAACTCAGAAAAGTGTAGAAAACGTACTCGACATGCATGGTCGAAATTTGTACTGTTGATGTGCTTCACATTCCTACAACTTCTTATCCGATAATCAGTTGAAGCAAAGATCTGTGCTTGATGCAGATCGGTTGGCAAAGGAATTCAATATGCAACAGTTCCACATCAGAAGACTAAGAGAAGAAGACGTCCCTCTGTTGAAAACGCTCTTAGTTGAACTCGACACTTCCCACTATGAGGCTGAGCCAGACTTCTACCGCTCACCGGAGGAAATGGCAAAGCTCAGAGAGGAACGTAATACCTTCGATAAATATTTTGATGGCAGCATCACGGCTTTTATTGCTTGTTCACACCGAGAAGTAGTTGGTTTTATCTCTGGTACCGTTCGAGAGGTTAACTCGATGCTTTCTCCGGAAAAATGCATCGGTTATATCAACGAATTAGTGGTGTCTGAAAGCCACCGAAATTTAGGTATTGGTTTGTCTTTGATGGATAAAATCGAGAGCGACTTATGCAGCCAAGGCATTGAAGAAATTGGTTTAAACGTGGCTTCATTTAATCACGAAGGCGAGGATTTTTATCATAAGATGGGTTACCGCGTTATCACCAAAATGATGACTAAGCGGGTCAAAGATTAATCGTAACAAGCACTCAAACCAGAATAAAAAGCGCCTCTCTATCTCGTGATAAAGAGGCGTTTTTCTATCTAGGTTTTCTGAGCGTTAGCCGCTTATTTCAGTGTCGCTTCGGTTTGTTTTCCCATTGCAATTAACTTGTCGAGAATGCGCTCGCCATCCGCGCGAAGACCGTTGTGCTCATATTCGTTGGTGATCCACGCTTTTGAGTTCGGTATCGCAGCGAGTGTTTCACGGCTAATGTCCATTTCTACAAACATATCGTCGGCATAGACGGCACAGCTTACCGGCACCTTATTGTTTGCCAGTTGCTGCGCATCGTATAGTAGCGTCCAATTGGCTTTTTCTGCCAGTAATTCTGCTGCCTCTTTTAATGGCTTTAGATTTACGTATTGGTCGAACATCCAAGGGAAGACCATTTCGCCAGTGAAGTAGAACGGCTTGCCTTGTTCGTAGTTGAACGCATCGTGCTCTTGACGTACTCGGTGCGCGCTCCAGCGAGAAGCAAATCCTTGGCAGTAAATCGACTCGTGCAGAATCGCGTAAATTGGATTGGTCTGGAAGTTTTGCTGCGCCAACATGTCGTTGAGGAATTCATAACGAAGCTGAGGTTTACCGTTCGCTTCAATCAAGGCACTTTCTAGCCAGTAGTAAGTTGGCAAGAAGGTATCACTGACACCAAAGTTAATCCCAATTTGTTGGAACTGTTCAACAGTAAAACGCTGACCATTTGGCAGAAACTCTTCGTGCTCCAATAAGTGATTGGCAATGTTTTGGCACAGTTGCTGCGCTTGTGGGAATTGCTGGAAGAAGGCTTGGTTCTTCTCCATCGTGCGCTTGAATGTTGCGTGGTACACATCATCCGCATGACGAGAAACCGAAGGCACACCACCTGTGATATAGCTTTGCAGCAAACTGTCTGGGAATAGCGATAGGTAAGTTAATGAACAGAAACCACCAAAGCTCTGACCTAAAATCGCCCACTTCTTAACGCCAAATTGTTCGCGGATAAATTCCGCATCGCGAACAATGTTGTCTGCGCGGAAGTGGCTTAAGTAGTCTGCTTGTTGCTCCGGCGTGAGGTGCGTAAGAGTCTGATGATTGATCACGCTGCTGTTGCCAGTGCCGCGTTGGTCGAGCAGCAGTACACGATACTCACTCAGCGCGCGCTTGATCCAGCCGTTGTTTCCGTTTGGACGAGGAGAAGGGAAGCCCGGACCGCCTTGAAAATACACTAGCCATGGTTTTTTTGAGTCTTCATCGCCGACTAAACAAACGGAGCGAGCGAAGACGTTGATCGTGCCTTTGCTTAGATCTTGGTAATCCAGTGGCACGGTGAACGAGTGGGGCGTGTAATGCAATCCTGCGTCGATAAATGATTGAGCGTTCATTGTTATGGTCTGTCCTTGTTTATAGTCGCTTTACGATATCGAATTCCTTATTAGAAACAACCGATTTGTTGTAAGAACTCGATTTTTGACTCCTGAAAGGCAATCAAAACTGAAACTCTTCGATCTTTCCGTGTTGGTATGCACTGAGTGAACTATGATCTGTTAGGTGAAGTTTGGAAATCACTGTCTTATCACCATCTTGAACAGTTTTTATGAAACGAGACATTTGGCGGTCATTGACCATGGAGGATGCTTGATGAACACGTCACTAACCCGAATTACGCTTGCTTGTTTATTACTACAGACTTTTAGCGCACCCGCACTGGCGGTCGTAACGCCGAATCCGCCTCAGTTGCAGGCGAAAGGTTATGTGCTAATGGACTTTCAGTCCGGCGCTATTATTGCGGAGCAAAACGCGCGTGCTGGATTAGCCCCTGCCAGTTTAACTAAGCTTATGACGGCCTATGTGGTAGGTACAGAGATCAAAGCTGGGCGACTCAATTGGGACGACAAAGTGACGGTGAGTGAAAACGCGTGGTCGGCCAAATTCCCGGATTCATCAAAAATGTTTATCCAACCCAAAGATGAAATCACCGTTGCTAACCTAATGCGCGGCGTGATCATCCAGTCCGGTAATGATGCCTGTGTGGCGCTCGCCGAGCACGTTGCCGGTAGCGAAGGAGCATTTGTCGCGCTCATGAACGGTTGGGCGGACAAGCTCAGTTTGAATGATACCTACTTTGTTAACTCGCATGGTCTGGATAGCGAGGGCATTCAAACTTCTCCTAATGACATGGCGACGCTGATGCAATCCATCATCAATGACGTGCCTGAAGTCTATGCCCTCTATAGTGAGAAGGTGTTCAAGTGGAACAAGATCACCCAATACAACCGCAATAAGTTGCTATGGGATAAATCGATGGATGTCGATGGAGGTAAAACGGGCTACACCAGCAATGCGGGATACAGTTTGGTGAGCTCTGCTAAACAAGGAAAGATGCGATTGATCTCTGTCGTCATGGGGACGCCAAGTAAACAATCGCGAATCACCCAGTCTAAGAACTTACTCAGTTACGGCTTCCGTTTTTATGATACCAAACAAGTGGCAAAACAGGGAGAAGTGCAGGCGAGTGCAAAAGTGTGGAAAGGCGATGTCAGTGAGATTGATTTGGGCTTTGCTCAAGATGCGTACCTGACGCTGCCTCGTTCTCTAACCGCTGGTTTAGACAAGAGCGTGGTCGTGAATGAACCGTTGATAGCACCCATCGCGAAAGGCGATGTGGTTGGTAAAGTCGTGTGGAAGAGTGACGATCAAACAGTAGCAAGCTATCCGTTGGTAAGTAACCAAGCGGTGGAAGAGGGCTTATGGATTGGTAAGTTATGGGACAGTTTGGTGCTGTGGGTGAAATCGTTGTTTAATTAGCGTCAGATAAATTTTCAAATTTATTTTGAAAAAGTTATTCGCTCAGGTCGATTTTTCTCTTGGGTGGAAAGGAGTAGATTGTTGGAATATAGAAACACACTCAAAGAGATAAAAAATGATCCATCTAGTCGCGGAAATTAAAGCTTTTCCTGACCATATTGAACAGGTTACTCAGTTACTTACTGAACTACTCGCTCCCACTCGTGAAGAAGAGGGATGTTGCCAATACGAGCTGTATTTGGATGAAAAAATCGAAGGCCTGTTTATGTTCCAAGAAATGTGGGCATCGCAAGAAGCTTTAGACAAGCACTTACAAAGCCCTCACATTGCCCAATGTTTTTCTACATTAGAAAAGAACGGCCTACTTGAGTACACCCATATCCGACCGATGACGTTCGTTGGTTAACGCTCTGAACAGAATGTTGTCAGTACAGACTTCCTTTGCTGGCAACATTTCTCTTGGATAAAATCTCGGAAAGTACGAATCGTTGGTGTTAGCAATCGACGATCAGCGCACACCATGTAAAGCGGTACGGGACCACAATCCCACTCAGGCAGTACGCGTACCAATCTTCCTTCAATCAAATCTTGGCTGATGTCCATCAGTGATTTATTGGTAATGCCTTTGCCTTTAATTGCTAATCGATGGGATAAGTCACTGTCGTTACTGAGTAGCTTGCCACTTACGACAACCTGTTCTGTTTCACCTTCGCGAGTCAGTGTCCATTTGTTGTATACCGAGTCCGCTACCATGTAACACAAGCAGTTGTGCTGGTGGAGATCTTCTGGTTTAGTCAATTCTGGATTACTTGCAACGTATTCTGGGGAGGCACATAAGATCCGTTCGTTCGCACCGCATAATGCCAGCACAACTAAGTTAGAATCTGCGGGTTCACCGTATCGAATCGCAATATCGACGGGTTTGGTGTACATATCCGTCAAGCTGTCAGACAGCTCTAACTTGATGGAGACGTTCGGGTAGAGCTCGATAAACTCATCGACCCAATCAAGCAGCATGTTACGACCAAAGTCAGATGGTGCCGTGATGTGCAATTGACCTGATAACTCACCACGCGCGCTTGAGATCTGATCCAAACCTTCTTGCAATGTTGCCAATGCTTGGGTGGTTTTATCTAGGAACAGTTCACCTTCGGAGGTTAGGCGCAGGCTGCGAGTCGAGCGTACAAACAGCGGAAAGCCAATCTGCCCTTCAAGACGTTTGATCGATGCACTGATGGCTGCAGGTGTCATGTCCATGCTGTTGGCGGCTTTCGAAAAACTGCCTTGGCGTGCGGTTTCGACAAAGATATTCAGATCGTTGAGGGCTTTCATAATGAAAAGGGGCTTTTAAGAAGTTTGAGCTACTATAGGGGAGAGTCGCAGGGCAATTCAAGGCTAAAACATTAGGTTGCACGGCGAGTTTGAGTTAGATTAGCGCGCAACTTCACTTTACTGGATCCATAGCATGAGCCAACAGCAGCCGAATAACCCACTTCACGGGTTGAGTTTAGAAAAAATCCTTACCCGTTTAGTTGAGCACTTTGGGTGGAAGGGAATGCATGAGCGCGTTCGTGTTAATTGTTTTCAGAAAGATCCTTCGATTAAATCGTCGTTGAAGTTCCTGCGTAAAACGCAATGGGCGAGAGATAAGGTGGAAGCGCTGTACATCGAGACGTTCTGTTAATTGGATTTGGTTAACGTCTCAAAGAGATATTCCGGATGGCTCGCTCGGGCTCGTCCGGAATGACGTCTGAGCTCGCATTGAGGGCTGAGCGCCCGAGCGAGAAGCGTGATTCAGAATATATTGAGTTTATTCACTGCTTTATGGTCTGCAGCAAGCGGTAAGTAGATTCTTAGTCTCGCCTTGGCTCGCTAGAATGACACAGCTTTTCTTATAACGTAAGCTGGAAGAGTTCCTCTGCGTCATTCCCGATAGCGACGAAGGAGCGCAGTCGGAAATCTCGATTCTAATCTCTCGCATCTCGCCTCTTTATTATTCCAAATGATGCGTACTGCCCACGTTGCTTTCCAGTTCTAAAATCGACTGGCGAACATGGTCTGGAATTGCGGCTTTCACGTTGTTCTTAAAATCAAACATCACACCAGTGGCGGTGGCGACAGTCACAATCTTGCCCCACTTCTTGCTAAGCACTTGGTATTCCATTGTCATGCGATCGTCTTGCATGTCGATAACGCGTGAGCCAATTAAAAGCGTATCTGGAAAAGTAACGGGCAGCTTGTAACGGCATTGAGTTTCACTTAAAACCGGACCGATGTGAGACGTCTGCAAATCTACCAATAGATTAATCTTGTTGAAGTAGTCCAAACGCGCGGTCTCGAAGTAACGAAAATACACCGCATTGTTAACGTGTTGCAGGGCGTCCATCTCTCCCCAAGCGACTTTGATTTCCGTAATCACTGGGAATTCTTTTAATAACGTATCCATTACTCATGTTCCTTTTTCATCGACGTTGCCGCAATTTGCTGAGCGACTTATCACTTTGAGTATTTATTCTAGATGGAATTGATTAAATTGTAATAAAATTGTATGTAAATTGTGAAATAGAATGGTTGCTTATTTTTGTAAACTAAAAACTTTACATAGTCAGTTGTGAGGCGTAGGTTTAAGTAAGTGCAACCAAAAGGAGATGTCCGATGACAGAGCTGAAAGGTTTCAATCTTGCCAGAGTAGAAAAACGAATCGACTGGACAGGTGAGCTGTTCAGTTTAAGGGTGTCCGGTGCGCCTCTCTCCTTCAAAGCCGGACAATTTACTAAACTCGCTCTGCTCGACGAACAGGGCAACTCAATCAGCCGTGCGTACTCGGTGGTAAATGCACCTAGTGAGCAGTTTGAATGGCTTGAATTCCTAATTGTCGCGAATCCAGAAGGGCAACTAACTCCAAGGCTGCAGCAGCTTCAAACGGGCGACAGCATCTATGTGGGTGAGACCGCTCATGGCGATCTGGTCCACGACACCATCCCCAAACACGCCAATGATCTCTGGCTACTTTCTACGGGGACGGGGATAGGTCCTTTCCTTTCTTTACTCGATGACATCAACTTGTTGCCGCACTGCGATCATATTGTGTTAGTACATGGCGTGCGCTATGAAAGGGACTTGGTGTACAAATACTTGATCGAACAGCTTCAGCAGCGTTATGACGGTCGCTTGCGTTACGTGCCGATTGTTAGCCGAGAAAATGCTCCGAATAAGTTACAAGGTCGTATTCCAGCCTTGATCGCTTCAGGAGAGCTGGCTAACTGTGCTGACCGGCCTTTTTCTAAAGAAAACAGTTTTGTGATGATGTGCGGTAATCCTGAGATGATCAAAGATACCTCGCCTGTTTTGCAAGAGTTGGGGTTAGAAAAATATCGAGCTCGTACGGGTGGTAATATCATTTACGAGAGATATTGGTGAGCACTGACTAATTTTTAGATCATCTCACTTCTGAGAGAGCGTCACAAATATAACGTCTCTTAATTGAGCATGCCTAGTCTCGTCTCTAGAATGCATCAGATTGCATTTGAGGGGATTAGGTATGAGTCGTTCTATTGCCAAGAGAAAGCAAAGGATTATTGGCGGTTTCATCGATCTGTTGATCGTAACGGGATTCGTGTTGCTGATCGCGTTGACCATCAATTCATTTGTGAATGGCTTCGAACTCTCCTTGAGTGAAAACCTTCAGTTAGTAAAAGATACCAAGGCTAGCTACGTACTCACCATACCTATGTTGATGTTAGTGAATTGGAATTTGCTTAGGGAAGGGCAAACCATAGGTATGCGGCTCGTTGGTATTAAAGTCGTGATGAAGAACGGTCACGATACGACGAAAGTCACTGCTTCACTTCGATTGTGTCTAAGCTATTTAATTGAGATGCTTATACCATTTACTTCACTATTGAACATCGTTTTGCTTTTTTGCCATCCAGAGCAACGTTTGTTGCACGACATGCTTTCGGGCACCAAAGTCGTCAATTGCTAAGCCACTCGCTTATCCTGCATTACAATCTTTGTTTCATTCAGAGTTGCGATCGAGTCAACTTCTTATATCTCCCTTCCTACAACTACACTTTCTTCAGACATAAATTCAATCGCTTAGGATTCAAGGATGATGAAAAAAGCAGGTTGGGCAGTGTGCCTTGCGGCGCTCACTTCTTTTGCTACGATGGCTGGCGAATGGGAGGTGGAAGTGGGTGGCTTTTTCTCTCGCACTGATACAAAACTCAACGCTTACGACCCTTACCTCGACAAAATTCGCACCATTGATTTCGAATCTGATCTCGATTTGAAAGAGTTCACCGTGCTGCCTTATGTCGAAGTGGAGTATTACTTCAACAAAAAGCACAGCGTTTACGTTGATTGGCGTGGACTATGAAAGTGATAAGTCCGAGCTCGATGTTACCTACCGATTCTATGGTCCAATGCTGACCTAGGCGTATAAATTCTGAATTAAAAAAGCCACACTCGAGTGTGGCTTTTTGCATTGAATCTTTCGTTAACTACACAACGGGCTTATTGCTGGTTGATGTAGTCTTTAAAGCGCGCTTGTGTCTCAGCGTCCGCTTTTTGGTACCAGAAATGTAGCATTTCTTCAGCCGTTGAATCTGCTTTCATTGTCGCAGGCTTAGTTTGCTTCATGTCTGCTGGAATTTTTGCAGGAAGTGTTACAGGTTGAACCGCTGCTGTTGCAACACCGATTGCCGCTACGCCACCTGTCTTGTTGTAATCTTCCACTTCGCGCACGTAATTACGACCGATTTGCATGCCAGGTTTGATTAGCTTGTCTTGCTCTACCGCAATTGCGTTGCCAGAAGCATCAATCAGTTTCCAATCTAGGTCTTTGATTTTGTCTTCCGCTTGGCGAAGGTCTCGGTATTCAGGAACTTGTATGCTTAGTTCTGCGCCCGCTGCGTCGAAACGAGTTACGATAACGTCACTTTCCACGCTTAGGCGATCATTGCCTTGGCTGAAGTATGGTGAGTAACGGAATACAACTTGGTTAACGCCATCTGGCAGAGTTAGTGAACGTTCAGAAGCAAAGAAGCCACCCGATAATTTCACTTTCTCGCCGTTAGCCGCCAAAATAGAAACGTCGTCAGGAACGGTTACTGTCACATCCGCGAAAGCCATGCCACTCATTGCCAGAGCAAGCGCGCAAGTTAAAGGCTTGATCAATTTCATTGTTTTTATCCTAAGCACTGTATTGGTGGTCATCGAGAGTGCATCGTTCATTGTCTGATTGCAACTCCCTAATGTAAGAAGATTGAAAATTTAACAAGAACGTCATTTTAATCGGATAGCAAACAATGAAACTGTGAACTTAGTTGCGCAAACCGCTGCAAAGGCAGCGGTTTGTTTCAATTGATGAGGTGATTAATAAAGATTAGATGACCGCACCGTGTCCTGATTCGGCTTGTGCTTCATCCTTCTCTTCTCGCAAGCTCTCTTCTTGCTGTTGTGCTTTCTCAATGCTCAACCACCAAACGAACAGTTCGTACCAAATTGCTAGGATAACGGCACCCAAGAACAGGCCAACGATGCCATAGAAGAGCATACCACCTATTGCACCAAGCAGAATCACTGGCATTGGAACATCAACCCCGCGGCCCATCGACATTGGTTTAAACAAGTTCTCAGAAAGCGCTGCCACTACAACCCAAACCGTAAACATGGTTGCTGTGCTTGCCGCCTGTAAAGTGCGAGCAAAGTCAGCTGTGCGACACCAAAAAATAACAATGCTTCATTAACAGCTGCTAGTTTTACTTAAACAAAAGAGAACAAGTGCAGCATTGAGTCAAAAAGTCATCATATTGCGAAATTGAGTAACAATAGCAAGTGTTATAATATAACAATTTGATTTTAATGCTCGATATAGAATGAGGAATTCAGATTGAATCTATTTGTTAACGATCTCACGGTTATTGATGCTTCATACCTGTGTCAAACACGAGGCATGGTGGGTGAGAGTTGGATTCTGGACGTAGTAATGCATGGTGATCTCAATGAGATGAGCATGGTGCTGGATTTCTCTAAAGTGAAAAAACAAATCAAGCAATTGGTGGATCAATATGTTGATCACCGTTTGCTTATACCCGTAAAGAACGAGGCGGTGGAAATTACCAATGCCGAAGCGGGCTATTCTCAAGTGGATCTTATGCGTGGAGAAAAGAGTATTCACCTGAATTGCCCCGATGAAGCATTTTGTTTTGTGAACGCGGAAGACATCTCAATAGAGAGCTTAACGCAACACATCCACGACGTCCTGCAAGGTCATCTGCCAAGTAATGTCGCATCGATTGATCTGACCTTGCGTCATGAAAAACTTGATGGTGCGTATTATCACTACACCCACGGTTTGAAAAAACACGACGGTAACTGCCAGCGCATTGCGCACGGGCATCGCTCACCGATTCAAATTTTGGTTGATGGTCAGCGAGATACCGTTCGTGAGCACGCTTTTGCACAGCGTTGGCAAGATATCTACCTCGCATCCATCGAAGACTTAGTCGAGATTGGCCACCTGGATCTAAGCGAACACGCAAGCCTCATCAACTGTGACACGCATTTTGGTTTCCGATACGCCACTTCACAAGGTGACTTCCAACTCGCTATCGCGCACAGCGAAACCGAGGTATTGAACACCGATACGACGGTAGAGTTGTTGGCTGTGTTTGTCGCAAATGAAATCGCTCCTTCATTGGATGAAGGACAGTCGTTACAAATCATTGCTTATGAAGGCGTAGGGAAAGGAGCAATGGCCTTTCGCTAAAAAGCACGGCGCTGCTCAACCTCAACCAAAACTCACTTTTACTCAATATTTGGAATATCACTTTTATGGACAAACTTAATCGTGTTCTGCTCGTAGCAGGCACGCATGGTAATGAGCTTTCTGGCATTTATCTTCAGAAGCTCATCAAAGATCGTCTTTACGATGCTGAACGCTCTACGTTCAGCACTCAATGTGTGCTTGGCAACCCGGAAGCGGTAAAGCAAAACGTTCGTTATGTTGAGACGGATTTAAACCGCGAGTTTGCGCTTGCGAATTCATCAGCCTCTTCTCATCGTGAAGGCGGGAGCCTGCAAGAGACAGAATTGGCAAAGCAATTTACCCAAACTCATGCCGCTGAAGAAAAGCAACTTATTGTCGACCTACATAACACCACCAGTAACATGGGCGCGACCTTGATTTTGGTTTCTAACGACGTGTTCTATCGCAAGATGGGGGCTTATGTGAAGCAACGCATGCCAGAAGCCAACATCTTGTTTGAAGACAGAAAAGCGTGGGATGACCAACCTTACTTGTGCACCACTGGGCAGCATGGTGTGATGATCGAAGTTGGGGCTCAAGCGCATGGTTCGCTAAACTACGAGACTCTAGAGCTGATGAAAAAGATGCTGACCATGGTATTAGATTACCTTGAGCAGCATAACCTTGGTCAAGTTGGTGAGTTGAACAACTATGATGCATATTTTTATACTGAAGAAGTGATGATCCCTGTTGACCACGATGGAATGCGTGTTGCGATAGTGCACCCTATGATCTGTGGACGAGATTTCGAAGTGGTGAAACCCGGAGAGCCCTTGCTTGCGACTTTCTTTGGTTACGACATTTTTTGGGAAGGCAAACAGGAGATCTATCCGCACTTCATCAATGAGAGTGCATACAGCAAAGCCAATATCGCTATGGCTCTTGCTGAGAAAAGGCAGGTTAATGTGGAATAAGCAGCGGCTGATTTGAAGCGCATTTAGAAACTCTAAGTGGGATGACATTTTCACCCCACTTAGCTGCTAATTGCTCGTCACGGTTGGCTGGAAAAAAGCAACCTAATGGTATTTCGTAACCACACCAGTTTTGGGTTGTAAGCATTCCGTTTGTGCCAAATCATGGTGAATGGGATCAGCAGTTTATCTTGTTGAGTTTGTTCCAATGGAATGGGTAGGCACACCAAATCTGGATGCAGCTTCTTGGTGTAACTCTCGCAGTACTGCGGCGCTGTGGTCAGCATATTGTGGTGTGGTTGCGCGGCCATAAACAGAGACTGCTCGAAGCTCGACATGGTTAAGCCAATAGAGCGCTGTAGGCCAAGTTCACTCAACACTTCATCTAAAGCCCATGTTTCACTCTTTTCCCAAACAATGTTGATGTGTTGATAGCTCAAAAAGGTCTCAAGATTCCATTCCTGCTTCAAAGCAGGGTGATTCTTGTGCAAGTACACCATAGGTAAATCTGAGAACAATACTTCAAAATCGAGGAAGTAAGGGAGCAGGTCGAGTGACTCTTTCGAGCGGGGATGGCTCTCTCTTCCGGTAAAGCCGATGTCTGCCTCTCCACGCACAATCGCATCGAGTGAATCGTAATCCCAGTTACTGGTTTTGACTTTGGCGTCTGGGTAGCGCTGGTGGATTGCAACAAGAAGATTATCAAGAATCGTCAGCACTAACGGGGATTCAATGGTCAGATCAAAGCGTATGCCTTTTGGGGCTATATCGCTGCGTTTCTCCGCAATTTGGCTGCCAATTTGTAGCCATTCCGCCAGATCTTGCTCCATGCTTTGCGCTAACGGAGTGGGTGCTAATCCCTTTGGTGTTTTGACAAACAGAGGATCATCAAACCAGTCACGAAGCTTATTAAGCGATTTACTTACCGTTGAAGGCGTGACGTTTAATTTCTTCGACGCTTTAGAAACACTCTGCTCTTGCAGCAGCAATTGCAGAGTGAACAACAAGTTGAGATCAAGACGAGCTAGTGACTTCTTCATAGTGGCTTTCATGAGCAGGCATAGGAATAAATAGTATTAGAGACAAGCTGATTACGCCACCTATTGCTAACATAAACACCAACATATTCAGCGCATTAACGCCGATGAACCCCATAAACCAGATGTAGAGGGCAGAGCAACATACTTGAGCGATGCCCAGCAGTGAGCTTGCTACACCAGCATGCAGAGAGAAAGGGCTGAGCGCTTGACTCATAGCCACGCCAAAGCCAATCGAGAAGCCAGCGCAAATTAGCCCAAATCCGAATAAGTAAAATGGGATTCCCCATTGGTTTAGATGCGCAAAACCAATCACCATCGCAGCACTGACAAGCAAGGTTTGCGAAATCAACATCAGAGTACGTTGCTTAAAGTAAGACAAAGCCAATGGCGCAGAGAAAGAAGTGATCATACTGACTAATGCTGTGCCAGCCATGACCGAAGAGTAGCCACCACGATCAAAACCAAGTTCGCCCATCACCAGCATTGGAGAGACATCCACGTAGGTAAGAATGGTGGTCACGCCAATGGCAGTAATGATGAGTCGGCTGATAAAAAAGCGTTCACAGAAGTTTTCTTGGTTAGAAGCTGAAGCGGTGTTTTGTTGTGGGATGACGCTAGGTTTCGATTCTTTCAGCACCAAGACTGAAAGCAAACAAACCACCACACCCATGCCTGCCATAGTGGTAAACAGACTCTGCCAAGGGAATTTAAGCATGATCAAGTGCCCAATCACTGGCGCGATGACCGGAATGATGCAGGTAATGCCGTTGAGCATAGATAGCACTGTAGGGCGGCGTTTATCATCCAACGTGTCTCTTAGAATGGCAAAAGCAACCACGTAACAAGAGCCTGCTCCAATACCTTGGGCAAAACGTGAGATTAAAAATGCAGTGGATTGCTCAGCCATGCTACCAAGCAGTGATGCCGCAATGAAGATCGCAGCGCCAACCATAGCCATGGGTTTGCGGCCAATGGAATCGGCAATCTTGCCTGCAAATAGCATAGTGGCTGCCATTCCCGCGAGATAGATAGAGAACGCGATATGTAATTGTGACTCGTTGGCGTGTAAATCGGCTGCAATTTGTGGCAAACCTACAAGGTAAAGATCAATCGCGGTAGGATAGAGTAATACAAGGGAAAAACTACAAAGCAGAAAACGGAACATAATAACCTCACTGACAATTGGCGAGGATAATAAAATGTGAAACGTTTGCCTGCGAGTGGGAATTACGACCGTAGGTATTTCCATTTACGACATACCCTGTATGAATCGAATGTAAATTAAACAAGGATGACCATGATTACTATTGAAAAGTATACGCCATGTCGACACGCTCAAACCATTGAGCTGCAAGTCTTGGAAGATCAAGCTCAGTTTACGGTTGAGAATATTGGTAAGCGGTTGGAAAGTCTTAAACCGACAGAGCTGCCTCATTTGATCCTTGAAGATGATCGTGTCGTCGGGTTCTTTTTATTTGATGCTGCGTACAGTGAAGATTATGACTTTTGCCCTCAAAGAAGTTTAGGTGTTCGCTCATTACTGGTGGATCATCGCCATCAAGGCAAAGGTATTGCGAAGCAAGCAATCGGGCTGTTTGGGGATTTTGTTAAGTTGCATTACCCAACGTTTGAATTTCTCTACCTAACGGTTAATTGTCGAAACGTCCCCGCCTACCAGTGTTACCTAAAGGCGGGCTTTGAAGATACTAACGAGCTGTATCATGGTGGTCCGGTTGGGCCTCAGCACATCATGCGACAAGGGTTGTAAAGAAGAACAAAGCAATAGATTGTACTTACTAAAGTTTTGCAATAAATTTGATGCAATTGAATGAATAACCACGAACTCTCAAGGAAGACATGTGAACATTGAAGTCGATAATTTAGAAAGAGCAGAGGTCATTGCGCTGCTAGAAGAGCATTTGCAAGATATGTATGCCACGTCGCCACCAGAGAGCGTACATGCGTTAGATTTGGATAGACTGAAAGCGCCAGAAGTGACATTTTGGACTGGATGGAGAGAGAAACAGCTACTTGGTTGTGCTGCGATTAAGGAATTGGACGAGCAACACGCAGAGCTGAAATCAATGCGCACTACGCCATCGGCAAGAGGCCAAGGTGTGGCGTCTCAATTATTGATTCATGTGATTGAGCAAGCAAAGCAAAAAGGGCTACGACGATTAAGCCTAGAAACGGGTTCGATGGAATTTTTTGAGCCTGCCCGTCTGCTGTATGAGAAACATGGCTTTGTCTACTGTAAGCCGTTCGGGGATTACGAACTCGATCCGAACAGCCAATTTATGACCCTAGAGCTGAGCTAGGGCCATGGATTTTTAGCAAACGAAATGCAGCGGTTTTAGAAGTTCAAATTGAAATTAATGGTTGGTGTGAGCAGTTGTGAACGCTCATCTGCTAGCCTTTTTCTCTTTTCTTTTAATCGCTTAGAATTTTCTTTATCAGGATTGTTGTCTAGCTGATTGTCGATAACCGAGATTTCGGTATCGATTTGTTGGATACGCTGTTGGCGTTGATATTCCTGACGACCTAATTGGTAATTTTCAAGAAATTGCTTGTTGCTGCATACGCCATAATATTCTCTGCCCTCACTTCCCACGGTGTAACCGTTGTCTGGAGAGCAATAGATGATGGTGCCTTTATCGAAGCCTTCTTTCCACTGCGCGCGATTTGGAGTCACCCCGGCCTCGTTACAGTCTTCGGTATAACTATTAATAATGCTTGGCGCGTTGCCGTTTAAGCCATTTTGGTATCCGACGTTGTACCAGTCCGCGGTTTTACATTCTTCGGGAGACATGCTGGCACAGCCAGAGAGCAAAGTGATTAACGTTAAGGGGAGTAGTGCTCTTTTCATCCGTTATTGTCCTTTAAATTGATTCCAACCAAAGAGTGTAAAATGAACACTGTTCATATCAATGGGTGAAATCATTGTATTCGCAAATGTAGTGAGTCATCAGTGCGGGTGATAAGTTCCATTATTTGAATGAATTTTGTTTTATTAATATCTCTCGCGGATTTTGCCATTGCTGTATCAATCCGATAGCCTCTGCATCAAAGTAAGGGATAACCCCAACACAAAAATAAATATCGTCAACGAGGTTAAGACAATGAGCGACCAATCAACTGTCGTTATTATTGAGGATGAATCTGCTATTGCAGAAAACCTCATTCATGTATTAGAGATGGATGGCTATCATGCGGCGTGGTTTGCAACGGCAGGCGAGGGTTTAGCTTTTTTGCAACAAAACCCAGCAGCGTTACTTGTGTTGGATGTTGGTTTACCGGATGGCAATGGTTTTGAATTGTGCAAAACCATCCGTGAGTTTTCTGATATTCCGATTATCTTTCTCACTGCAAGAAGCGATGAAATTGAACGTGTAGTGGGCTTGGAGATTGGCGCGGATGATTACGTGACTAAGCCATTTAGCCCGCGTGAAATGTTGGCTCGTATTAAACTTCGAATCAAAGCTAAAGCGCCGATGATGGAGCACAAACCGGAGTCTGTGACTGTTCCAGAACAACCTCAATTGAGCCATGACTTGGTTGCGCAAAACTTCGACTATGGTATTGGCGGGCAAATGCTTGGGTTAACTGCGGTGGAGTTCAAGATCCTCAATAAACTGATTTCTGTCTCTTCCAATGTATTGAGTCGAGAGCAGCTTATGATCGCTGCTGATATGGCGCCAGAGGCTGCATATGAGCGTAATATCGATACCCACATCAAAGCGATTCGCCACAAGTTGAAGCCGGTTGAGATGTCTGAACGCATCTGTACTAAGCGTGGCTTTGGGTACTTTTACTGCATTAAAGGTGAATGATGAATCGCTGGCCGAAGATCCCGCTTGGACTCAGACTGTTTTTTCTCTACTTCATCTTAGTCGGAATGACGGCTTACATGGTGAGTAAAACTGTCGTCCAAGAGCTTAAGCCAACTGTGCGTCAAACCACCGAAGAGACGCTGGTGGATATGGCGAACTTACTCGCGGTATTGGCTGAAGAGGACGTCGCGAACGACAAGTTATCTGAGAGTCGCTTTTCCAAACTGCTAGCGGCTTATGGGCAGCGAGAACCTCAAGCGCGCATTTGGGAAATCGGCAAAAAAGCGATTAACCATCGAATTTACATAACTGATAAACAAGGCATTGTGATTGCAGATTCTTGGCAGCAAGATGTAGGCAAAGACTACTCGCAATGGAATGATGTGTATCTCACGTTGCGTGGTCAATACGGCGCGCGCAGTACCATTGAAGACCCGAAAGATCCACTCTCAACCGTTATGCACGTTGCTGCGCCCATTTACCACAAAGGCGAAATCATTGGCAGCGTAACGGTGGCAAAATCCAATCGCTCAGTACAACCTTTCATCGATCTCTCTAAACGCAATGTGTTGTTTTGGATGGTGTGGATGAGTGGCTTAGTGCTACTGGCAGGGGCATTGTTTGCTTGGCGAATTCACTCGGCACTGAACAAGCTAGAAGACTACGCGACCAAAATGGGTGAGGGCGAAAAGGTCTCTAAGCCTACATTTCGTATCTTCTATGAGTACGGCACGCTAAGCGACGCATTGGAGAAAATGCGCAACCAACTCGACGGCAAACAATATGTGGAAGAGTACGTACAGACGCTGACTCATGAGCTGAAAAGTCCGTTATCAGCGATTAAAGGCGCGAGTGAAATATTGCAAATGCCGTTGCCTGAAGAAAAGGTCACGCGCTTTGCTGGCAACATTGAGCGAGAAAGCGACCGCATGCAGTCATTGATTGATAAGTTGCTAGAACTTGCTCGTCTTGAAAAGCGCCCCGAGCTAGAGCAAGTCGAAGCTATCTCGCTAAAACAAATGGTCAATGAAGTGGTTCAATCGGCGGATGCGCGTTTGAGTGCTAAGTCGGTCACTGCCAACATCCAAATTGATGACCATCTCGCCGTGCTTGGTGATGCCTTCTTACTGAAACAAGCCGTTTTTAACTTGATGGATAATGCGCTGGATTTTGTTCATTCAGATGGAGGTATTGAATGGAAAGCTGAGGTCACGAAAGAGAAAGTGTGCCTATCGATTTTCAATTCAGGTCCTCACATTCCCGACTACGCGATACCTCGTTTGACCGAGCGCTTCTACTCCCTCGCTCGGGAAAATGGCGTTAAGAGCACTGGGCTTGGGCTTAATTTTGTTGAGCAAGTGGTCAAGCTGCACAAAGGTAAGTTACAAGTAGAAAACGTCGATTCTGGTGTGAAAGTGACCTTGATTTTACCAACTCCATAGAAACTCCACATTAGCTCCATTCGTTCTCCAAATTGCTGATTTAGATTACTCCCATCAGCAAATGGAGAATGAAATATGAAAAAGATCCTCAATAACCAACTCGGCACGAAGTTCTCCTTCGTGCTGTTTTTGTTTGTTTTACTGCAAATCCCACTTTCAATGGTCACAGGGCTGATCTCAGAACGCTCATATCGCCAAGATGAAGTCAGAAATGACATCGCACGCAGCAGCAGCGGCGAACAGCGCATCATTGGTCCATTCATCATGGTTAACTACACCGAAACCAGTTACCGAGATGACAAAGTACAGATTAAAGAGCGTCGTAAATTCCTCCTACCTAGCACTTTTGATATGAGCGCAAATCTGGACAGTTTTGAAAAGTACCGAGGTATTTACCGTGCGCGTTTATACAAAGCGCAAGTGTCGCTGAAAGGCGCTTTTGATGCAGACGATGTCGCGGCGTTGCAGGGGCTTGATATTGAAAACATGAGTCTAGTGGTTGGCATTGAAGACAGCCGCGGATTGATTCGTTTGGATGACATGACCATGGCGAGTGCTGATATCGAAGTCGCACCGGGAACAGGGCTAGACCAGTTACCACAAGGCTTCCACAATGCTCTGACACTTGCAGACCTAAACACAGAGCAACCTTTGGCGTTCGATCTTAACTTCTTGCTGCAAGGGATGGGGCAGCTTCAAGTCACACCAATCGGCAGTCAAACAACGGTTGAGCTCTCTTCAGCTTGGGCACATCCAAGCTTTATCGGTGATTACTTACCGGTGTCGTCAGAAGTATCTGAAGATGGATTTAACGCACAATGGGCGAGCAACAATTTCTCAACCAATATCGCGCAGCTGTTCCAAAGCTGTTTGTCATCTAATCACGCTTGTCACGAGCTTGAACAGCGACAAATGGGCGTAGATTTGATTGATCCCGTGGACCACTATCTGAAATCTCACCGAGCAGTGAACTATTCACTGTTGGTTATCACATTAGTATTTGCGAGTTTCTTCTTGCTGGAGCTGTTCCAAGCGCGTCCGGTTCACCCAGTACAATACGGCTTTATTGGTCTGGCTTTAGCGCTTTTCTATCTGTTGCTGATTTCGATGAGTGAACACCTCGGCTTCAACTGGGCATATGTGGTGTCGGCAGTCGCATCGACTGGGCTTTTAAGTGTGTACGTGAGCGGTATGTTGAGTAACACCAAACACGGCGCGATATTCGGAGCGTGTTTGCTCACTCTTTATGGATTGCTGTTTGGCTTGCTACAAGCAGAGAGTTACGCATTGGTCATGGGGACATTACTGTGTTTCGCGATTTTGAGCTTCACTATGGTCATTACACGCAACATCGACTGGTACGCACGAAATAAGAAAGTGGAAGAAAGCGCAGAGGCGAATCATGAAGATGTTTAAGCGAGCCACTCTCGCTGGTCGGCCAAGCGATATGGTGATAGAGACGTCCGCTATCCACTTGCAATTTTCTGCAAAAAATGGACTCAGAAGCTTGGTGTGTTTTATCGCATTGGTCGTTATCGCGCTCTTTGTTCGAGACAGCTTTATTCGTCCGACATTTGGCGATGTTCTGGTTGTGGTTTGGCTCTACTACTTTCTCGCAAGCTTGTTTTCCATGTCCGTTAACTGGCTGGTTTCATTGGTGGTGTTGATTGCGTTTGCCGTCGAGTTGGGGCAATTGTTACAGGTTGCTGTTTGGCTTGGTATCGAACCTTCATCGCCTCTGGCTGTAATTTTGGGCGCCACATTTGATTGGAAAGATCTGCTAGCTTACTGCATCGGAGGTTTACTGTGTTGGTGGATGGAAAAGAAATGAAAACCGAGCTGAAAGCAATTACTTTGCCAAGCCGACTCCGCTATTCCAAACGAGGTATTCGTAAGAGGTTCAAAATCAGTTTACTCAAGCGCGTGTACCTTTGGTCACTGACCAATAGAGAGCTGCTATAGCGCTACTTCTTTATCTGAAACACAAAAGGGAATCTTAAACTCACCGGCGCACAGGGTGAGTGAAGATTCCCTTTATTATTCATTGAGACGTCTAGCTGCTACTTTTAATTAGCTTTCAAATGAAAGTTTCTCGCCAAACGTCTCTTTCCAGTCTTTATCGAACTGTGCAAACGCCGGTTTTACTGCTGGGTGAGCGAACATTTGTGCCGCCACATCGGTTGGTAATGTAATGGCTTCGATGCCCAGTTTCATCACCTCCATCGCTTGTTGAGTGTTCTTGAGGCTGGGCTGCCAAAATCTTCGCTGGTAGTTGGTTTTGATCGAGCAACAATTCAAGATCGTTGTTATGGTTTGTTTACTGATGAGCAGCAAGAAATCTTAGCCAGCACCATCATTAAAGTCGAAGGCAACATGACTTCGGGTGATGCACAAGACGACATCATCGCTCGAACCGGGCACGAGCTGTAAGTACACTCACTAAGTAAAACAAAAAGCACCGATTGGTGCCTTTTTCATGTGTCCTGTAAATGTGAATGAGTCGAGACATATGGCGCTTGATTGAGGCCGCTATCCATATCCCCCCCATACTCGTCGAATAATAATTTGTTGAATTGCATTCTTTCTATTTATATTTGAGATCGCTCAACTAACTGTTAAATAACAAATTGTAATGATATTTAAGCCTGTTAGTATTCGTTGATTATGCATTTTGTGTTATATGGAGATTTGCAATGGCTATTTATAAATGGGCGGCTCTTTGCTCATTGTTATTGGTTTCTGGTTGCGGTGGAGATGACTCCTCATCCAGTGCGTCGAATTCAACAACGTCAACAACCTACAATGACTACTCCATTACAGCAATTGATGGTTATTTAGTTGATGCGACCGCTTGGTTGGATAAGGAGGGAGTAGGACCGACTCAAAGATCATCTCTTGCTGCCGTAACAAGATCAAAAGGAGTCGCAACATTTAAGGTTCCGGATGATATTAATCCTGAGGACTACACCGTTTTTGTCCATGCAAGTTCAGGAAAAACCTTTGACGAAGGTTTGAATCGCTATGTGACAAATGATTTTCTTATGGCAGCTCCAGCAGGAACAAATGTCGTCACACCGTTTTCTACTTTTGTTTATTTCAAAGTTCAGTCAGGTTTGACAACGGAACAGGCAATAAAGCAATTAGCGGCAGAGCTTCAAGTTAAGCCTGAGCATTTGCTGTCAGATTTCGTGAAGAACAATGATGAGCGAATGATTTCTATCGCAGAAGATTTAGTTCGATTAAATCTACTGCCAGATAGCGATGCGAGTTTTGAACAAGTTCTCGATAACTCAACAGAGACATATGAAAGTCTAAGTCATTACGCTCAGATTCAATCCGATCCAAATGATTTCTTGCATGTCGTGAGAAACTCAAAAAATGAGATGGAAGTCGATACCGACCAAGATGGCACCGCTGATAGCGATGACCTTGATATCGACGGCGATGGTATCTTAAACGACGAAGATTCCTACCCGTATGAATTCGATGATCACACAGCCAGTCGTCCTACAACATTGTCGCTATCTGCGCCTTTAAGTGAAGATATTAACTCAGGGCAGTGGCATTACTTTAAGGTAGAAACTCCGGAAGACATTTTACTCAATATCAGTTTGAAAGGATTATCAGGTGACGCCGACCTTTACGTGAAACAAGGCTCTCTTCCAACTAAGTTTGATTATGACTGTCGGTCAAACAACAGTTACAAGCTTGATGAAAAATGTCTGCAAAGACTTAAAACAGGTCAGGTTCATTTCATCGCAGTGTCTGCCGAAGAAGATACGAGTTACCAAATATTGGCGAGACTAGATGAAATAATCGTCAACAAAGTCACTCTTTTATTGCATGGCCTAGCATCAAGTTCAGAAACATGGCAACCGTTGATCAATGACGATAGTTTTTATTCTGGAGCCTGTCAGGTACTCGATTTGGATAGCGAACTCGTCTCGCTTCCAGATGTTAATATGCGTGGGGAGTACTGTTTTAGTTTAGATTTCGGTGGATATGACAGAGATACAATACTCAGCTCTAAAGGACTCGATGGGAAAACTTGTGTTTCTGCTCTGGGGTGCAATGGAGACTACTCTAGCTTTGAGTTGCTAGGCAAAGAAGTAGAAACGATCATTGGTAAAATTGTAGATGAACTTGGAATCGATACGGAGATAGTGCTGATTGGTCATAGCCGAGGTGGCTTAGCTGCTAGAGCTTACCTACAAAATACCGCCTTACTTAATAGAAATCATGTAAAAGCAATGATGACAACAGGTACGCCTCATCAAGGTTCACCGCTTGGACGTTTTTATAAATATATGGATGAGAATTGTACGCCAAAGAGCAGTTTTAGGCAGGACAATAGTGTTTGTGAAGACAGCTGGGAAGTGATTGAATTATTGGCTGGTGAAAGAACATTTTGGGGTTTACCAATTGGTCAATACGTTATGGACTTGATGGCTCCTAGTGTTGATTTTCTATCACCTGAGTCTGAATCAGTTATCGCGTTGAATAGAGATGTACTGGCGTTAGAAAAAACAGTGTTATCTCAACTAAGTTACAGCGGAACTGAATTTGGTATTTTGGATACAGATGTTGAAGTTGTTGGTATTTATGATTTGTACGACTATGGATCATGGTTTAATGGCGACCACCCACATCCTAGTACGCTTAGGTATATAGAAAATGGCGCAACGAGAGCAAGTTTGGTTGGCGATGGTATCGTACCCGTCAATAGCCAAAAGTTAAGCCAGGTTCTTACTCCATATGGTAGAAATGTTGATTTCTCTTTAACGAATGATGGTCATAATATCGTCCATATCGATCAGACTAAGCAAGTTACAGATTTATTTGAGATGTACCAGCAAGTATCAGAATCCATAGGTTGGGGAGACAAAATGTGACGCGAAAACAAAAACTAGCCATTCTTGTTAGCAGCTTTTCGCTACTCGCTTATTTTGGGTATACCAAACTTGGCTTGCGTGAGTCTGTTAGTTCTGAACTGGTGGGGGACGAGAGTAGTAAAGCTATTGCTCATGAGCAGACTAGACAAGGTGGTAAAGCATCAAATATTGAAGATGCATATACCAACCGGGATGGAGAGATGATCGTGCAGGACAGTCGGCAGACAAGCACTAGCATTTCGACTTTTGGTGTTTGGCAAGAATTGGTGAATTCCATAAAGATAGCAAGGGTCGATTCAGCAAAAGAAAAACAATTGATTCTTATGTTGAAGGAGAAAGCAGCCCCTGATGTTTATGATGAAATTAGAAAGCTATTGCAGCTAGGCCCTAATGATGCGTCTGATCGGACGCAGGAGTACTTATTGAGCCTTTTGGCGGCTATTAACACCCCAGAATCTGTTGCCGTACTTCTAGACGCGTTGCAAACGCTTTCTAACTCGAGCTCAGATACGGTATACGTAGCGAAGAAGTCCATACAAAAGATATCTAAAGATGCCAATCACACCAGTTTATTGAAGGATAGCTTTGTAGAGTTAGAAGAAGATAATCTTTATATCGGTGATGTTGCTCAAGGGATTGCGAAGAATGCTTCGGCGCGTGATTTGGAGTTCTTAATTGATATGGCCAAAACTGATGGCAGCAAATCCAAGGTGGCTTTATCTAGTTTGCAATACTTAAATAATGAACGTTTGGTTCCGAACTTGCAGCAAGTGATTGATAGTAATGCAGCTGAGAGCCAATTAGTGGCAGCATCTTTAAATTCCCTTGCTAATATGGGGCAATATGAAGCTGGTGTCGCGTTGATTAAATGGAGCGCTAGTCAGGATGCTTCAGATTTGGCGTACGTTCGGCAAATTATCTCCCAAGCAGAATCTAGAAGTCCTTCAATGTCTAGAGCTATCGAAAAGACATTACATAAACAAGCGTTTGTTAGCCAAGAAGTAAAGGAAATGATTGAGCTAATATACAACCAATCCAAATAGAGACTAAAAGGCATCATGAAAGGTGCCTTTTGTTTGTGTTTTGCAAGAACAATCAGGGCATGCATTGTCGCTTTACCATGAAACCGATAAGCTGTTTGGCATCTTGCCAAAATAGCAGTATTAGGAAACGCATCATGGATCTCGATATCTACCAAGTGGACTCTTTCACCACCGAACCTTTCAAAGGAAACCCTGCTGGAGTCTGCCTTTCACAAGAACCGTTACCAGAAGCATTGATGTTCTCTATCGCTGAAGAAATGGCGGTATCAGAAACCGCTTTTCTCTGTTTGAAAGACATGCGACTGCGTTGGTTCACACCTAAAGTAGAAGTGGCGCTATGTGGTCATGGCACATTAGCTACAGCGCAAATCTTAAAAGAACAAGGATTAGCGAAGGTTGGCGATACCATTGCCTTTCAAACTCTCTCTGGTGAGCTTCATGCAAAAGTAAACGAGTCGACAATTGAGCTCGATTTTCCTTCGACTCAGCTTGAAATGGATGTTGAACAAGACGCTACATTGCTAGCGGCGCTTGGATTCAAAGCGGAGCAAGTGGTTTCTTACGCTCAGTTTGACAGCAAAGGCTTTATTGAAGTCGACAGTGAACAAACCGTGTTGGAGCTCGAGCCTAACTTTGATGCATTAAAGAACATTCAAGGGCGCGGCGTGGTGGTCACTGCTCAATCGAACTCCCCAGACCTCGACTTTATCTCGCGCTATTTCGCTCCTTGGGTAGGCGTGAACGAAGATCCTGTTACAGGCTCAGCCCATTGCGCACTGACTCAGTTTTGGGCGCAGAAGCTCGGTCAAAATCAGTTTAGAGCTTATCAAGCCTCAGCGCGTGGCGGCCACTTACAAACCGAGTTGTTAGAAAACGGACGCATTAAACTGATTGGCTCCGCAAAGACGGTAATCAGCGGAAAACTCAAGGTATAACGCGATGAAACAATCCATTATCCATATTGCTTTGGTCGTAAAAGACTACGATGAAGCGATTGATTTCTATGTGAATAAGCTGAAGTTTGAGCTGGTGGAAGATACTTACCAACCAGAGCAAGACAAGCGTTGGGTTGTGGTTTCTCCACCGGGTTCTAATGGTGTGACATTATTGCTAGCCAAAGCGTCTAAGCCAGAGCAGCATGACTTCATCGGTAATCAAACCGGTGGACGTGTGTTCCTATTTTTGAATACCGATGACTTCTGGCGTGACTACAATCGAATGGTAGAGCAGGGTATTAAGTTTGTTCGCCCGCCAGCGGAGCAAGACTACGGCACAGTCGCCGTATTTGAAGATCTCTATGGCAACCTGTGGGATTTGCTAGAAATGAGTCCAAGCCACCCAATGACTGCGCGTTCATAGATTCATACTAATTGATATTAACAGCGTCTTTCGGGGCGCTTTTTTGTTTCATGTGGTCCACCTTTCGCATTTCTTTCTTTTCTTCCCATTTGGCCTCACTTTGCCTATCAGCTTAATTCTCAAAATGAGAATGACATTAAAGCAAATATAAATTCATGTTTTATAAAGAAGTTATTTCGGCATCATATTTGCCTTATCTCTCTACGACCATCGATTCAGTTGATGAGGGGGAATAACATGAAAGCGGGGAAACTGATTGCGCTGACCAGTTGCTGCGTGTCAATGTTTGGATACGCACTCACTACCAGTGATTTATCGTTCGAATCAGGTAGCGACAACTCAAATTACACCATTAAAGGCAAGCCTTTAGAGACTGTATCCATTGCGGACTCTTTACCTCACGATACGCTCTCAAATGTCTACTCGATGCTTCCAGAAGGCACTTACGTTAACAGTGCGTTTATTGCACCAGAGCGTTATTCAAACATCGATATCGATGACGAACTTGATGGTGCTGAATACGCAACTGCGTCTGTAACATTCCTGAACGAAGGGGCTGGATATCGAAATACCCTCGGATATTTTGTTTATGACACAGCCAACCCCCCAGCGACCAAGGATGATATTGCTGCTCACATAGTGATTTTCCCTAACACCTCCAAAGCTCCTGATGGTGATATGCAAGAAGGGGACACGATCAATCTGGATGTACAACTCACTTCGGGCCAAACGCTAGCGTTCTTCTTGATTCCAAATGGTTGGCATGTAGGTACTTATAACAACATTCATTACCTAGGTCCTTGGAATACCCCTTTTTACAGTTTATCCAGTCTAAACCCAGAAGCGACTGCCGATTACCGTAGGCACAATGTGGCATTCCTAGACACTGAGAATGAATTCCTAGTCTTGGGGTTTGAGGACATTAAACGCCCTAGTGGAGACAACGATTTTAATGACCTAATTTTTACTGTTGAAGTGACACCTTTCACGGCAGTTGATGGTGTGAACACCGATGGCACCACTGACTCGAAATACGAAGTTCTTGTTCAAGAAAATGATCCTGACGTGACTGTGACCTCGGTTTATCCAAGTTCCAACACTTACGCAACGATGGCGTTCGAAGATCGCTGGCCGTTAATGGGTGACTACGACTTTAACGATGTGGTGTGGCGCTATCGTGTGACCGAACTTTTGAATGGTCAACGTGAATTAAAGACCATTACCGTCGATTACACCCTACAAGCAATGGGGGCGGGTTATTCCAATGGTTTTGCCGTGAAGCTGCCTAATGTGGATTCATCCAACGTGGCATCGGTAACGGTGTCCAAAAATGGGCAAGCAGTGGAGCATACGGTGCTTCAATCTGGCAGCGAAACCGTGTTGGTGGTATCGGAGGATTTAAGAGCTGAACTGGATGCGCTTGGTGTTCTGACTTCAGGTTGTACTTATTACCGTACTCAGAGCAATTGCTTGAATCAGCAAGCTACCGACATCCTCAGCTACCAGATGGTCGTCGAACTGACCACGCCAGTCGCACGAGATCAAATCGGTTACCCGCCATATGACTCATTTATCTTTGCGGCAGAAGGTACCTACCACGGGGACTTTGTTTCGACTTTCCCTGGCATTACATGGCAAACCCACTTTAAGACATTCTCAGGCACTGGGGACATGAATAACGCATTGTTCAACCTGCATGATGACGACACAGGCGGCTCGGAATATTTCCTAACCAGCAACAACATGCCTTGGGCAATCAACATTCGTGATGAATGGGATCACCCAACCGAGAAAACAGACATCAGCCATGCCTACACAGGATTCCCAGCATGGGTAACCAGCAGTGGCGAAACGGACACCAGTTGGTACAACGCACCAGCGAGTGGCAAAGTTATCTCAGCAACGGAATAGCAAGGAGCATCCCATGAATATCTTTACAAGGCTGCCAACCATTATTTTTGTTTCATTGCTTGCCGTTGCCTGTGGAGGTGGTGACGGAGGCGGTGGAGGTTCTTCAACTCCACCTCCTGAGGCGTCGGATGATCCTATTAAAGGAACCCAAGACATTGTGGCACAACGTGACTTTTCCTTTGATGTTGGCGAGACCATTACCTTGTCTATGAACTACCAAGGGGCTTCTGATGGTGCATTGCATCTTTACACCAGAGAGGCGTTTATGGCTGAAAACGGTGATGTGATTGCAGACCCAACGTCACGCATCACCACCATTTATCCAACCCGAACCAATCAGGTTGAGTTAGAGGTGAATGGCAATTGGACCAAGTTGTACGCACAATGGGTACCAATGAATGCCGGTGAACCTGAGAAGAACTGGGTGATTTCGTTGAACCAATCCAACAACAATTACCATCTCGATTTTTAATCCAAGATGTCGTTAATAAGCAAAGCGTGGTTAAAGCCACGCTTTATTTTTGATAAAAATCCTTCGCAACATTAGCGTGATCTATATCACCTATTGAACGAATCAGATAGAATGGCGGCCACTTTCAATATGCCCTTGTCTCACCGTATCTCGAAAGTGAATTAACAACTTGTTATTTAAAAGAAATTTCCTTCGAGGACGCCGCTATCATTAGTACAAACAATATCACCATGCAATTTGGTGCCGAGCCACTGTTCGAAAATATCTCTGCTAAATTTGGCAACGGCAACCGTTATGGTCTGATTGGCGCAAACGGCTGTGGTAAGTCGACATTTATGAAAATCCTGAGTGGAGCACTAGCGCCAAGCTCAGGCAATGTGTCTATTACTCCGGGGCTGAAGCTGGGCGTATTGAGCCAAGATCAGTTTGCGTTCGAGCAATACAGCGTAATTGACGCTGTGATCATGGGCGATCGCAAGCTTTGGGAAGTGAAGCAGGAACGTGACCGCATCTATTCATTACCTGAAATGAGCGAAGAAGACGGCATGAAAGTCGCAGAGCTGGAAAGCGAGTTCGCAGAAATGGACGGCTACACAGCAGAAAGCCGTGCTGGCGATATTTTGCTGCAAGCGGGTATTGAAGAAGAGCTGCATTTTGGTTTGATGCAACAAGTTGCTCCGGGCTGGAAGCTGCGTGTGCTTTTGGCGCAAGCTCTGTTTGCTAACCCAGATATTTTGCTGCTCGACGAACCAACCAACAACTTGGATATTCACACCATCAACTGGCTAGCGGAAGAGTTGAACCAACGTAAGTGTACGATGATCATCATCTCGCACGACCGTCACTTCTTAAACTCTGTGTGTACTCACATGGCAGATATCGATTACGGCGAACTGCGTATTTACCCTGGCAACTATGAATACTTCCTTGAAGCATCTGGTCTTCGTCGTGAGCAGTTATTGGCTTCTAACGCGAAGAAAACCGCTGAAATCAATGAACTTCAGGAATTCGTAAACCGTTTTGGTGCGAATGCATCGAAAGCGAAACAAGCCAGCTCTCGCGCGAAGAAGATGGAAAAAATCCAACTCGATGAAGTGAAAGCAAGTAGCCGTGTTAGCCCATCGATTGATTTCGGTGAGGGTAAAAAACTGCATCGCTTAGCGTTGGAACTGCAAGACCTTGGTCACTCGTTTGGTGATGAATTGTTGTTTGAAAAAGGCAATTTGTTACTTGAAGCGGGCACTCGCCTTGCGATCATTGGTGAAAACGGTGTGGGTAAAACGACCTTGCTGCGTTGTCTAGTGAACGAACTCGAGCAAACTCAAGGCGTAGTAAAATGGTCTGAAAACGCTTCGATTGGTTACTGCCCACAGGACAGCAGTGCAGATTTTGATAATGATCTGACCATCTTTGAGTGGATCTCGCAGTGGCGTACCGTGAAGCACAATGACCTAATGGTGCGAGGCATTCTAGGTCGCTTGCTTTTTACTGCTGACGATGCCAACAAAAAGGCGAAAAACTGCTCGGGTGGTGAGAAGAACCGCCTGCTGTTTGGTAAGCTAATGATGCAAGACATCAACGTGCTGATCATGGATGAGCCAACCAACCACATGGATATGGAAGCTATCGAAGCACTTAACAGCGCATTAAAAGACTTCACTGGTACTTTGATCTTCGTTAGTCATGACCGTGAGTTCGTATCGTCTTTGGCGACGTCGATCATTGATATGAAAGACAAACAGTTAGTGAGTTTCCAAGGTACGTTCGAAGAGTACATGGCACATCAGCAAAAAATGTTGAGTGCCGCGTAACCAACGTAGCTAAGCCATATAATTGTGATCAAGCCAAGAAGGTATACCTGTTAAACAGAACTTTGATGGCTTGTTCACTATGATGAATTAATCTAAACCTAATAGAGGTAAGGTAGTGAGTACCATGCTCGCTACCCATAATTAAGGAGCCGTTCATGAGCCATGAATTTATGACCGACGAAGAACGTATTGAACTGCAGAAGAACAACCCGCTACACGGTCTTAAATTAGAAGACATGTTGCAGCAGCTTGTTGACCATTACGGTTGGGAAATCCTCGACACAGCAATGCGTATGAACTGTTTCAACACCAAGCCAAGCATCGCAAGCAGTGTTAAATACCTGAAGAAAACTGAATGGGCTCGTGAGCGTGTAGAAAACTTCTACCTATACCGTTACAAGCGCATGCCAAAGGCGTCTGAATACGAGTACAATCTGCCACCACGTGCACGTACTTTCCGTCATGGATTGGAGCCGCGTGAACCAATGGAACTGACGGTTGAGTCAATCCTGGCTTCACAAGCGAAGGCAGCATCTGCCCACAAAGAGCGTTCAGCAAAGCAACGCTCAGATCGTGCTCGTTTTAACAACCGCCGTCGATAAACTTTCATTTTCTTGTTCTTGTAGGCTTGATGTCTAAGAGAAGAATGATTTTGATTAAAAGCCAAACTACCCAGTTTGGCTTTTTTATTGTCTTTTCTTTGGCTAAACCTCGCTATCAAGACCCTAGCTTAATAATCGAAGAGTACATCTGTTGCGGGTCTGACTGACGGCTGAATCGCGCTGGGAAGCTCTCTACGACATAATCAATAAAGGCTCGTAACTTTTGCGATTGCTCTTTGTGGTAAGGGTAAACGATATACAGCGCGTGCTTTTCCATCTGCCACTCAGGGGTAATCTCAACCAATTCACCTGAAGCTAATTGAGGTTCAACAAAGAAGTCTGGCAACAACGCAACCCCATGTCCGGCACATGCCGCTTGGGTGAGTGCCAAACCGCTATTGACGGTGTAAACACTCGCAGGCAGATCAACTTCCAGTACCTCACTGCCATTTTGAAATGTCCAGCGGCGAGATGTTGAAGAGAGGCTATAGCTAAGTAGGCGATGGTTTATAACGTCACGTGGAGATTGAAACGGCTGCGATTCTTTAAGGTATTGAGGTGAAGCGCAAAGTACACGGCGGATATCCAATAGTTTGCGCGAGCGTAGGCTAGAGTTACCCAATTCACCTCCGCCACGAATGGCAATATCGACACCTTGCTCAATTAGATCAATATGTTCATCACTCATCACCACTTCGATGGACAGTTCTGGATGTAGCTTCATAAACTCACAGATGATGGGGTTTAGCTCAATCAATCCTAATGACATCGGCATGCTGATTTTTAGCGTGCCCTTTAAGGTGTGGGAAGACTCAATCACTGAGCGGTCTGCATTGTTGAGAGCATCGAGAACCTGGCACACTTGCTGATAATAGAGCTGACCATTATCGGTAATGTGCAAGTTACGCGTCGTGCGGTTAATCAAAGGGCTTTTCAAATAGCTCTCTAACTCATTGATGTTCTTACTTATTGCGGCTTTTGAGAGGTTTAAATCTTCTGCAGCCGCGACGAAGCTACCTAGCTCCACCACTCGACGAAATACGGTTAATGCTCTGATCTTATCCACGCATTAGTTTCCTCATGTTTTTATTGTTCACTAATGGTGAACTATATAGCCACTATTATAGTGTTTATTCACTGGTGGGAGTTAATTAATATCACCTCATTCACTGAGTGCCCGACATAAGTAGGGGCAAACGTAATTAGGATTCCACTATGAAAAAGATCGTCGCATTTACTGGTAGCAACAACAGCCAATCAATCCACAGCCTTTTAGTTCAAGCGTTGGCAAACCAAGCTAAACAAACAGAAGTAAACACCATTGACCTAAATGACTTTGAATTGCCAATGTACGGCTTGGACGTTGAAGGTCAGGGCATCCCAGAAAACGCACACAAACTGCGTGCAACGTTAAACGAATACGATGCGATCATCATTGCATCACCAGAGCACAACGGCTCAATGCCAGCATTCCTGAAAAATGCGATTGATTGGCTATCGCGTGTTGCACCCCAAGGCACGTCTTTCTTTGGTGACACCAAGAAACCGGTTCTGCTAGTGAGCACATCTCCAGGTGCAAACGGCGGCGCAACTAACATCAAAACCATGGCTGAGTTGATGCCTTGGTGGGGTGGCGATGTAAAAGGCACATACAGCCTAGGCGGCTTCTACGACAAATTCCAAGGTGGCGAATTTGATGTTGCGACCTTAGCGGAACTGAGTGAGCTAATGGTGTCTTTCGAGAAGTCTGTTTAAGTTATCTATACTCGCATGAGTAGTGATTCATCAGGGTAGCTAATCAAGAAAGGTAGGTAAGATATGGCGGTATTAGAACAAGGCGTTTGGTATCCAAACAAAGACGCAAGTGAGCTGACAGCAGAAGATCAATTCGCGTTACCAAGTCAGATCGAAGCAGGTCGCTATCACTTGTACATGTCGTTGGCTTGTCCATTTGCCCATCGCCCTTACTTAGTGATCAAGTACCTTGGTTTGGATGAGGTCATTTCCATCTCTTCCGTTGCTGCAAAGCTTTACAGCAATGGTTGGGAGTTTGATAGTGCACATCCTGATCCTCTGTACCGCGCGGATAATCTAGCGGCGTTGTATGCGAAAGCGAAAAGCGACTACACCGGACGCGTAACCGTCCCTTTACTGTGGGATAAGCAAAACCATGCGATTGTGGGTAATGATTCAGCCGCAATGGCAATGGACCTCGCTACGCGTTGGCTGCCTTTGGCAAAACATCCGGTGGAGCTGGTACCAGCCGCATTGCGTGAAGAGCTCGAAAGCCTAAATCGATGGCTTCACAGCAATGTGAATGGCAAGGTATATCAAGTCGGCTTTGCAACCACGCAAGCGCAATATGACCAAGCGAGTGAAACCTTGTTTGATGCGCTAGAGCAGCTGGATAAGCGTTTGGGGCAGTCGCGCTACTTGCATGGTGAAGACGTTACCCTATCAGACTTGTTCTTGCTGCCAACATTAGTGCGCTTCGAGGCGGTGTATGAAGTGCACTTCAAAGCCAACAAAAAGCCCCTAAAGGCGCACCAAAACTTGTATCGTTACATGCTGGATTTGGTTGTCGATGAACGCATTCGCAGCACAATCGATATTGATTACATGAAGCAGCATTACTTCTTCTCGCACAAGCACATCAACCCAAATGGGATTGTGCCCGCAGGACCTGAGATTGAGTGGATCTAATTCGAATCTAATAAAGAAAGCCGGAGATTACCTCCGGCTTTGTTTTTATAGCTGCGCCGTAATTTCCTCTATCTCTTGCTGCCATTGCTTTTGCATCGCTGGTTTTTGATGTTTGGGTTTCCGCCCTAAATCGGCTTCCAGCAAGCCTTCCAGTTCCAACAGTCTTTCCAGCATTTGCTCTTCGGATTGTTCATCAGACGCGGTGTTTGTTTCCATCGATATTACTTCATTACAGTGATGCGATATGGCTGATTTGGGAGCAGTATCAGTTACGCGTTGATACACTTCTTCCACGCTTAAATACTCCGTCAGTAAGCCATTTTCAATAAACCAGAATCGATTACAGCTCTGCTCTATCAGGCTTCGGTCGTGACTCACCAATAAGGCGGCACCCTCGAAGTTTTGCAAAGTTTCAATCAACTCCTCTTTGCCTTCCATATCCAAATGGTTGGTCGGTTCATCTAAAAACAGCATGTGATAACGAGCGAGGGTTAAGCCGACAAACAGCAGCCTTGCTCGTTCTCCACCACTTAGACTGATGACTTTCTGCTCGTGTCTTGCGTACTCAAATCCTGCACCAATTACCGAAAGTTTTGCCTGTTCACTACTGATGCTGGCAAACGACTGCAACGCATCCGTGATGGATTGATGATCGTCGAGTTGCCTTAGAGATTGATCGTAGTAACCCAAGCGACAGCGATCGTGGAAAGTCACACTCTCATGTTGGTTGCTTAGGTCGGTTTGGATGGCTTCATACTGATGATAAAGCAGGTTCAACAACGTCGATTTGCCGCAACCATTACTGCCTAGAACGGCAATTCGGTCGCCACTTTTGACGCGTATTTCTGCCATATCAAACAAGTGATAATCACTGTCTGGTGGCGTTACCGAGAAAGGTAAAACCTCTAATAGTCGATTTGCTGGCAGTGATTCACCTTGAAGCTGTAGTGCCCACGGCGTGCCTTCTGTCAGCTCGGTTTGTTCTTCCTCTAAACGTTCTTTGCGCGCAAACATCGTCTTGGCTTTTCGAGCAAGATCCTCGTTGTCGTAGACTTTGCCCCAAGTGGCTAAACGCTTGGCGCTTTTTTCGATTCGGTCGATCTCTTTCTGCTCGCTGGCATGGCGAAGTTGATCGGTTTCATCTTTCTCTTTCAATGCTTGTCTCGCTTGAGAACAAGGCAGAGAGAAATGATGAAGAGACCGACCTCGCATGACCCAAGTGGTGTTGGTGACGCGATCGAGTAAGGTTTGATCGTGAGATACCAACACGAATGAGCCTTTCCAGTTTGATAGAAATTGCTCTAACCAAAGGAGCGATGGCAAGTCTAAGTGGTTACTGGGCTCATCCAGAAGCAGCAAGTCAGGCTGATGGATAATCGCACGTGCAAGCAGGAATCGCATTTGCTGACCTCCGCTACAATTCTCAACCGGCATGTGTCGTTCTGTGTTTGAAAATCCGAGTTCATCCAATAAGAGTTCGGCGCGCCAAATCTCATCATCGGATAAGGATTCCGCTAACGCATCTAAGACAGAATGTGTGCTTAAAGATTCAGGTAAATGCTGCTCAACATAACGCATCAAACATGAACTGGCTTTGGCAACCGTGCCTTGGCTTGGTTCAAATTGACCGCTAAGCAGTTTGAGTAGGGAGCTTTTACCACAGCCGTTATGACCGATAAGACCAATTTTGTCGCCACGATGAATCGTAAACGTTAGATCTTTGAAGATTGGTGTTGCTGTGTGAGAAAGGGTTAATGATTGTGCAGTTAAAAAAGTACTCATAGTGTTCTCAAGAATTTTGGGCGTAAAACGCCGTTGTCATAGCTGACAATAATTCTTCGAGCTTGAGGGAAAGTACTCGGGTGACGTGTTTTCGTCGAAAGGTAATTATTCGCTCAAGTCGAGATTATCGCAGCGCGAAATCTGAAACTCTTGAGCGGTCCTTCATGCCATAAAAACGTGGGTTGATTGAACACCACAAAGACATAAATTCCTCCTTAATTTCGTTGTAAGTGTTGCCACTTTTGGTTGATAGATGCGCTAGATTCTAACCCTAAAAGTGGCAATGTACAGATAGCTTGATGAAAAAATGATGAGAGGATCACCAAGGTATCACGCGCTTTTAGCGATATAAGCTGAACTTCTTGGTCAATTCTCGAAGAGTTTCAGTCTCGCCGAACAAACAAATGCCCAAATATTCTAACTCGGCTTCTGGTGTGTTTTTGGTGGTTTGCTGTTGAACTTCAGAGCCGCCTTCTACCATGGTGTGAGTAAAATCGGAGAAGGGGATGCCTTTATCAAGTGCTTCTTGGCGAAGTTTTCTGATTTTGTTGGAGCTATCCGATCTCAGGACGATAAACGGATAGTGGGAGATATTTGGATGAGCATTGCCGTCGAGGTCGTGATAGTCGGTATAGACTGCGTCGCCATCAGAAAGTTGATTCGCAAGGCTTATGCTCAAGTGTCCTAATACGTTAACGGCGCGTCCCACCTCGACTTTTTTACTGATTACGGCAACAAATCGTTTTTGGTTTTCGTCGGGAAGTTGATTCATGGAGGACCTCGTTTCTCTAATGTTCTGGCTATTATTTAACTGCCTCCATTGTATTTCCTCGCACGCGCAATTTTGTTTCTAACATTGCTGTTGATAAGCCAAGTTTGCAATAAACGAATGATTTAATCGTCTTTCATGCAATAAGATTTCCCGAGTTTTCTAATAGAAAAGGCATCAACGGGCTATCGGTGCCTTAGGCCGATGGCGAACCAAGTTCTATTGTTTGTTTAACTCCGCCGCCGTATCCATAAAGATGCCTCGGATGTCTTTCGCGTCACGCTCTGTTTGACCACCATGTTTAAGGAACGCGTCGATGGTCGCTGCGCTTTTCCGCGCTTTTACGGCGACTTAGTCGTTACTTCGATTGTTGCATCTCAACTAAGCCACCCGCGTTATGAAGGTTGGTAAACCCTTGTGATTGTAGGTACTGATACGCTTGCCCTGAGCGATTACCACTTCGGCAGTAAAGCACGATTTGCGTATCTTTATCGACATTAGCAAAGTGTTTATCTAACTCTGAAAGCGGGAAGTTAACCGCTTTGTCCAAGTGACCATCGGCAAACTCTTGCGGTGTGCGCACATCGACAATCATTGCGCCTTGCTCAATCCATTGCCAACCTTGCTCTACACGTTCAGAAGCAAATACCGATGGTGCGGTGAAAGCTAAGCTCAAACAAGTGAATACAATCGGAAGTAGTTTTTTCATTGAGTGCCTTTCCTCAAGTCAATTGCCCTTAATTGTTCCGACGAAGATTATACGTGCGATTATCAAACTTCGATGTGGCACCAGTCGAAATGTCGTAATTCAGCGTGTTATGACTTTAACCCTAGCATGGCCCCAAACACCAATAAGCCAGCGCCACAAGCCTGATTCAACCTATGTTTCACGCGTAATAATAAGCTCTGTAATCGTGGTGAGGTAAATAAGATGGCAACCATAGAAAACCAAATCCCGTGTAGCGCAATCATGTAGGCACCGTAACCCAAAGCAAGGTGTTGCGATTCTGTATTTGGATCAATGACTTGGCTAAAGATGCTCAAGAAGAACAACATGGTTTTTGGGTTAAGCACATTGCACAAAAAGCCTTGGAAAAAGAACTGCCAAATTGAGATGCTTTGTTGTGTTTCCCCCTCTATCTTCTGTTGAGAATCAGCCCTAAAAATCCCTTTCAATCCGAGATAGATCAGATAAGCCGCACCTAGGTAGCGAATCAAGCTGAACAACCATTCATTCTGTGAGATTAAGTAACTGATTCCAAGCAAGGAATAGGTAATGTGCACCGAAATCGCAAGACTAATGCCTACGGCACTCCAAATCCCCGCTCGTCTACCATTGTTGAGGCTGTTTCTAAGAACCAATACGAAATCGGCACCGGGACTGATGACAATGAGTATGCCTAATAAGGCAAGGCTGAAAAGCTCCATAGTATTTCCTATTTCTTCGTTGTTATGAATGAGGCAATTGTAGGTCGAGAGTTCGGAGACTATAATCGAAACAAATTCTGCTAGGTGTGAGAAAAAGTCACAGATGAGGCATCTTAAATCCTTCCATGTTTTCCATGTCGCGGCGTCGTCTGCGAGTTTTAGTGAAGCAGCAAATAAGCTCAGTATTACGCATGGCGCAGTGAGTAAGCAGATCAAAGTGTTGGAGACCTATCTGGCTCAACCTCTGTTCTACAAACAAGGGCGCAATATGTTGCTCACCAAAGAGGGGGAGGTGCTGAAAAGCTACACCGAGCAAGCATTCCAAGCGCTGGAGACTGGCGTGAACAAGCTGGTGCAGGAGAAGCATCAATACCTTGAAGTCTCTTGTGAGCCAACGTTAACCATGCGTTGGTTGATGCCAAGGCTTTCCGCGTTTAATGATGGTTGTGACGCAGACGTTCGTCTTTCTACTGCGGGAGGACCTGTAACGCTTGGCTCGACGGGGCTTGCTATGGCGATTCGTCGAGATGACTTTGAGCCTTTGTATCACTACCCAAAAACCAAGCTGGTGGAAGAGTGGGTGGGTCCCGTGTTTTCACCTGATTACTGGCAGCAAGTGAAAAGTGATTTGAACTCTGTGAAGCTATTACACAGCCAAACCAGACCTGAAGCTTGGCAAGAATGGATGCAGCGCTCTGGTGAAGCGTCGATGAATGGCAAAGCAGAGCAGTCTTTCGCGCATTTCTATTTCTGCATTCAAGCTGCAGTCGACGGCTTAGGCGCGGCGATGGGCTCTTATCCTTTGGTGATGGACGAACTGGAACGTGGCAGTCTTGTTGCACCATTTGGTTTTGTGCCGTCAGGGCATGACTATGTCTTATTGACTCAAGACAAAGCACGCTCTGAACTGGAACAAAAATTTGTGCTTTGGCTGCAAAACCAAATGGCGGAGTGTGTGCCTTGCACCTAAGAAACAGAGAGAGACCCTAGTCAGGGCGCGCTGAGTTATTTAACGTGGTTGAATACGTGCTACATAATGGAAATTTAGGAAATGGAAAACCTCAATATTGTTGAAATTAAATCTTTTGTTCCGGCGAAAGATTATGAGCTATCAAAGCGTTTTTATCAGGCGTTGGGTTTTGAGATGCCTTCGGATTTTGGTGGTGTGGCGTACTTCTTCAAGGGCAGTTGCTCATTCTTGTTGCAAGATTTTCATGAGCCAAAACACTGCAATAATTTCATGATGCATTTGTTGGTGGAAGATGTTGCCAGTTGGCATGAACATGTTTCGAGTGTTGATCTGGCGTCATTCGGAGCCAAGATGACGGAACTGATTGATCAACCTTGGAAGCTGCGAGAGTTCTGTTTGCACGATCCTAGTGGCGTGTTGTGGCGTATTGGTCAGAACATCGATTGATTTGTTTATGAAAAAAGGTCAGCGCTTGCGAACTGACCTTTGAAGAGGGAAGAGTGATAGAGGTTTATTGAGGCGCTTTCATCGCTTAAGATTGCTCGCCCGTCATCACGAAGTGCAACTCACCACCTGGTTTGAACTCGGGATGGTCGAAGAAGAAACCGTTATCCAAAGCTTTGCCATTGATGGTGACAGACTTGATGTACATATTGTCATCGGCGTTGTTCTCAGCCGTTACCGTGAAGGTGCCAGAGCCAATGTCTACCGTCGCTTTGTCGAAGATTGGGCGACCAATGCTGTAGGCTGGATCGGTTGGCGAGATTTGGTAGAAGCCCAGTGCTGACATCAAGTACCACGCCGACATTTGACCTACGTCTTCGTTACCGATGATGCCGTCTGACGTCGGTTTGTAGAACTGGTCGTAAACTTGGTCTAGGTATTCCTGCGCCTTGTAAGATTCTTCAGCACGGTTGTACAAGTAGATAATGTGGTGCGAAGGCTCGTTACCGTGAATGTACTGACCGATGTAGCCTGTCATGTCTTGGTGTGCTTCGCCGCCATTTGGATCGGCAGTAAATAGGTTGTTTAGCTTGGTTTTGTAGTAGCCCGCGCTTGCTTCTTCATTGGCTTTGTCGAAAGAGTTCAGCTGTGTGTTCGCCATGTCTGCGTATGGCAGAACCAAGATGTCGCCTAGGTCCGTTGCGCCTGTACCTGAAAGGTGAGTATGGGAGAAGCCGTACAGCGGAACGTCAGTGTTAACCACTTCGCCAGTTTCGTAGTTGGATGAATCCTAGTAGCCAGATGCCGAGTGCCAAGACCAGATTCATGGTCTGTGTTGGAACCGATGAAAGTATCTGGGGAAAGTTGAACCATATCAGCCGGTACCGTCGCGCCCGGGAACGTATGACCTGAAGCTGCTGTGTCGATCATAGGATCGACGTATTTCAACACCGCGAGATCAACAATTGGATCGCCCGGCAGTGAAGAGGAAGAATTGTTGTCGCTGTTACAGCCTGTTAGATCAACTAGACCACTGAGAACTGCGCAAGCAAGTAGGGAAGGTTTGAATTTCATTTTTAAAACCCTGTGAATTTAAGGGTTATATAATTAAAAAAATCAGGGGTATTACTAAAACTCAAAAACTTGAAACAGAGCCCTTTGGGAGAAAGGGCTCTTAGGGGGAGGAGCTTGAGGTTTAAGTTTTCACAAGAGTCGCTGCGTTACGCATCGCTTCTTTCGTTGAACACTCAACAACGTTTGCTTTTGCAAAGCGGTGAGCGTCTTTTACTTGGATATCGTGAGCTAGAATAACCAGCTTCGCGTTTGCTACATCCAGGTCAGTGATGCGGTTCTGGATACCGTTTTGACCTTGAGTTTCTACTTTGATCTTCAGACCTGCTGCTGCACCTGCTTTCTCTAGTGCTTTCGCTGCCATGAATGTGTGTGCTACGCCAGATGGGCAACATGTTACTGCTACGATGTCGTACTCGCCTTCGCCTGCTGCTGAAGCCGCTTGAGCTTGTGCAGGTGCTGCTTCAACGATTTCGTCTTCTTCTTCAGCAACTGGTTTCCAGAAGCCAACGATAACTGCTGTTGTTAGTGAGCCTAGTGCGATGCCCACAACGTACATTGGGATGTTGCTTGATACAGGTGCCGTGATTAGACCGCCCCATGGTGCGTGTAGTAGTACGTCTGTTAGGAAGCCGAACACACAGCCAACGATACCACCAGCAACGATTGAAGGAAGAACGCGTACAGGGTCGTTTGCTGCGAATGGGATAGCACCTTCAGAGATACCGATAGAACCCATGATTGCTGCTGCTTTACCCGCTTCTTGCTCTTGCTTAGTGAACTTCTTCTTGAATAGGAATGTTGCTAGTGCCATACCTAGAGGAGGCGTACAGATTGCGATACCAACACCACCCATTAGCCATGGTTGAGTATCAACTTGAGTTTGAGCGAATAGCGTTGCTACTTTGTTGATTGGACCGCCCATATCGAATGCAGTCATACCGCCAAGAATCGTACCTAGAACCACTTTAGAAGCGCCAGCCATAGAAGCTAGGAATTCGTTCATAGACGCCATGAAGATCTTGATTGGCTCACCGATACCCCAAAGAACGATACCTGCTGAGATAAGCGTACCCAGTAGAGGGTAGATGAAGTAAGCGCCCAACGCAGTCATGTTAGCAGAAAGAGGGATCTTCTTAAGTTGGAATACCACACCACCTGCGATGAAGCCCGCTACGATACAACCAAGGAAGCCGCCGCCCATGTCAGCCATGATGCCAGAAGAGATCATCGCTGGCGCTAGTGCTGGTTTGTCTGCAATTGAGTAACCGATGAAGCCACCAAGAATGATTGGGAACAGCACCAGACCTTTAATACCGATATTAGAAATATCAGCCAATAAACCGTCCGCAGGAACCGCACCTTTACCTGATGCCATTACCGCCAGCGCCAGTAGTACACCACCCGCAACGATAAATGGAAGCATGTGAGAAGTACCGAATAAAAGGTGACCTTTCATGGTACTTAGGATTTTTTTTTAAATCGCTATTATTACTAGCTTGAGTTGTGATTGTACTCATAATTTCACGCCTTATGAATTAATTAAAATATTTAGTATTTGGTTTTCTTCTTTTGCGTTGTGAATATCTTCAATAAACTCTTCGCTAAATTTACCGAATAATTCTTGAAGAACATAAATATGGTGGTCGGCTCCGTTATCTGGTGAAGCAATCATGAAGAATACGGTCGGTTTGACTCCCTCTTCGTCGCCATACTCTATGCCTTCGCGCTTTACGCCAACAGCGATTGCAGGCTCTGTCACCGCTTTGCTTTTTGCGTGTGGGTAAGCGATGCCGTCCATTGAAGTCACGCTTAATGCTTCACGTGCTTCGATGTCGGTTAAAAAAGCCTCTTTGCTGCTGATTCGATTATTTTCGAATAGCATTTGCGCTAGTTCTTCAAAGACTTCTTTTTTATTATTTGCTTGAAGGTTGCCTTTAATTAAATTGACGTTTGTTAGTTCTGTAATCATTTTTTGACTCATTGGTACTGAAGTAATGAGGCAAATTTAATTAATGTTACGGTTTTCTGAAATAGTAAAAAAAATCCAATAACTATACTTTTGTATCACTGAGTGCTAAGTGTGATAGAAGTCATTAATATCAATGAGCTAGAAGGGAATTAGTATTGTGACTTATGTTCCATTTATTTTGAAATTAATAATGAAGCTTAAAAATAAACGAGAAGGGAATCAAATATGGTTCAATTTTGCTATAACAAAGAGGCTTTGTGCTAAAGTTACTCCAATAGTCCTTTTATTAACTTAATTTTCTATCTCTTTGATAAAAGACATAAAGCGAGCAGGAGAGCGGATAGTGAACTCAGCTAGTTCATCCCCTTGATACACATTGGCGAATGTAAGCTCCGAATTTAAAGCCAAGGGGAGGCTAGGAGAGGCTGTGACGCTGGATTTGGCTAATCCATTAAGACGGATTCTTGTACTTGTGCAGCAAATCTAACGGGATATGGCAGTAGTCATTGGGAAAGCGTGTGAGTCTGTCTTGGTGCTCATCATCACTTGGCACATAGTTTGTGAGTGGCAGCACTTCTACGGCGATCTGATCGGCATCTGGTCTTGCGGCGATAAACGCTTTGGCAATCGCTAGGTGTTGTTCGTTTTGACTATAAACACCGGTACGGTACTTTTCACCTACGTCTTCACCTTGCTTGTTTACACTGTGCGGGTCGATGATCTCAAACAGATACCCCATCAAAGTTTCAACCGAAACTTGCTCCGGGTCGAATTGGGTTTTCACGCATTCCGCGTAGCCATCGTATTCGGATTGTGTGTTATCCGTTGAGCCATTTGCTCGTCCTGCTTCGGTGCTAATTACGCCCGGAAGGTGGCGCATAAATTCTTGAACGCCCCAAAGGCAGCCGCCTGCGAAGTAAATCTCTTCCATTATTCTGTCCTGAAAAACTTTGCGTCATTATGGGCATCACTTTCGCTAAAACACAACTCCAACCATAAAATAGGAACAACTCGGTGGTGGTTTGCTCTCTTTTTTGTGCTGCTTTTCCTCGTTAGATTTAACGCAGTTAAGAGCTAGGGGGAATCCTAATGAAAATTGAACATATCGCGATTTGGACTGAACGTTTGGAAGAGCTAAAAGCTTTCTATGAGAAATACTTTAACGCGGTGTCTAACGAGAAATACCACAACCCAACTAAGCAGTTTTCATCTTACTTTCTTTCGTTTGAAAGTGGCGAACGATTGGAGATGATGTCGATGGAAGGTGTGACCGCCTGTGACAAATCTCATGCAATGCAGGTAACAGGGTTGGCACACTTTGCCTTCGCCTTAGGATCAGAGCAGGCAGTGGATCAATTAACCAAAACCTTAGTGTATAATGGCTACCAATGGTTCGACGGTTCGAGACAAACTGGAGACGGTTACTACGAAAGCTGCGTGCTAGATCCGGACGGCAACCGACTTGAGCTTACGGTGTAACGCGACTTAGCTTATTTCTATCGTTGACAGGCTGCTTTCATATGAAAGTGTTCGGGCGTATACTGCAAGCTCATCTATAAGGAGCGAGCCTTTGAACTCAAGACAAAACGAAATCCTGCAATTGGTTAATGACCGCAAACGCGTTCAAGTGACGGAGCTTTCTGACATCATTGGCGTGTCGGGCGTGACCATCAGGCAGGATTTGAACTGCCTTGAGCAACAAGGCTACTTGAGGCGTGTACATGGCGCTGCGACGGCGCTACAAAGTGACGATATTGATACGCGACTTGAAGTGCGCTTCGACATCAAACAAGCGTTAGCCAACAAAGCGGCAGATTTGGTATCACCAAACGAAACCGTATTGATCGAAGGCGGAAGTGCTAATGCGCTATTGGCTCGCACGCTGGCTGAACGTGGTGACGTCACCATCATTACCCCATCGGCGTACATCGCCCACCTCATCCGTAACACCTCAGCTAATATCATTTTGCTCGGTGGTGTGTATCAACATCAAGGCGAGAGTTTGGTTGGTCCGTTAACCAAGCTGTGTATTGAGAACATTCACTTCAGCACGGCTTTCTTGGGTATTGACGGTTTCCATCAAGACACAGGCTTTACTAGCCGAGACATGATGCGCGCAGAAATCGCTGAAACCATCATTGCGAAAAAGCGCCGTAATATCGTGCTGACGGACTCAAGCAAGTTTGGGCAAATCTACCCATCTTCGATTGGTAAAACGAGTGAAATCTCGGTGCTGTTAACTGACGAAGCCGCTCCGAAAAGCGACCTCGAACAGTTGAGAAAGCAAGGTGTAGAAGTGGTGTTGGGTTAACGAATCTACTTTGCCTTTCTCTTAGCAAGCACGGCGGCAGGGGAGAAGCCTGTAACCAACATCGTTCCACTCAGCACCAGAATGGTACCTATGATGGTATTGAAGCCGATCGGCTCGCCCAGAATTAAATAGCCCCATAGGATGCCAAAGACAGGGACAAGGAACGTGACCGTGAGGGCTGAAGTCGGGCCAATTTCAGAGACTAAGTGGAAGTAAAGTAAGTAGGCTAAGCCAGTACATAGCACACCGAGTGTAATCACAGAGCCCCATTCAAAGGTGCTCGGTTCTGCCCGCATTGGCAAAAATGGCAGCAAAGGAAGTACCCAAATCACGGCTGCCCACATACTGCCGTGAGCATTATCAAAGGCAGGGATTTGTCGTGCATTCTTGGTGTAGTTGGTTGCAATACCGTAGCTGAATGAAGCCATTAAACTCGCCCCGATAGGGAATATTGCCTCGTCGCCAATTGTCGAAGAATCTAAGCCAACAAGAACGGCGACACCGCCAATACCTATCATCATGCCAAGAATCGCTTTTGCGCTTAACGGGCTGCGATACCAAACAAAGCCAATTAAAGCCCCCCATATCGGTGCCGTTGAGTTGAGAATAGCTAACGTTGATGCATTCAGTGTTTGTGCTGCATACGCGAAAAGCAGAAAGGGTACGGCACTATTAAACAAGCCAATAATGAAAAAGTGTTTAATGTGTTTGAAGAAGATTACTCTCTTTCTGAGGTAGAGGGCAATCAACAATAATGCTACTGCTGCGAAGGCTACCCGAAACTCAATTAAGTAAGCGGGTCCAAATGAATTGGCGGCGACTCGCATAAATAGAAACGAACCTCCCCAAATAGCAGCGAGACAAAGTAAGCGAAAAAAACTGGCTACACTCATGTTACATCCTTGGTCGAGGTCTAGCGCCTCATTGATTAATTGTTGCACTAACAGTGACTTAAACCAAAGGTGAGATCAATAGTAGGTATAACATTAGCGCTAAACTTGCTTGTAAGTTGTTCTAATCTAAAACTGTAGAGAGCCCTATTCTACAGGTGTAAGTAGCTACTGGTTGATTGGTTATTTATTTTTTAACACCAATTAATAAAACTGACTATTCACTAATAGAAAGATTTTTGATTTTTCTATTGTTTAAATTTTATTTTAATTTGTTAAATGTTTCTTTATATTTCAAGTTATTTAAATAATGTAATAAAAAGTAAACCTTAAATATATAATTTAAGGTTTGGTTTAATTTATTTGTCAGTAAGTTTCTCGTTTGTTGTGATCTATAAATTTGAAATAATACTAAAGGTGGATATTATTTATGATGATTATAAATCAATTGAGGCTCTATAATGAGATTGTATTTTAAGTTGACCGCGTTACTTTTTCTTACATCGACAACTTCATTTTTTTCTAATGCTGAAGAGTTATTACTAGTTACGAAAGTTACAAAAGTAACTTCTATTTCTGTGGGTGTTGATGGAAGCTGGTTTCTTGATTCGGATGAAGGATGGGGACTTCAAGGTTGTGAAAGTGTGACAACTTTGAAGGTAGCTCAAAACCACCCACAAAAACACGAGTATATCCAACTCTTATCTTTGAATCTTGGTAACGATATAAGATTGAAAGCCAATGCAAGTTGTGATTCTGAAAATAGCTTTATCATAAATGCAGGTAAGTTTATTACTAGGAAGTAACATCTTTAGAAAATTATTTTAATTTTTCAGATAAGCTGTCTAACTGTCTATAAATTTTGGTGAATAAATGTTTTTCTTAAACCTATCTATAGTATCAGTCATGTCCATCTTTCTTCTACAGTATGCTTTATCGTCCTCAATTGAGAATGATAAACCTTGTCCAGACGCGGATATCTACTGCAAAGTAGTTATTGGTCAGTTGTAAGTAGCTGGAGGAAAGCTCGTCATTATACTATAAATATGACTGTGGCCGAGGTCGAATAGTTCATCTGGCTCATATCGAATAAAAACGGTCTAGTTTTGCTGGACCGTTTTTTGTTATTCAGAGAGGGGGGTTAAGCGAAATTTTCTACGATGATGTCATCTGCATTGTTAACAAACACCGCGCCTTTCTCTTCCATTTCAGCAATGACCGCATCGATAGTATCTGGCAATACTGCGCGGCTAGACGCTAGGTTCACAATCACTTTGAAACCTAACTCTAGAGCTTGAGTGACGGACTTTTTCACACAAAAATCGAGTGCCAAGCCACCAACAACCACGGTGTCGATGTGGTTGAATTTTAAGAACTCATTCGCACCGGTGGTTTTGGTATCCGCCACGTCATGGAAAAAGATGCCGTAAGGGTGGGCGTCTGGATCCATACCTTTGTTCACTTGGAAATCGTATTCCAGAACAGGTGGCAGACCGTCTAGCAGCTCTACCCCACTAGTACCAAGCACACAGTGTCGGTTCCACTTAATATCCACATTGGGCAGGCCAACTGGCTCAAGCATATTTGCTGGCGTTTCTGCATCCCAAGCCGCTTTTGGTGGGTGTAAGTCACGGCTGACTAATTTCAAACGACCTTTCGTGTGGTTCTTAAGCAGCTCTGGAACGATTTCTAATGCGCCAGTAACTGGTAGTTCGTCAGGGCAAAGTTCGGTAAAACCTTTCTCTGGATCGACATCGATCACAGCAGTGGTTTGATAATTAACTCGAACGGTCATGGCAGACTCCTTGTCTGTCTCTATGCTTGCGTTAGCCACGCAAACAGTTTTGGAAAAAGGTCACTTCGTCGCTTGCTAGGGTGTACACCATAGCTGGCTTACCGCCTTTGCCTTTGTTGGTGGAAGCGACTTTGTTGGTTGGCTTAAGTACGCCGGAATCAATCAAACGGCGTTTGATCGTCATTCGGCTGATGTCGATGCCGAACTCTTGATAGGCGGAAATGATGTCGGCAACCAAAAACTCTTTATCAAGTGCGAACAGCAGGACAGAGGTGTATTCGATAGAGGCGCGCAGCTTTTGCCATGCTTTTTCAATCATCTTTTGGTGATCAAAAGCGAGGGTTTCTTCACCATCAAGGATTGCTTGGAGCGGAAACCACTTCAGATGACATTCTGGTACGCCAGCGTTATCGATTTGCTCTTTGTTGTTACGGTCAACCAAGGCGTAGTGAGTGATGTTCAGGCTCCAATCCTCAGGATCGCGCTTTGGGTCACCATCGACAAAGGCTTCACTAAAGTGACGTGGATAGGTGTGGATTTTTTCACGGCAAATACGACGTCGTGCCGCTTCGAAGTTCTCGTCTGCTGGGCATCCACCTTCGTCGGTCATGTCTTTATCAAACACGAACCCACCGGGAAGAGCCCATACACCGTGGTACGGACGTTCAGGATTCGAACGTTTGATCAGCAACACTTCCAACCCTTTATCGGCGCAGCCAGATAGCCTGAATGGAATGATGTCGACGGTTACGATCATGATTTGGTCCTGAGAAAAATTTGTAAGTAATCTAGCGCATAACAAGTAGTCAATCAATGGGTAAGTAACCGATTGTTAGAAACATGCTCATTGCTGCCTAGCGTTTCTCTTTAAGCAAGGGTGTGCTTATCTACTTAGGTTATTCACAATAACTGTCGGATTTTTGTACGTAAAAACCTTATAGAAATGAGTGGTTAGTAACAAAAGTTGACAAACTCTAAGTGGGTGTTTATTGTTTACGCAATTAAGTTAGTAACAACAAGTTATATACCCAAGTTTGCCTTGTTGAGAACTTTCCACCAACTTGGTTGGGAAAACAATAAGATGCGGTTTGTACCGTGCTGAGGGAATTTGGGTATAAACGAAAAAGGGCGTGTAGAAGGGCTCCGAATGACCACCAATTTATTTTCGTCTCGCATCATCCAAAGTGCTTTAGATTTTGACGTATATAAAGTGAATATGATGAGTGCTGTTGCAGCGCTCTATCCTGATGCGATGGTGTCTTATAAATTCATCGTACGCAGCGAAGAAGACCTGTCGGAATTACTGCCAGAGGTGAAAGCTGAAGTACTTAAACTGCAAGACATCACTTTCTCCACTGAAGAAATCGAGTACATCAAAGGTGTTGCACCTTATCTAAACCCTGAGTTTGTTGATGCGCTGCACGCGTTTCGTTTTAATCCTCAACGTAACGTTTCTTTTAACATTAAAACCATGGCAGATGGTACCAGCCAATTGCGCATTACCATCAATGGTCTTTGGAAAGAAACCATTCTCTACGAAACCATCATCATGAGTATTGTGTCCGAAGTGCGTAGTCGTGCACGTTGGGCGGAGATTCCAGTCGAGCAATTCCAATCTGTTTTAGAAGAGAAGGTTCGTCACCTTAAAACAGAACTGAAACGTCGCAATATCACCAACTTTAAGTTTGCAGATATGTCGACTCGTCGTCGCTTCTCTTTCCAAGCGCAACGCTCAATGCTGAATTATCTGAGCAAAGAGTTGCCTGACTGCCTTACAGGGACCAGCAACTACCACTTGGCGAAAGAGCTAGGCCTCACACCGATTGGTACTGTAGCACATGAATGGTTTATGGGTCATCAAGCATTGGTGAATGTTCGTGATTCACAAAAGGTGGCTTTGCAACGTTGGCAAAAGATGTTTAACGGCGCGTTAGGTATCGCGTTAACGGACACTATTGGCATTGATGCGTTCTTAAAAGACTTTGATGAGGAACTCAGTAACGCGTACGTGGGAGTGCGCCATGATAGTGGCTGCCCTTACACATGGGGCGAGAAGATGATCGAGCATTACCAATCGCTTGGCATCGACCCAATGACGAAAACCTTAGTGTTTACCGATGGTTTGAACTTCGAGCAAGCACTGGATATTTGTGAGCACTTCCAAGACCGTATTCAAGTGAGTTTTGGTATTGGTACGTCACTAGCGAACGACATGGGTGATTACGCAAACGCGCAAGGCATCGCATACAAGCCACTGTCTATTGTGATTAAGATGGTGTCATGCAATGGCTCACCAGTTGCTAAAATCAGTGATGAGCCAGAGAAAGCGATGTGCGAAGACATCTTCTTTTTAATGAATTTGAAGCGTCGTTTTGAGCAGCCACTTGATCTTGACGAGTGCCGTGTACTGATCGACCGTCTAGAGGATGAAGGAGATAATTACCTCATCGACGCCTGATAAGAGAAGTTAATGATTGATAAAAAGAGTGGTGCAAAGGCATCACTCTTTTTGCACCTCACAAACTTCGTTGTATTTGATTTCGCACAGTGCCCCACATTTTGTGCGATAAGGGAGACGTTTACTGCCTGTATTGGCACGAACCCTCTTTACAATAAGCCCCTCTAGGTCGGCACTCTTTAGGTGTTTTTCCCGAACTTTCTTCCAATAATCATCAAAAGCCATACTTCACCGTGTTGTCATTTTTATTTTTATAAATTTGTTATTACTCTATGCAACACATTCCAGTTTCTAATGTCAGAAAAATCCTAAAAATCGTTAAGTACAAAGCGATTTGTTGTAATGCTCTCATTTCTTGATTTTTAACTTCTATGGTTTCGACAAATTTATATCGGCAAACCTAGGAGGTGATTTGGTTATAGTACAAACAAAGATCAGGTCTGGAATTTACGATGAATTTGGTTGTGCATCTACAGAAGAAAGTGATTAACAAACAGGGTTATGAGTGGGCAACGCGCCAAGCGTGGAAGTGTGGCATCAAAGCGAACCTTGTTAAGCGTGTGATTGGCATTTACAAGGGGCAAATCGTGTGTGTTGTTGAAGGTTGCCGCGCTGAACTGACGACACCGATTAACAATCCTCTGTATGATGATGAAAAACAAGGTCGTTACGTATTTGTTGGCGGAATTTTCTGGGGGCCAAACAATATCATTGCTCCAGGTTTTCCTGACTTTATGTTTATGCACTTACGTAGCCTTAGCCATCGTCATAAGTATCTAACGGATGATGAATTGTTTTTAAGTTTGGCTTAAGCATTCTGGAAAAATCGGATGACGAGTCTCTTTCTTAAATCTTTACTCGGTGCAGTCGCAGTGTTGATCATTGCTATGCTGTCGAAGTCGAAAAGCTTCTACATCGCGGGTTTAGTGCCACTGTTTCCAACTTTTGCGTTGATCGCTCATTTTATTGTGGGCAGTGAACGAGATATGGAAGCCTTGCGGCAAACGATACTGTTTGGTATCTATTTTCTTATTCCTTATGCCGCGTATCTGATTTCAGTCTTCTATTTTAGCTATCGCTTGAGCTTGGTTGGCACATTAACAGCGGCGACACTTGTTTGGGTTATGTTCGCTTCGATGTTGCTTGCATTTTGGACGCGATGGATGGTGCCTGCGTAATTATTACCCATCCTTACAATGTAGTTAGCCGAATACTCATAGCTCAACCTGATGTGATCTAGCTCTGATTTACCGTAGCTTGCTTTTTTGCTGACGTCACCTTAATAAAACAATGTTTTTTAACCTGCTAATGACAGAAGGCTTAATTTGACCTGATGTGAATTTCAGGCCGCGATTTACTATACCGCCAAGCAAAGATAACTGTACTGGGAAGTAATCCATGAATATGAAATCTATCGCAATCGCTGCAGCCGTTGTTGCTGTACTAGCAGGTTGTAAAGATAAGACGCCACCGGCACCAACAGAAGCGAACATTACGCTTGTTGAAGCGGTAACTGAAACAGTGAAGAACCCACACCAAGTGTGTAAAGACGTGGTTGTGACTCACCAAGTTGCACCAAAGGATAACAACAAGATCCTTGGCACGGTTGGTGGTGCAGCAGCAGGTGCTGCGTTAGGTAACCAAATTGGTGGCGGTTCAGGTAAAGTGATTGCAACGGCGGCAGGTACTATCGCGGGTGCAATGGCGGGTCGCGAAATCCAAGACAATGTTCAGAAGGGTGATGTTGTGACATCAACTGAGAAGCAATGTCATACCGAGTACACGACTTCTGAAAAAGTAGTCGGTTACGATGTCACTTACGAGGTTGCTGGTGCGCCAACCACCGTTCGTATGAAGAGCAAGCCTGCAGGCAAGACATTCCCAATTCAAGATGGCAAAGTGGTTCTACCGCAATAATCGCCAACAAACTTGAATGTAAAAGCCCTTTACTTAAGCGAGCAAAGGGCTTTTTTGATCATGCAGTGATTATTTCTCGACAAAATAGTCGACTAAGGTTTTGCGCCACTCTCTCGATTCTCTAATCTGCAATAATGCGCGATTGATCTCTTCCTCATATTGGTTGTTTTCGGTCATGATGAAACCGTAGTTTTGCTTTTCCAATTGATAAGGTAACACTTCAAGGTTTTCAAATTGTCCGCTCTGTCTGCCGTTACCAATCATGTACTTTAGGACGACATCATCAGCGACAATTGCTTCAACTTCCCCGTTCTCCAATGCTTCCAGCAAGGTTGTCATGTCGTCGTAGCTTTTGTGTCGAATACCAAAACTAGTGAGCATGAGCGAAGAGGTCGTTGCTCCTTTGGCGCCAACTTGAACTTTGGCAAGGTCATTGACGCCTTTAATTTGAGAATATCCTTGGCTGAGCGTGAGCTTACTGGCTAAAACAGCGGTAATACTTGCGATGAAGAGCATGCTAAGTACACCGATTAGTACAGTGATGATACGCCCTGTCAGGCTCTTAAACTCAAAATAATTGAACGGGCCGCGAGTGATAAACAGTAAGCCAAGTATAAAGCTCTCAACCCAGCGACCGATTCGACTGTTCATTGAATACAGCTTTTCATTCTTTCCTTTCTCTATGATGTAGAAAAAAGCGCCTACTAAACCTGCTATCAATACAATTGCCCCAATGATCAGCCATAACGCAGGGTTCAAAAATATCGACTTTAAGGTATGTAGGTAGCCTTGACGCTTAACCGCGATAGCGAGGTGTGTTTCATAAAAGGAGTGAGAAAAATCGGCAAATAACTCTCGCTCCGGTGTGATCGATATACAGGAGACGCCAATATCGACTTGGCCAGTTTCAATCGAACTGAGGAGATCGTCGAGAGGATGATTCTCAAGCTGAAACTCTACTCCCATGTTTTTAGCTATTCGCTCCCATAGCTCAACGCTCAGGCCGTTAATTTCTTCACCAGTCGAATGAATAACAAAGGGAGGACAGGGATAAGTGCCGACTTTGAGAGGGGTAGCGAAGGAGGCTGAGCTAAATAAGACAATAACGAAAAGTGCGGAAGTGACAAAGTGTTGAAGTGTCAATTTGAATACGTTTTGCATGCACAAGACCTCAAATAAGAGGCAGCTGTGAATTGTATCGAGAGCGAGAGTCACCCTAAAAATGTAAGAATGTTCAGAAACAGAGGGGGTGATGATGAATTCAGTACTGCCCTAGTTTTATTATTTACGTTTTTAACTATAGCAGTTGTTACCAAACAACAAGGGACAGTGAATTGCCCCTTGTTTCGGTTTCGTCTATGCCACAGGTGCTTGGTGGTGCTGTTGCTCTTCAGCGAGCTTTGCAGCTTGGGCTTGTTTTTGCTTGCGGCGTTCGCGCTTAGATAACCAAACCAGAGGCACCACAATCATCACTGTGCCAATTGCCATAAAGATATCTGGCACTTCACCAAACCAAATCAAACCAACGATTACTGCACCAATCAAGCCGCTGTATTCTGCGCTGGCAATTTTGTTGCTATCGAAAGAGCGATAAGCCAATACACAGGTTGCTGCATAAATCATGATGAACAAGCTCGAACCTGCCGCAATAGGGAAGGAACTCCAATCCCATGCTTCACCTTCAATAAACACCAACAACAATGATACCGGGATGCCGGCTAGGTTAGTCATCAACAGTGCGTGTGGGACAGATTGGTTCTTTGGCAGTTTGCGGATCAGCAGGTTGTTGATCGCCAATGTGACTGCGACAACCAATGCCGATAGTGCCGCCCAATCAATCTGATCGGGACGAATAATCACAAGCACGCCTGCAAAGCCCATCACTGCCGCCGCAACGGATTGACCGGAAAGTTTCTCTCCAAAGAAGATGGCCGCAAGTGGCAGCATGATCAAAGGCGCGGCATAGAAGATCGCGTTCGCGGTGGCGAGTGGCATCGACGAGATGGCAAACACCATGAAAATCGCGCCAGTTAACCAAACGTGCGCACGAACTGCATGCCACTTGAAGCCTTCCATTAATGGGGCTTGTTTAGTGAGTAAATACACGGGTAGTAACATCATCATAGCTGACAATTGTCGGTAAAACACAAACTGAAAAACCGGCACTTCATTACCGACACTTTTGATCAAAGCGTCTGAGAGCACCGCAACTAGGTTACCAACGATTAATAGCAGCATGGCTGCACCGACAGATGTGACTTTCACTTTATTCCTCTCCTCATTCTTTGCCAAAGAGTAGGTGATGTCATAGGATGAATTGAAATGATATTTATTAGTTTAAGTATGAGATTTTTAGATAATGAAACTACCACCTCTTAGAGCGGTCCACTGTTTCGAATCTGTTGCGCGCAATTTGAGCTTTTCCCTTGCAGCAGAGGAGCTCAACGTGACCCAAAGTGCAGTGAGCCATCAGATTCGAGTATTAGAAGACTATTTTGGTGAAGCCTTGTTTATTCGCCAGGGGCGTAAGTTGTCACTCTCGGATACCGGCTTTCGTTATCTTGAAGATATCAGTCCTGCTATTAGTTCAATTGCGATGGCGAGTCAAAAGGTGCGAGAAGGAGAAAAGGGCAGTCTACGGTTAGCGATTTACAGCTCGCTGGCGGTGAAATGGCTGATCCCAAGATTGGCGGACTTTAAGCGTCAGTACCCAGAAATCGATCTCTCACTCAATATGGTCGCCGGAGATCCCGAACAAACCGACAGTGTTGGTGATTGCTTTATCACAGTGCAAAAGCCGAAGCGTAATTATATGGCAGTGCGCTTATATGATGAGGTTTTGTATCCAGTATGCAGCCTCAATATCTGGAAAGAAATCCAAGACCAACCTATGCCGAATGCGCTCTGGTACTATCCGATCCTTTCTACTGATTCTATCTATCGCGAACGAGGTAAAGATTGGGCAGAGTGGTGCAAAGCCGGTGGGTTTGAACTGCCAAAAGACATTGATATGCAGCACTTCAGTCACATGCTGCTTGCTATCGAAGCCGCTCGTTACGACCAAGGCATTACGTTCGCTAATGACTTCATGTTGAATGAACGAGATAAATCTCAGGATTTGGTCTATATCCCTTCGCATAGACTGGAAACGGGAGACAGCTTCTACTTCGTACACAAGAGGAATCGTGCCCGTCAGCCAGAAATCATTAAGTTGACCAACTGGCTCAAACAGCAGTGCTTGTAGTGTAATTTGAGTGATTGCTTCGCTGTTCTCTCACGAAAATGAAAAAATCCGAGCAGTGGAGGCTCGGATTGGGTCTTTATCAGGATGAGATGAAATCGCTATTCAGCATTAAGGCATTTTGCTCAGGTTGTAGAATGACGCTAGCTCGCCTGTTGCTTTTTCGCCGTTCATATCCAGCTTCATTAGCATGTTTTCACCAACGAAGTACTGGTTCGGACCGGATTCATCAATCAAGGTGATCGTGTTGCCTGATTCGTTCCAAGTGAACTTACCATCCGATTTGATTGGGCCGCCTTCTTTACCCTCATACAGCTTTACCAATGAGTAAGTACCGTCTTCGTTCAGAGTCAGTGTTGTATCGATATCCGCGCAATCAGCACAAGGAAGTTTACCTTTGTAAATGCCGTTCCAATCCAGCGCATTTTGCGCGTTGTGACCAGAATCAACAAAAGTATCTGTGGTGATCACTTGCTCTTCTTCAATCGGTGTTGCATCAACGGTGGTTTCAACTTCTGTTGCTTGAGGAACCTCAACCGCAGTTGTCTCCGCGGGTTTCTCATCCTGACAGCCTGCTAAGATAACGACTGCACCAGTTAGTGCTAATAGTGTCTTTTTCATAATATTCCTCTCTAAATCAACAAGTTGATATACCCAAATAATCTCGTTGCCTGTATGCTAAGGTCACTTGGGTATACCGTGATAATAATAGACCTGTTTCCTAAACCTGCGTCAGAACAAAGCAAACCATTGAACAGCCTTTGTAAGAAAAACTCTTTAACGTCAGTGGTTTGAAAATAAAATGGAATAGGAAAAGAAAAATGGAAGAATTAGTTCTAGGTGCGCTTAGGATATTGGGAGCACTTATTCGTTGGTTGTTGATCGAACTTTGTTTAGACAGGGTTGCTTACAGTATCGGTTACGCGGGATTGTATATTCTGACGTTAGGTAAAAGGCCTCATCGTCCCGTCTCGACAGAAATGCAGGGACGGATTGTTCTGCTTGGTATCGTGTTGAGTCTGTTAATTTTCGCACTGCTTATAAGGCTGTAGCGATAGCAATAACACCAGTAGTAAAGAGACAACAAAGCAAACAAAAAGGCTCATCCGACGATGAGCCTTTACTGTATTAAGATGCCTTATCCATTACTGGAGGCGTTTTGACCTCCTTTGGCGGCGACACCTCTTCGGTATTATCAGTAAAGATTTCAGCTACGGCGCTACGTTCTAGTTCACCTTGTAAATTACCTTCGTCATCCACAACCGGCAGTGAGTAGTCACAAGACATGGTGTCTGGTAGCACTTCTTCAATTACGGAATCCGGAGAGACAACAGGCACTTCTTCGTAGATCTCTTCTGCCAGCTCTTGCGCGGCATCCGTCTTCGCGGCGTCTAGTAAGCTCTCTTTGGTAACGACACCTTGATAGCCTTCGTCGGTCACGTGGTACGCGTAGTCTTGCTTCACGCGTTTCATCTCGACAAGGGCTTCTTCGATAGTCGTAGCTGCAATGCGATATGCTGGTGGCTGCATTACGGTTTCTACCGTAAGCGCTCTCGCTCGGTTTACGTCCTTAACAAAGGCTTCTACATATTCATCGGCAGGGTGGAGCAGAATCTCGTCTGGAGAACCTTGTTGTACCAATTCACCATCTTTCAAAATAGCGATACGGTCACCTAAGCGAAGCGCTTCGTCCAAATCGTGAGTGATAAAGATAATGGTCTTATGCAGCTTCTCTTGCAGTTCAATCAGCTGATCTTGCATCTCACTTCGGATTAGCGGGTCGAGTGCAGAGAAGGCTTCATCCATCAATAGAATCTCAGCGTCAGTCGCCAGCGCGCGAGCCAAACCAACGCGTTGTTGTTGGCCGCCAGAAAGCTGAGCTGGGTATTGGTTCTCGTAACCTTTAAGACCAACTGTCTCCAACCATTCGTTGGCTTTCGCAATACGTGCTTCTTTCTTGATGCCTTGGATTTCCAAGCCGTAAGCGACGTTGTCAACCACAGTGCGATGAGGCAAAAGGCCAAAGCGTTGAAATACCATCGACATTTTATGGCGACGAAACTCTTCCAACTCTTTTGAAGACAGCTGCATCACGTCGACGCCTTCAACTAAGATTTGTCCCATAGTTGGGTCAATCAAACGGTTGAAGTGACGAATCATAGTCGACTTACCAGAGCCAGATAGACCCATGATAACGAAGATTTCGCCTTTGTTAATTTGCAGGTTGATGTCTTTTAAACCGACGGTATGACCCGTATCAGCAAGAATTTGGTCTTTGCTCTGACCTTGTTTTACTCGCTCGATGACTGTTTTTGGCTTTGGCCCGAAGATCTTGTACAGCCCGCTGATTTCAATAAGTGGCTTAGTCATGTTTCAGATCTCCTAAGTGTGCTTGGGTTCGCTTCGCGTAAGCTTGCGACGCTCGGTCAAACAGAATCGCCAGTGCCACAATTGCCAAGCCGTTAAGCAGACCAAGCGTGAAATACTGGTTCGTAATTGACTTTAATACTGGCTGACCTAAGCCTTTTACGCCAATCATAGAAGCGATAACAACCATAGACAGCGCCATCATGATGGTTTGGTTGATACCAGCCATAATGGTTGGCATTGCTAAAGGTAATTGTACGCCGACTAAGCGTTGCTTGTTACTTGCACCAAAGGCAGTGGCGGCTTCAAGAACTTCTTTATCTACGAGTCGGATGCCTAAGTTAGTCAAACGAATTACTGGTGGGATTGCGTAGATAACAACCGCAATCAAGCCAGGGATCTTACCGATACCAAGGAGCATCACGACAGGAATCAGATAGACGAACGCGGGCATGGTTTGCATCACATCGAGCAGTGGTGTCACAACGGATTGCACACGATTTGAGCGCGCCATCGCAATACCAATTGGAATGCCGAGCGCAATGGCGAGCATGGTACAAACCGTGATGATGCTGAGCGTTCGCATCGTGTCTTCCCACATGCCAAAGTACCCAATCAGGATCAACGACACGAAACACGCGACAGCCAGTTTCCATGAGCGACTAGCGGCATAAACTAATGCAGTACACACACCAAGAATGATCATCCATGGTGTAGAAATGAGGAGTTTTTCGAACCAAACGAGAAATGAGAGAAGAGGGTCGAAGAATGATTCAATAAGGTCGCCGTATTCGCGAGAGAAATCGCGGTAGGCTCCATCTAAGGTTTTGCGGATGGCTCTGAGATCTGAGCGATCCATTTCTGGAAATTCGCTAAGCCAATTCGAGTCAGACATGTTTACTTCCTTTTCTTGCCGAGACTCAAGTGAGCCTCGGCATACAACAATTTTGGTATTCCTATACCATTTACGAAACGTCTAAGTCTTACAGTGCACCTTGCACTTTTTTAGCTACGTCTTGTGGAACCCATGCGTTCCAGATCTGCGGGTAATTTTCTAGGAAATGGAACATGGTTTCTTCACCGTCTGCTTGGTTGTCTTCCATCCAAGCTAACAGCTGGTTCATATCCGCATTGGTGAAGCCACGCTTAGTGAAGTAGTCGTAAGCGGCTGGAGAGCGTGAAGCAAACTCCTCAGTCGTAATGGTATGAACTGGTGAAGGTGGGTACATGGTTGCTTTTGGATTTTCACAGTCTGTTTGTGTTGTACAGCTGACAAACTCTTTCTCATCAACGCCGCTACCAAAATCCACTTTTACCATGTCGTATTTACCAAGAACCGCAGTAGGTGCCCAGTAGTAGCCGAACCACGCTTCTTCACGCTCGTAGGCTTTTGCAATTGAGCCAGACAGACCGGCGCTTGAACCTGGGTCGATGATGTCGAAGCCTGAGTCAGCAAGATTCATCGCTTTGAAAAGATTGCCAGCGCTAATTTGACAGTTCCAACCGGCAGGACAGCTGTAAAATGCCGATTTTGCTTTGTCTTCAGGATGAGAGAATAACTTCGCGTGCTTTTTCACACCTTCGATGGTTTTCATTTCAGGGTATTGCTTAACAAGATAGGCTGGGATCCAGAATCCTTCTTCACCACCATCGACGAGCGCTTTACCTGCATAGCGTAGGCGTTTTTCTTCGACACCTTTGTCTAGCGCGTCTTTAAGGCTGTTACTCCACAGTTCAGGTGCCACATCAGGCTGTCCTTTTTCAATCATTGATGTGCCTGTCGGCATGGTATCACCAGGAATGAGTTCGGCATCACAGCCGTAGCCGTGCTCAAGAATAAAACGGTCTACATTGGCAATCAGTGTTGCAGAGTTCCAGTTCATATCTGCAATGGTAACCGTTCCACACTCACTTGCGTTTGCGTTGGTTGTTGCTAGCGCACCAATCGCTAGTAGTAAGGGAGTTTTGTACGTCATATTGAGTTTCCTTTCTCTAAATAGCTCACTTAGGGTAACGAATTGATCATTAGTGTTCAAATTAATGCATCACGAGAATTGTAGCTTTGTTTGTAAATAATTGTGAAAAATATAGAAGGTTTGATTACTTTAAGCTTAAAAAGTGAGCGATTAGCGGTGTCTACAATCCGTTAAACATATGGATTCTGGTATGTTTTGCCCTGTTTTTGTTAGATGTCTAATCATTTCTAGGGTAAATAAAGACATTGCAGACTGCGCTTTTAAGTAAAAGTAGTGCTACTAAATAGTGAGTACAGATTTGATGGGCTGCTTCTAAACGATCTAATGAATTTCATGATCAGGCCGTGAGTATTCATATACAAAGATTTCCGCATAGCGCTCAATCTTACTGGTAGTGATTTAATCAAAAGAGTTAGAACTCCGATAGAATCTGAAGCTACCAGAGAGAATCGAATATGAAAAAATACTTCATTCTGGATATGAAATTAGCTGAGTTAGATAGTGTACAGCAAGATAGTTGGATACTTAATGCCGAAGAAGGAGGTGATTAATTGGCGTGTAAACAGAAGTAGTTGTCGTAAATTAGTTACCTAAATATCTCTCGGTATGTGTATGTTTTACTCTCGTACTCAAGGAGAATTTAAAAATGAAAGTTAAATTATTAAATAAAAAATTGGTCTCAGCTTTTTTAATGTCGATCTTATTTTCCAGCGGCTATGTAAGCGCAAATTCTGAAATAAAGCAAGATATGTCACCAGTTTTAACTGTGGAATTTGAAGATCAATCAAATCCAGAAAATAATCAATATCTAGAAGAACTTTTTAAAGCATTCATTGCTCATGATAAGTCAAACCTGAAATATATGCTATCAGAAGGTTTTGCTCAGAAATTTGGCGGGGAGAAAAACAGTTATAATGAATTTATCAAGCATTCATTAGTGTTAAGTGAGCAGCTTACTAGAATGGAAATTGTGTTTGAAGATGTTAATGTTAGTTCGGATGGAACAATATCTGAAATACATACGGTTGAAGTAACGAAACTCGATGGTAGCCGGTCTAAGTTGAAGCTTTATGCCTTTTACTACTTCGACCAATCCGGGAAGTTAGAGTATATTGATGAGTTGTCCACTTTACTTGAAGGGCCGGAAGAAGACAAAAATATGGGGTCAAGAACGAAGTAAGTATCTACTTTGTTAACAAGCTAAAAAATAAAGGCGCTGCTATGACGCCTTTTTAATTATCCAACTTTTTGAATTATTCAAAAATAAGCTAGGATTCTGCTGTTGCTGTATCTCGACTCTTCCCTGATAATCACATTGTTTATGAGAGTCCGTGTTAGTGTGGATAGTATCTTTAATACTCAACTTTTTTAAGTGGGGAAAATGGATTAAAGATGATTTAGTAAATAAAAAATGCCGAGGCTTTTCATCGGCATTTAATATTGTTCAGCTACTGTATCGTCTGCAGGCTAAATGCATGAAGATACAGGAATCAACATTGTATTCGATGCCAATGACATATAGTTGTTGCTAAAGGTCACCTTTTGATTCGTTTTAGCTTCAATCTGCATACATAAGTTTTGCTGAATCTGTGTTTGTACTTGTAGTACATTGTGAATACCTTGACTCTGATCTGACTGTATTTCTTGTTTAGTGTCATCGTTGTACAAAGTCATTTCGACGGAGAGCAACTTACTGGCATCATCAAAATTTTTGTGTTCCCAGACCAGAGTAGCTTTAAAATTATTCCCCATGTGTACTATTCGGTATGATTTTGTTTTATGTTCAAATCGTAATTCAAATTGCTTGGCATATTTATATTCACTGTATGCTTGGGTCATATCCATATAACCCCACCCTCGAGATGGGCACCAATGACCATTAGAATCACAATACTTAGGCAGATCTTCTTCTAAGATATTTTTAGAATTGTTATCAGAACTATTGATCAGTACTGCCTTCACTAAAGGTGAGTACTTTTTATATTGAGGATTTTTTGTCTTCTCTAAAGCTTCCCTTACAAGTACCGCTGCACCAGCAACGTGTGGCGAAGCAAGGCTGGTACCAGTGGCAAGACGAGTAATCGTGGTGGGATCATATTCCTTGTATTTATCTGCTTGGAATCTGTCCTTGAAAGGACCTTCATAACTATATTTTTCGGGATCTGGAGCTGCCGTTCTAGTGTCGTGACCAGGCGCCGCTATGTCGGGTTTACGTCGACCATCTGTAGTTGGTCCACGACTACTTGTTGAGCGTATCGTATGCTGTGATCTGTCTGCGGTTTTCTCAGATGGGCCACTCGATATTGTTGTGTCTACGTTTGCTACCGTCAAGCCATTGTAGTTATCTCCGGGTATAGATAGTGAGTAAGGCTGAGGTTTATCAGCTGTATCGCCATTTGGATATTTTGAGCCATCATTACCAGCAGATTTTGAAAGTAGAAAATCATTTTGGTAGCTCACAGCATCAAAGTATCTTGCCCAAAACGACCATGTTTGCCATTGATTTGTCGTTTTTCTCCCTTTTGGAGCTGGTATTCGCCCATTACCATAACTGTAATTTAGGGTTACAACATTGTAATTTTTCAAGTTTGATAGACTAGACATGGTCAGGTTAGCCGCATATAGTTCTCTGAGTAATTGAGCAAACTCACTATTACCCTCTGGATAGAGCGTATCCGATGCTGAGCCTGCGTACCCACTGATGATGTTGGCATCTTTCGCGATACCATCTTGAGGACTGTGGACATCAGTGCTAGTAGAGGGATTCCCCGCCATTGCTCCTGCAACCGCAGTGCCATGAGTGCTTCTAAGATGTCGGCTACCCTCAGTCTTGAGCCACTCTCTTCTCATCAGCCAGTTGTAACGCTCTTCGTCATCTGTGTCACTCCCCATGACAATGATCTTTTTTTGTGAAAATGCGGGATGGTCAACATCAGTACCACTATCAAGTACGGCTGACAAATACCCACTTCCAGTGATTCCATGCTCCCAAAAACTGTTGATATATGCGTAGCCGGGTTGCGTTTTTGAACGTGATAACAATATTGATTCTACATTTATATCCAGCTCTTCTTCTCCCATTTGTAAAGCTTGTACTAGACTTAAGCTTGAATTTTTTTTTCGGAAGTCATCAATATATGACGAATCAGAGGGAAAAGGCCCAACTAAAAATGTGTAGCCGGATGCTTGGTAACGCGTATATAAGAGAGCGTGGTCTGTATACTCTTTTAAACCTTTGAGTCCATTTAAATCTTTGGCATTTAGGGTTAACTGAGACTCAACACGTCGAATATCATTTTCATCGGTACCATTTTTAAATACAAATCCAGTCACAACCCATGATCGTGAGGCCAAAGAATTATGCTGTTTAGTTTCAGCTTGGATAGGGGCAATAAATCCCGTTGCAAAGATAGCTGCGAGCAATAACTTGTGCTTTATCATTGAATTCCTTTTATCCTTAGTTTTTGGTGCTAAATGATACTTGAGAGTCTGCCTATTTCTCTTCTAATCTTTGTTTTCTGTTTGACAGGGTTTTGTTAAAAGTCATTATTTTCAGAGCATTAGTGGAGATTTTTTAGTTAGACGATCATTTCTTATCAATGGGAGGCTCTATAATGATAACTTACGTTATAGTGTGAGCCTTCTTCGTTTAGGGTTAATACTCTATTGAGAGCAAATTTATTGCGATGTTATTGAAAAAGACGTATTAACAACGGCGAGACTGACACGGACTATATTGGCATTATACATAAGGATTATTGCTTTGCCCTTTCAATCATAAGGCGAAAGAATGGTAGAATAATTTTTGGAGTTACAATTTTTTCAATCAGAACATTCACCAAAGACTTACGTATAGAGACTCTGCTTTTAGCTCCTTTTACGGTGAGAGTTTTCATTTTTCTCAACTTAAAATAGTGAATCAATTATTGAGAGATACATTATCAATGATGAGTTTGGTATGTTTTTTTTATTTTTAGTGAATTGTTTTAATTACCGTGGACTTTGAAGAAGTACTTGACTAGGTCATTCGGATGCATCTTATATGTTAAATATAATTCAAGCCATAAAAAAATAAAATACGCTTGCATATAAATTATTATTATAAATAATAGATGTTAATTTACTTAGTCTATTTTCAGGAAAATATATGAATTTCCGCACTTTTCTGGTTATTTTTTGTGCTTTCATACCAGCATTTAAATTATACGCATCTGATTCAATTCCATCCATAAATATGGTGATTGTCAATAATACTAGCAGGGTGTTAAACATATCCAGTGTAAGTGTTGAATCTGATATCTCTCACCATTCATTAAATCCAAGTGAAAAATTATCTACTGGTGGGAGTATAAGCTTTATATTTCCTGACCTGTGTACTCAAAGTAAGTTATATCCCAATGCGGTCTCCACAGATGGGTCTAGGCATAATTGGACTATGAAGTCCTCATCAGCATTAGATTTTAACCTAAATACTTCGGGACTTGGGAAAGCTATAACCTGGCCAAATTTCACAGCGCTAGACCTTTATTCCTGCCTATCGCTGCCAGCACGAGCCTACCAAGAGTTTATGTCTGAATTTGGTCCCCTCAAATTTAGTTTAGGTAGTCAGCATATTGAATATCGTTTAGCTTCACATGCAGGCGCTGGGTCAATGCAGGGGACCCTTATCGACAATGGTCATGTTTATACTTGGTGTGCTTACCACTCAGATTCTGCTCTCAATAAATGTCAGTCAGACCTTTCTCAACAAACAAAACAATTATTAAACAATTATACAAGTACACATTATCAGCCGACTTATCTGATACAAGTTTCGGAGCTACCTAAGAACCAGACACCTTACAGTGATATCTTCTTCTTTGGTGATAGTTTGACTGATACTCACAACGCATTCAGTATTAGTGGCGGGGATTTGCCTAAAGGTGTGTTTTACAACGGTCGTTGGGCTGATGGCCTAATGTGGCCCGACTATGTCACTATGTTTACTGGTATTCCTAGCCACAATTATGCTTTTGGTGGCATGAGGGTATCACGTCGGTTTGATGCTAATTTAAGTGCGGCAACGCATATCGAAAAATTGAACACTGATATCGTATTCATGCCTTCTGGGTTTCCTATGTCGCCAAGCTTGGAGGATGAACTGAGCGTCGCCATGCCTCAGTTAAAACGTCGTTTGGCCAGAGCAAAGGTTGAGCGTAAAGTAATGACGACTTTCCTAATGGGAGGAAACGACTTTATGGCAATGGCGGGAGGAGAAATTGAGCGTAATTATCCATTAGTTGCGCAATCTTTGATAACTAATATTCGTCAAAACTTAATTGCAAAGCTCACCGATGAAGAGCAAGAGCGAATCAGTATTGCTCTTTTTGAGCTTCCCGATATTAGTATCGCACCTCAGTTATACCATTCAATGCGCGATGGTGTAACTCCAACACCCCTAGGGCAATTTCGTGCGCAGATTGAACTTTTCAACCAACGGCTAGTAATCGCGTACGAACAACTCAGAAGTGACTACCCCCACATCGAATTTGTATACATACCTACTCACGCTTGGCTCAAAAATATCCAAAGAGAAAAAACGCATTATGGCTTCTCTGATGGTTTATACGGGGGAAACTATCACCATGGATTATCAGCCCAGATGTGGGGACAAGCCAAAACCATGCTAAATCAGCCAAGTGAAAACAATGGTATTTTGCGCAATATAAATGACAGCAGCAACTTTTTAGGGCTCTTCAACTTACGTGGTGATAATGAAACAGCTGGCACAGTAGGCGTGGGCTCGATAACTGCAGGGCCAATGGAAAGTTTTGCCCGTGACTCTCTGATTCCATATCGTCCGAGTCTTGTAAATAAAGCTGTGGTAGGTGGCGCTGTTCACCCATCGACCAAGACGCACTTTATTCTCGCATCACATTTTATTTTTCAACTTCTTACAGTACCAGAGAATTATGCCTCATCGGAAATGATGAGAAACATATTCCATACGGAGGGCTTTAGACCACAAACAACGCAGGATGGGCATATTGCGTTCGTGAATCTGCTCGATTTTGCAGATAGTACCCATAAAGTACCAGATTTCGCTGGTTGCGCAGATGGAGAAACGTGCCATTTTCGGAACGGTAACGACAAGTATGTCTACTCTGATGGTTTTACACCGAAGACTTTTCGCGTCGTTAATCACTCAGCAAACCCCAGCTGTCCCGATGGTAATTGCTCAGTATTTACAGTTTTTAATGCTCAAGGTTACTCACGCAGTCGTAAAAACCTTGAATATCTGCGTTTATTCCCTGCCGATGGTTCACAACTGGTGATCCCACTCGGGAGTTACTCCCAGTTAAAATTTAATCTCAAATCGCCCTATACTGACTTTTCCGTTAGGACTGAGCAAATAGAAAAGCATGGTGTTTGTAAGGTATTAGCTGTGAGTCACGGGACGTGGGGAACGACAGATGGGCGTTGTTTTAATGACGATTATACTATTTGTATCGCAGGAAAAGGATGCGAGTAAAAGCTCTCCTTGAGAGTATGAGCATCCCCCGAAGTTGTCAGGAAAGCATTCTAGAAGAGGGGGCGTCCAACGCGGCAATATTCAGACCATACTTGAACGAATGATAATATTACATGTCGAACAGGGCTAGCTAATGTGGTCTATATCATATGACTTTAGGCTTTAATTGACTTTTAAGTTATTGAATTAAAATTATATTTTTAACACCAACTACTGCCGTGCTACAAGGATATACGAATGCTTATTGTCTGAGAATAAAAGTTCAACTAGACAAAATTACGTGAACCTACTGGTGATAATTAAATATGAAAATGAAAACTTTGAGTTTTTTTATCCTTTTTTCGGCCGCCTCTTTTAACACTAATGCAGCGGATGACTATTCTCCGATTCGTCTGTGGCAGCACTGCATGTTTAAAGAGATGAGTGACTTTGTCGCAAGCGATGAAATTTTAGGGAGAAGTAAGATTAAAGAAAAAATCTACCGTCATATAAGCTCAGTAAAACAAGTACCGTGGACCAGTGATGTCTACTACTCATTATTCGAAGAGCTGGGCCATTCTGCCAGTCAAGCGGCAGCCTCAATGGCGTTGTCTTGTGGGTCTGAGCTAGATTATAACGCGGCATAAATAATAAACTGACGATAAGTTTGCTGTTGTTAAGCTTGGTGTTTTAAGCATATTGGATGCGTATGACAATCCTCAACCACTTAGTTGTTGAGGATTTTTACTTATGCGTCAATCAAGCTCTTGTTTTGTAGGAAAATTAATCTACTACTCAGACATAAAAACCAGGGAGATGGCTAAATTGAACAAAGGTCAAAATGAGATAAACAAAATGGCATGGGAGAAAGTGGCTCCAGTTTACTCCGGTGAATCAGCTACAGAGGACGACCCTCAGCTAAGGCAGTTCGCAAGAAATGAATTTATAAAACGATTGGGTGGACAATCCATATTAGAGATCGGATGCGGTCCTGGTACTGATGCAGCAAAGTTTCATGAGTTAGGTTTTGATGTTTTAGCTACCGACTTCTCTTCTGAGTTTATAAAAATTGTACGGCAACGATATCCAAACTTAAATGCTCAACTTTTGGATGTCACGAACACTGGATCTCTACAGAGAAAGTTTGATGGTATCTATGGCTTCGCGTGTTTCATTCATATTCCAAGAGAGTTTACTTACGAGTCATTGCTGAATCTGAATGGTCTCCTCAAGGCTGGAGGAATTTTGTGTCTACAGTTGATTCAGTCTTCGAAGGGTCTAGAACAATATACAATTGATGATTGGGCTGATGACCCAGAATGCTCAATGTTATTCAATTGCTATAATCATTCCGAAATTGAGCAGCAATTGACCCTAGCAGGTTTTACAGAGTTAGAATTTGTCTCAATGCCTGAAAGTATCTATGACAATATTCCTCGATTAGTTGAACGAGGTATAAGCGGATACTTTGTCTTTGCTAGAGCGTCATAACTAAGCATAAACATTTTGAAACCGTGTCCCTGCACGTGGGGAAAATACTAATGTAACGGAACATTGCTCGCGCTGGCTGTCGTAAATACAATGAGCGTGGCAAGAGGGAACGTGAAATGAAGCGACAATAATCGTTCTCATTGTTCTACTGTAGTAGTAGGGGATATATCTTGGCTTTACTTTTGGAAGATATTGTCTAGGAGATCATATTTTTTGATGGTGAGTCTTTGCGAATTTTTTGTTCGTTTCTACGCTTAGAATTCGTATTAATGAAGGAGAACCAAAATGGCATTTATGAAGCAGGATATCCCAAACCGTGTGACGGTGTACCATGACAATGTCGATCAGGAACTAGAACTAAAGAATGCGATGTTGCCAGAGAAGCCTCGCTATTTTAACGGTTCTCCTACCTATAAAGCCGACAGTGTAGAACAGTTCCAAACCAAACTGGAGCAGATTGGTATGTCGTTAGACAAATAGACCTCAACTGAATACAACAATGCCCTCAAGTCTCGAGGGCGTTTTTTTGGTGAGGTTAAATGTGTTAAGTCTTAGCTTTGTTGCAGACCTGACATCAGGCACGAACTGCATTGGAGTAGGGCGGGTTTACCGCCTTTTCGTCTTCCATGTCATTTTTCGTATGACTCTACAAATACAACCACCACCTTGCTGAAAAAGCGCATTAGAGGTTACTACGGTATTAGCATGCCGTAATAACCCTTTAACCTATGTGACTTATTTTATGCTGACGGTGATTGTTTTCTAGTCTAGGTCATGAAATGGGTGATGGGGTGATCACTGTACCTTTACAGGACGATTTCACCTTCTCGATATACCAAAGCAGGCTCAACATCTTGACCCAGTAAAACCGGACCATCTAAATCGACCACTTTCGATTGAACAGCGATAGGTAGTGCTGCTCGCATCGCCAATGAAGTGCCTAGCATGCAACCAGACATCAAGGTAAAGCCAAGGCGTTTCGCTTCTTCTGCAAGCTGTAGGGCTTCGGTAAGACCACCCGTCTTGTCGAGCTTGATGTTGACCATCTCGTATTTGCCTACCAATTCATGCAATTGTTGGCGCGTATGGCAACTTTCATCGGCACAAAGTGGAATTGGGTGCGAAATGTCTTTTAGCTTTTCATCCTCATTCGAGGGTAAAGGCTGCTCAATCATTGCGATATTTAATGGCGCAAGCGCGGCAAAGGTGGCGTCTAAATCCAGTTCTTGCCATGCTTCGTTCGCATCCAGCACGATCATCGCATCGCCTGCCGCTTCACGAACTGCGCGAACACGTTCAATCACTTGTTCGCCATCGAGCTTCACTTTAAGCAGTTTTGCGCCTTGCTCGATGTAGTTGCGGGTCTGGTTTGCCATTGCCTCTGGCGTGTTAATCGACACGGTCATTGCAGTGACAATGGATGCTGGTAGTTCAAATAAATCTTGAGTGTGTTGCTTGCCCGCTAGCTTAGCTTGTAAGTTCCACATCGCACAGTCGAGTGCATTACGTGCCGCACCACTAGGGAGAAGGGTTTGCAGCTTTTCTCTGAGAGAGAGTATGTTTGCATCGCCTTTGGCAAACAAACCTTGCAGTTCATGAGCGGCTTGAGAAATGGCTTTGATCACCGATTCCACCGACTCGCCGTAACGGGGATAAGGCGTACATTCACCTTGGGCACTGATGCCACTCTGCTCTATGGTTACTCGCACCACGTGGCATTCGGTTCTGCTGCCACGGGAGATACGGAAAGGTGTCGCCATCGCAATGGTGACGGGCTCTACATGAATTTTCATCGCGTCTATAATCCTTAAATCGCAATAATGTGTTGAGCAATTTGCTCTACGCCAAAACGCACAGGATCGGTCACTGGTACTTGGTATTTCTCAGTCCAGTCTTGGCAAAGCTGTGCAGCATCACCTTCACTGATTGCAGAAGTATTCAAGCAGATTCCGACAAGACGTGTGTCAGAGTTTGTTAAACTTGCAGCTTGTAAATTCGCATCTATGGTTTGCTCAATTGTTGGCAACTTAGCATGAGGAAGGTTGCGAATGTGCGGGCGACCGATCTCGTGACACAATACCAAAGCGTCTGCTTGTGCGCCGTGAAGCAAGCCTAAACTCACGCCAGCAAAAGAGGGATTGAACATTGAACCTTGCCCTTCAATGATGTCCCATTCGTGGTCAGTAAACTCGGGACTAATGGCTTCCACCGCACCAGAGATAAAGTCCGCGACAACCGCATCAATCGAAATACCACTGCCCGCGACTAAGATGCCCGTTTGACCTGTGGCCTTGAACTCAGCTTTACAACCAGATTGCTGTAAGGCTTTCTCAATCGCGAGAGCTGAGAACATTTTGCCAACGGAGCAGTCGGTGCCAACCGTTAGTAAGCGTTTACCCGAGCGCGCTTTACCAGTGCCCACTATCAGTGGTTCATCGTAATGGCGTACATCGTGCAACTTGGTTAAGCCACGTTGCTGTAAGTCATTCAAAGGCGCAAATTCAGAAAGACGTTGATGCATACCCGAGGCAATTTCAAAACCCATTTCCGCCGCTTCCAGTAACGTCGCCTGCCATGATTCAGGGATAACACCACCAGGGTTTGCGGTACCGATGACAAGCGTTTTTGCGCCTTGCTGCTGAGCCTGTTGCAGCGTCATGTCGGTTAAACCTAATGAGACGGTTTCTGACGTAAGACGAAGCTGACCTAAGCAAATCTCTGGGCGCCATTGGTGAATTCCGCGCGCGGTTTTTGCCGCTAATGGGTCGGTGACGTCGCCAAGAAAAAGTAGGTAAGGTTGAGCAATTTGCATGATGGTTCCCTCTGTTATTCATACGTTTTCAGACAATGTAGTCAGTTTGAAGAGGGAAGCCGAATGCCTATTTGTTGTGCGCCTATAACTTGAAGTTATAGGTGGGCATGAGTGCTAACTTACTGATTAACGTGCTGCTTTAACGACTCAATAAAAAGCTTGGTCGATATGGATTGCGGCGAGTGTTCTGCAAACAAGATAGAGATAGAAAATGACAGCGCTGGAGAAAGTGAGCGCACGCTTACTGATTCGTCATCTTGATACTGTTTTGCTGTCCATGGGTCGACAATCGCAAACCCGGCATGATGCTTGACTAGCTCGGCGGCAGAGGCGTAACTGCGTACTGTGATCGCATGGTGATAATGTTTATCACGTGCAGAGAGTGTTTGATGAAGCAACAAACCGAGTGGGTCGCGACTGTCCAAGCCAATGATTGGCAGAGCGTGCTTAATCAAATCATCAAACGATACTGCGTCGTCGTCCGAATTGAGCGCTTCTTTTGGCGCAATCAGAACAAGTTGTTGCTTGAGTAAAATCTCACTCAAAATTGCGGGTGGCGCTTCTTCACCAAAGGCAATCGCTACATCCAATTCGTGCTTAAGTAAGCCTGAACACAGCTCATCACGGTTTGCGGTTAATAGTTCAAATGAGATGCCTTGTTGGTTCGATAGTATCGCAACCGTTGGAGCAAGCAGTTGGGAAGCTAAGACAGGCGGCGCTCCGATTCTCAAGTGCTGAGTACCTTGCTTCACCTTATTGGTGAGGGAGCGAAATTGTCCAAGCTGTTGGTAGACTTTCTCGGCTTCTGGCAATAGGGCTTTGGCTTCGTGGGTTGGCACTAAGCGACCTTTGACACGCTCAAACAGGGTAAAGCTAAGTTGTTGCTCTGTATGGGCAAGTATCCGAGTGACATTAGGTTGCGATACATGCAATAGGCGCGCGGCGCCAGAAACGGTTCCGGTTTGCATGATGGCGTAAAAGACTTCCAATTGCCTTAAATTCACTGCGGTTTCCTTCGCTGTTTGAGATTTATAAGAGCTTCTAATTTACTTCATTGCAGTTTCTAACTCTATACCCATATATGTTGCCTTGTTGGTTTAGTTTTCCTTGCAAATGCCACATAAAGAAGACTGCTAACAATACGGTGGCTGCCGCGAGTGTGAAACCGAAATGGGTTACGCCATAGTGACTTAGCATCGCAATGAGGACATAACTAAAAGACTGTACTGTCGTTGCAAACATACTGATGCCACCATCAACTCGTCCTCTTTGGCGTACAGATACGGAATGGTGCATCCAATTGATTCTTGCTATTCGATTGAGCGCGTTAAAGGTGCCAAATAGTGCCGTAAACATCAGGATGGAGACTGGACTTGCGGATAAGCTCATACCAATCAGGGAAAATGCTAAAAAACTCATCGATACGACAATGATGTTGGTATGAGAAAACTGACGCAGTATTTTGGTGACAACAAGCCCAGTAAACAGGGAGCCCAATCCAAAGCTGATGTTAAACCCAGCGTACCAATCGCCGGATATACCTTGTTGTGCGAACCAAATCGGCACCAGTTTTCCAAGATAAGTTAAGATCGGATACGACAAGCAAGATAGCAGAATAAAGGCGTAAAACGTCGGTTCTCTGGCAAAGATCTGTTTACTCTCTTTCAATTGATTCATGAATGCAATTGAGTGGTTTTCTCTGATTTGCTGTACGTAAGGCGTTACCATGTAGAAAAGTGCTGCGATGGAAGAGGCCGAGGCGGCAAATAACGCGAACTCCAACATTCCCCACATCTCAAGCAAGATGACACCCAATGCCCCAGCGCCTAAAGTGGTTGATTGCATGATGATTTCTTGCTGACCTGAAATCTTAGCGTATTCATGAGGTTGGTAGTTTTCTTGGGTGAATGCGTTATTGGTTGTCCATGCGAAATTACTGGATACCCAATAAACCATTTGCGCAAAAGCTAAAAGCCAATGTGATCCAAGTTCAAGCCAGTAAGCGATAAAAACAATAAATGCCATGCCCGCTTGTAGCCATTGATTGAGTACTAGGAGCTGCCTTCTTGAACGGCGGTCGATAAAAGTGGAAAAGAAAGGGGTCGCCAAGAAGGAAATAGCGGTACAAGAGAGAGCGACCAATGCGACGAAGGTTCCCATGTCTGGTTCAGCCAACATAACCCATGGCAGCGCCATCATAAATAATCCGGAAGAAATGCCATCAAAGAAGCGTCCAGCCAAGTAGGGAATTGTTTTATTTTTCATAGTTTTTATCTGCTTAATTTGTTAACGTAATGTAACTTTAAAACCTCAAGTAAACTTGAGGTAAAGCACTTTGTTCGATAAAAGAGGCTAGAAATGGAAATCAGCGTAGGTGAAGTGGCAAAGCGCTCAGGGGTTAAGGTATCCGCATTACACTTTTATGAGCAAAAGGGATTGATTTCGAGCTGGCGAAATCAAGGCAATCAGCGTCGTTATCATCGCAGCGTGCTTCGTCGCGTGGCGGTCATCAAAGCTGCGCAGCAAGTTGGGTTGTCATTAGAAGAGATAAAACAGGCACTGGAAGAATTGCCTAAGCACCAAGCCCCAAACAAGGAACAGTGGGAAACCATGGCTAGTCATTGGCATGAGCAGTTAGAGCAGAAAATTCAAAAACTCAAAGCATTACAAAGTGACTTGGGAAGTTGTATTGGTTGCGGTTGCTTGTCGCTAGAAAACTGTGCATTAAGAAACCCAGAAGATATTCTGGGTAAAGAGCACGCAGGTTCAAATCTAATATTGGATGAAGAAGGTTGAGTTCTTCTTCATCGATGTGTTTGAAGAGTGAGTCTGGCGTCTATTGTTCTGTAATAGAAAACATCAATCGCTCAAATCGCTCATTGCCATGAAGTAGCTCTAGATCGGGTTCTTCCGCTAGTAGATCGCGAATGGATGGGCTGGTATCAATCGCACGCTCCAAGTCCTCAATCGCTTGCTCTTCAATCCCTAAACGAGAGTATGCACAAGCACGTTGATACAAGGCTGGACCGTTGGTGTCATCTACTTCAAGTACTCTGTTACACAAGCTCAGTGCCCAGTGATACTCCTTGATCTCCATCGCAGCGTCAGCTTTGTAAGTCAATGCTTCCAAATCTCCTGGGCGAACAAGCAGAATTTCATCGTAGATATCGATGCGTTGCTCAGGTGTCTGTGAGCTTTGTGCGCGAAGCCATAAGTTATGGATCTCGTTGATCTTTTCTATTTCTTTGTTGTTCTCACTGATAATACGAGTCTTGCGTTTTAAGTCGCGCTCTAATGCTAAAAATTTCTTTTCGTACTCTTGGGCTATTTTTTCTAAGCGTTTGTCTGCCATTTCTTTGGTGTTGTGCTTGAACTCGCGCAGGGATTGCCAACCAACAAAAGCAATGAGCGAGGCGACACCAGCAATGATGTAGAAGAAGTACGTGACGGTGACATTGGCATAGTTCAGTGACTTATCGGCCACCGTTAACTCACGGTCAGTGATTTCAACAATCATTCTCCGCTCTAGGTCTTGTTGCTCCTGACGAAGTGATTTCAGCTCATCAAGGATATAACGCTCCATTAATGGTCGGTCTAAAAGGTCGGATTCTGAATGTTTTTCTTCTGATGCTAGGGTTGGAAAAGAGAGGAGAGCAGCGAAGAAGATGCCAATGAATAAGCGCATAGAACGTCCTTTTGCGTCGTGTGTGGTGTAATCCCTGAAACCATAGCAAATAGAGGCTAGTTTTAGCAAAGAGCTGATAAAAAATGCTTGTTTTATAAGGTTTTCTAATAAGCTTGATGCTTGTCCTTGTTATGGTGAATGGATATCCTTTCTTTTTATTGGAAATGCATGGCAAACAGTATGGACGCAAAATCACAAGCTTATCTTGAGCAATATCTTCAAACATTATCCCAGCAAGAAAAAGACGCAATCCCATCGGTGAGTGCAGATTACTACTGCGCTGATGAACATAATGCGAATGCTTGCGCTGAATTGGTAAGAATTGGTCAGAAAACCGCCTCTTGCAGCATGGAGCTTTGGTATAGCGAACAGGGAGAAATGATGCCTCAAGTTGGACACTTACAAGTTGTGACCAACTGGGATGGTGAACCTGTATGCGTCATTCGAATCACTGATGTAAGTACTTGTCGATATGCAGACGTGAGTGAGGAATTTGCTCACGCAGAAGGGGAAGGTGACCGCACAATGGCTTGGTGGCGAAAAGCGCACACCAGATTTTTTAAAGCGGAATGCGAAGAGCTTGGTATCGAATGGCATGAGCAGCGATTATTGCTTCTAGAGCGGTTTGAAGTAGTGTATCCGCAATTGAAATGAACCTGATAGAAAAAGGCTTGGTGAAATGCTAAGCCTTTTTCTAATAAGATTGTTTACGCCAATTGTTCTTGGCTATAGAGCTGTTGGATCAGCGTTTGCCACTCTTCTCTTAATACGCCATATTTTACTGAGTCGTAGTACTTGCCTTGGTAATAACGTACTTTGCGAATGCGTGCTTCTCGCTGCATGCCAAGCTTTTCTGCACAACGCATCATTCTTGGGTTACCTGACCATGTTGTTAAGCCCACTCGTTCTATGTCTTGGGTATCAAAGATGTGGCTTATCCAAGGCACGAGTGCGGAAAAGCCCAGCCCTCTATCCCAGTAGTTCGAATCGTAAATGACGATGCCAGCTTCCAACCAACGAGTGCTCTCACATTCCCAATACCAGCTCACTGAACCGACAGGTTTGCCCTCAAACTCAATCAACAACATGTCTTTGCCTTTCAGTAGGCGTTGAAATGTGTGGTTCCGAAAGCCTTCTAATGTCGGTGTTTGATAAGGGAAGTAAGGACCATTAAATTGCGCCCAGCGTTCATCCTCAGTGATGAGCTTATAGAGCGCTTTGGCTTCTTCCGGAACGGCTCTTCTTAGTGTGACGCCTTGGAAATGGTACATAACACTCCTTTTAGTAACGGATTGATAGTAACGAGTTAACGTTTGATGGCAGTGATGCTGAACGTATGCCAATGTTTAGCGTTCCCGACAGCAGTGGTGCCTTCTTCATCCCTCTCATAAAAGTGGATGATTTCGTAATCGTCAAATAATGCTTCGACTTCTTCCTTGGTAAACGCACTGATATTTGAGTGTATGTCTGTACCAACCCAGGAATCGCGAATCCCCAGTAAATCGCCGCAGAATATACCACCCGGTTGTAATGTTTCGTTAATTCTCTGCCACACGCTTTCGAAGCGTTCACTAGGGCAAAAGAACAAGCTTGCACTGGCAATAAATAAACTGCACGGTGGGTAATCAAAGTCACTAAAGCAAGATTGCGATATGGAAAAGTTAGGATTGCCTTCGAAACGCGTCAAGCAAGTTTCCACCGCATCTTGATGAGTGTCAAACGCGTAAACGGTAAAGCTTTGATTAAGAAGGTAGTTTGAATCTCGACCAGTACCGCATCCTGCATCAATGGCGATTTTGCTGTCGAGCATAAGGAGATTGGCGGCACGTTCTACGTTTGGTCGGTGAGGTTGGCTTGCAACCTTTTGGTAGTATTCGTTCCATGCTACTGACATTGAGGTTCCCTCTTAATACATAACGTTAACTTTCGATTATATATCAAGCGTTGAAAGTAAGTAATGCGAGCGATTGTAGCCAAGTCGCAGTTTTCTTAATCAAGCAATCGAATCTAAATGAGTCGGTATGGCTTTTGAGGGAATACGATTCGGGCGGACAATATCATTTTTTTTACTTATCTTTTACTCAAGAATGGTCAATATCACTAATATCTGGTGGTAATTACCAACACTGCACTGAGAGAAACCACCGTTCTAGCTTAACTTATTGATATTTAAAGGGTAAACGTTTGGCATGGCGATTGCGTATAAACAGTGAGCGTAAGAGGTCGTAACTTGCGTAGGTGGTTAAGTTTTTGTTAATTTTATTAACTTGCCATGGATAGTTCTTTTGCGATTGATAATTGCGAAACACAGCGGAAGCGCGGCTCTCTTATAAAGTTGTCTATTTCAGATGCAAAACTCACTGTTTGTCTGCTGGGAGTAGGATGCTAGGTTGCCGGATGTTCAGTTCGTTAACTCAGCCCCGAGGCGCAAGCCTGATGGAGACAAACAGGAGAATACAAAAATAAAAAAGGAATCTTGATGTTAGCAAAACCAGTATTACGTTGGCTTTTACCCTTCTTTGTGGTGGGCAGTTCTTATGCGGGTTATGCCGCAATTGCTGCTACTGCGCCCGAGAAAGAGTCAACCAAAGACACCGTTACTGAACCGACGGTACAAACCTCTTCACTCTTTCCTACCGATCACAAAGTGGTTATCACCAGCCATGGTGAGATGGTTCCTTTCGAGAAAACACACTTAGCGGCGCAAGTTAGCGGCGAAGTAGTCAGTTGGCACCCCAACTTTGTGACAGGTGGCATCGTTAAGCGTGGAGAGGTGTTATTCACGATTGAGAGTGATAACTACGAAGCGGCCGTTTTACAGGCAGAAGCTGGCTTGGCAAGCGCACGTGCTGCGTTGATCGAAGAGCAAGCCAAAGCGGAAGTCGCAAAACGCCAAGCGAAAAAGTTAAGCGACAAACAAGTGACCGACCTTTACTTACGCAAGCCACATGTGTTGAGTGCTCAGGCTCAAGTGAAGTCAGCTCAAGCCGCGCTGAAGCGAGCGAAGCGCGACCTAGAAAATTGCAAAGTAGTAGCGCCATATGATGCGCTCGTCGTTGAGCGTGAAATCGGTGTGGGTCAGTTTGTTTCTTCTGGTTCTCGTGTGGCAACACTGAACAATATCGAAGTGGCGGAAATCCACGTTCCTATCGCTGGCTTTGACAGTGCGTTTCTTCCTGAATCACTGAAAGAGCTGCGTGCAACGGTTACGCAACAAGGCATTCTATCGACGACTCGTGAAGGTAAAGTTGTTCGAGATCTTGGCATGATCGACAGCGCGACGCGCATGATCAACATGGTCATCCAAGTAAGAGACCCATATGGTCTCGACAACAATCAGCCGCCAATTAAGTTTGGCTCGTATGTTGAAGTTAGCTTTACTGGTAAGGAACTTAAGCATATCTACCGTCTTCCTCAAGAGCTGGTGAGAAACCGCACTGTATGGGTTGTGAATGGTGAAAATGAGCTTCAACCAAGAACGGTAAATGTCCTTCGTGCTGAGGGGGAATTCCTCCTCGTGGGCGAGGGTCTTGAGCAATCAGACAAGTTGGTACTGACGTTGCCTGAGTACCCACAAAAAGGCATGGCTGTCCAAGTCGCAAAAAAGAATGACGACTCCGAAACCGTCGTACAGTAAGTAGGAGTCAATCATGGAAGAGAATCAACAAAAGGGCATCATTGCCTATTTTGCGAATAACTCTGTCGCTGCGAACCTAATGATGGTGTTCATCATCGTGATGGGTATCGTCAGCTTCATGTTCATTCAACGACAAATGTTTCCAAACGTTGAAGTAAACTACATTAATATTCACGCGGCATACCCTGGAGCCTCTCCTCAAGAGATTGAAGAGAGTATTTTGGTTAAAGTCGAAGAGTCGATCAAAGACGTTACTGGGATCAAAAAGACCGTAGCACGTGCTTCTCGAGGTAGCGCTCATGTATCGATAGAAGTGGATGTGAATGCCGACATCAAACGTGTATTGGACGATGTAAAGCAGCGGGTAGATACCTTATCTAACCTGCCAGCAGGGATGGAACCCATCAACGTTTATCAGGTGGAATGGCGACAAGAGGTGATAGAGATGGGCTTGGTGGGTGATAGGCCACTAGAAGAGCTCAAACCTATCGCTAAGCAAGTTGAAGACGAATTACTGCAACTGAAAAACGTTATGCTGGTGGATATAAATGCACCAGAAGAAGAGATTGCGATTGAAGTCGATCCGCTTGTTTTGCGCAAATACGACCTGACTTTGAACGATGTGAGTAATGCGATTCGTCGTTATTCTGCAAACTATTCTGCTGGTGAAGTAAAAACCAATGCAGGCATGATCGCAGTACGTATTGAGAACCAATACTACCGTGGTGATGAGTTCCGCAATATCCCAGTTAAGCTGGGAGCGAATGGTGCGAAGGTACTCCTTCAAGATATCGCAACGATTAAAGACGGCTTCACAGAAGAAGATCGTTACTTCGAATACTCGGGTCAAAACGCGATCTACATGGCGGTTCAAGCCACGCGTGATCAAAACATCATCCCAGTTGCTGAATCCGTTCGTAACTACATCGAAGCAAAGAACAAAACCTTACCTGACGACATTCAACTGAAAGTTCTCGTTGATATGACCTACTACTTAAATGGTCGTCTCGACATGATGCTGAAGAACCTTCTTCAAGGTGCCGCATTGGTTGCCATCATGCTCTCGGTATTCCTTCGCTTCCGCTTAGCAATGTGGGTAATGTTGGGGTTACCAGTGTGTTTCTTAGGCGCAGTGATGATGATGCCAATGCTGGGTATCACCGTGAATATTGTGTCTCTGTTCGCCTTTATCATGGTGCTCGGTATTGTGGTCGATGACGCCATCGTAACCGGGGAAAGTGCCTACAGTGAGATCGAAGAGAAGGGTGGTGGTGTTGAGAACGTTGTGACGGGTGTTAAGCGTGTCGCGACTCCGGCGACCTTTGGTGTGTTAACCACGATAGCGGTATTTGCCCCATTCCTACTCTCAAGTGGGATTGATAGTGCCTTCTTCTACGGCATTGCGGGTGTGGTGATCCTGTGTCTTATCTTTAGCTTGATAGAATCTAAGTTGATCTTGCCGGCTCACTTAGCCCACACCAACTTTACGCCAATCAAAGCAGGCGGTTGGCGGGATAATTTCAACAAGCGTTTCTTCGGATTTGTAAATGGTCCTTACCGCAGCTTTGTTAAGGTTTGTGCCCATTGGCGTTGGACCGTGTTTGCCTTCTTCTGTGGTCTGTTACTGATTAGTGCAGCTTTAGTTAGCTCGAACTATGTTCGTGTGATTCCAAACCCGAAAGTGCCAACGGATTATCCGGCGATTACGATTGAGATGAATGACACGGTGTCGAGCGAGCAAACCATCAATGCGTTAAAAACCATTGAAGGCGTGATGCAGAAAATCGAAAACCAGATCATTGATGAGCATGGTCAGGGGATGATTCGAGATGTGCTTTCTTATAACCGCAGCCGTACTGAAGGTCGTATTCTTGTACCGCTTGTGGATGAAGAATTACGTCCATTCAATACCTTTGAACTTGCACGTCGCTGGCGTGAGGCAATGCCAGTTATTCCGGGCATGAAGAGCTTTAAGATCCGCGAGCAAAGTGCAGGTGGCGGTGACCGCGACGAGTTTGGTTACTTGCTGTTTGGCTCGGATATCAATGAGCTAAACGAAGCAGGTCGCTATTTGATTGGTCGCTTGCAGCAAGAGGAAGGTTTGTACGATATCTCGTCGTCTATTGATTCCGGTAGTAAAGAGGTACTGCTATCACTTGCCCCGGTTGCTTATGACTTGGGCTTGGATCTGACTATGATCGCAGAACAAGTGGGCGGTAGTTTCTACGGCGGCGAAGCACAACGCATTATTCGTGATGGCGAAGAAATCAAAGTCATGGTGCGTTACCCGCAACTGACGCGTGAAGCTTTCTCATCACTTCGTTACGCTGTGATTACCACACCAGCAGGCAAGAAGGTCATGCTTGGTGATGTGGTGAAGATCAACGAACAACCGGGTGTGAGTAGTATTCGACGTGAAGGCGGTTATCAAACCGTTTATGTGTATGGCTCTATAGATGAAGAGTTGGTTGAACCTCAAGAAGTGGTGAAAGTTATCGACGACAACATCTTACCGGACATGAAGCAATCCTTCCCAAGTGTGAAAACGGAATTGGGTGGTGACATCGAAGAGCAAGCCGCGCAACGTAACGAGCAAATCATGTTCTTTATTGCTGGCATGATCATCGTATACATCTTGTTGGCCGTGCCGCTTAAGAGCTACACCCAACCGCTGATCGTCATGTCGGTAATTCCGTTTAGCTTAACGGGTGCGATTTGGGGACACTTCTGGCTGGATATGGACATCAGCATGATGTCGACATTTGGTTTAATTGCAGCAGCGGGTGTGGTTATCAACGATTCCTTGGTGATGACGGATTACGTTAACCAAGTGCGAGAAAAAGGCATGAGCATTAAACAGGCGGTTGTTGAAGCTGGCTGTGCTCGTTTTCGAGCGATCACGCTGACGTCTATTACCACCTTCGCAGGTGTACTTCCTATCATGTTTGAAACCAGCTTGCAGGCGCGTTTTGTTATCCCGATGGCGGTCGCGCTTGGTTTTGCCGTTCTGTTTGCAACTGTCCTTACCTTGATTCTTGTGCCTTGTTTGTACCTGATGCTAGAGGATATTAAAAACATCTTCCGCATTGTTAAACGATTCTTTGGTCGTTTGATAGGTAAGTTCAAATCACAGTCATCAAACACTGTCGGCAACGAAAGCACGCAAAGCTAGTTTCACCTAAAGCGAAAATCTAAAGCAGCCTTCGGGCTGCTTTTTTTGTGCCTTAAGCGAACTGAAATGGACTATCTACATAATAAGTTTGGTGAATGGTTTGTTGTTCATGGATATCGTTGGTTAATTTAACACTGTGTGTGTGAAATTCGCCATAAAGCAGATGGTAGAAAAATAAACCTTTGTTTAAGTTGTTGATATTAAAGGTTTAAAAAGTTGGCACTCTATGTGCAATGTATAGAATGCAACCCAATGAACTGCTAATCCTTAAGGAGCTTATTATGCAAAGCGTATTTCTATCTACTCTAGGTCTTATTGCTGTAATGTCATCACCAATCGCTGCTGCTAACACTCTAGACAAAGAAGAGTGGAGTGCGGATTTACGTCAAGAATTTACAACAATGAAGCATGAGGCGGTTGCGGACATCCAACAAATGAACATGGATGCTATTGATGAACGCGATGAACGCATTGTTAAACACATCAAAGAACAACAAGCTCAACTGGTAAAGATCAAATGCCAGAAGACAGAGGCAACCAAGTCATAACCTCTGACGACAAAGATTCCGTGTTAGTCACAAGGACGAGTGACTAACCAGAGTGCATCCGATACAAGCATGACGTTAGTGAGCAGTCAGCGTCAACCTTGTTGCTCTATTTGCCAACCTATTTATGGGTTGGCTTTTTTATGCCTGTTGATTGAGGAGGGGCGTCAAAACTGAGAGTTGAGTAGGAGAAATACGGCAGATAGAAAAAAGCCCGCGAAGAATACCTTCACGGGCGAAAAAAGGGCACCAAATTGGGTGTCTATTCATTTTGGAGATGGTCGAACGTCCATATCATACTGACAATAGGCTTGGTGAAAGGCTTACCACCAGTGCGACCAACGAGGCTAAAGTTAACATTGTTGTAATGATTGTTAAAATGTTAATTCTTCAATCAATGATTTCATTATCGTTAGTTCAGGGTGTGAATGTGTTGTTGGTGTGTGTCATAAGTGTGCCAAATATCGTTTTTGATAATAAAACTTATCATAAATCCTACGGTGATCATTTGGATTGGTTATATAAAACTCGACATACTGCATTCTTAACTGTTTCATATTTGCACTTAATGCCACATAATAACTCTGTGTTTGTTAAGCATTTGTATTGCTTTTAACGCTATTTGCTGAGAACAAAAAGAGCGACCTAAGCCGCTCTTGTCTATGTTGATAAGCAAACTTATCAGTCGTTTTAGATTTCTTCGTGCTTATGGACTAGGCCGAAGTCAGCTAAAATGGCATACGCTGCTGGGATCATAAACAGCACCAGCAGAGTGGATGCAAAAATACCAAACACGATGGAGATAACCAGTGGTTGGATAACCTGTGCTTGCAGGCTGGTTTCAGTCAGTAACGGAAGCAAACCTGCTGCAGTGGTCATTGATGTCAGGAATACTGCTCTAAAGCGCTCCCGACTGGCTTTGACTACCGAGTCATGTACATTATCTCCTTCATCCACATGATGGCGTATGTATTGAACTAACAGAATCGAGTCATTCACCACAATCCCTGCTAATGAGACGAAGCCCATCATACTTGGCATACTTAATGAGTGACCGAGTAGGATGTGTCCCCATACCACGCCAATAAAGGCGAGTGGAATCGCAAGCATTACCACGAATGGTTCCAAATAACTGCGGAATTGGTAACTCAGAATCGCAAACACGCCAAACAAACCAAGCAAGAAGCCTTTACCCATTGATGCGCCAGTTTCGGCGGTATCTTTGGCTTCGCCTTCAAAATCGAAGCGAAGGCCAGGATACTTTTGCATAAGCTTTGGCGCTTCATCTTGTTGGAACTGACGAATAATGGCAGTTGAGTTGGCTTTCGTATTGTCGATATCGCCGAATACGCTCACAGTGCGCAAGCCATCAATGCGCTGGATTCTTACGTAATTACGTTGGAAATCCAAAGTCGCAATGGTCGCGAGTGGAATTTGACTGCCATCGGACAAGATAATTGGGAAGTTTGCCAATTGCTGTAAGTCACCGGCTTGTGCTTTATCAAGGCGAACTTCGATGGAAATGTTTTCTACCCCAACTTGGATTTCGTCTGCGGTTTGGCCAAAGAAAGCCGCACGCAATTGATTAGCGATGAGCTGGCCGTTAATCCCATAAGCTTCCGCTCCCGGACGCAGTTTAACCAAGACTTCTTCTTTCCCCATACGCATGTCATCCAACACACCATGGACACCGTCAAACTCATTCAAGTATTGCTGAATGTCGATAGAAGCTGCTTTGAGCGCATCCAGATCGTCATGCTTCGCTCGAATCTCAATTGCTCGTCCACCCGGGCCCATGGTCGGTTGTTTAAATACCAGTGAGATAGGATCGGCAAGTTCACCAATGTCTTCGCGCCATGCATCGATAAATTCATCGATGAGTGTGTTACGACTCTCTGCACCAAGCAAATCCAGACGTACCGTGGCAATGTGAGGGCCTGATTCATTCGCGTCGGCATTGGCGTTGAATTGACTGGTGATGTGCAGAACCAATGGATTGCCGTCTTCCACTTTTTCTGTCCATTCTTTATCTAGCTTTTGAGCGGAAGCGACGATCTTATCGACGACAGCTTCCGTTTGAGAAAGAGAAGAACCCGGAGGAAGAATAATGCGCGCTTCTGCAATGTCGCCATCCAATTCAGGGAAGGGTTGGAACTTGAGTAAACCACCTACTAACGTGGCTGCGGAGATAAGAAGCAAGGCAACCACGCCCCCCATAAAGGCATAGCGATACTCGACCACTTTATCGACTGCGTTGACTAAGGTGGTGTTGCGGAAGTTCTCAAAAGAAGCCAGCAGCTTTTGTTTGAACTTGGGTGTCTTTCGCTCTTGCTTTTGTTTATGCAGTGAATGAGAAAGGTGGTTAGGTAGGATCAAGAAGGCTTCCACCAAACTCAAACTCAAAACGAGGATCAGAACTTGAGGTACCGCTTTAAGTACTGCACCCATTTCACCTTGCAGGAATAACAAGCTACCGAAAATACACACCGTGGTTAGGAAGGAAGAAATTACCCCCGGCAGTACCTTTTTCACCCCTTTAATTACCGCATCATCGATCTCTTCTCCTCGGTCGAGGTGAGCGGCAATCGATTCAGCAATAACGATGGCATCATCCATCATGATACCGATGGCCATGAGTAACCCGACCAAAGACATGATGTTAATGGACAGGCCAAGTTGCGCCATCAAAAATAACCCACCTAAGAAGGCAACGGGCAAACCAGCCGCGACCCAAAAAGAGTAGCGAAAACTAAAGAACAACCACATGGTGGCGAAGACCAGAATGATACCTTGCCAACCGTTTTTGACCATCATGGTCAGGCGATCCCAAAGTACGGATGAAAGATCATTGGTCATTTGTAGCATCACACCGTCTGGGGCGATGGCTTGTTGTTCTTCGACAAATTGAGCAACACGTTCCTTGATACGTAGCGCATCGTCTTCTTTGTTTTTACTGACTTTTAGTAAGGCAGAAGGGTGACCATCAAAGAGGACTTTCTGTTCGTCCAATTCAAATCGATCAGTAATCGTTGCGATGTCTCTTAGACGGATGATTGATCCATTTGGACCAGAACCCACGACGATAGTCTCAAGCTCTTCTGGCGTCACACGTCGTTCGTCAAAGCGGATCAGAAAGTTCTTATCTGGCGTTTCGACATTACCACTTGGCAACTTAACGTTTTGACGACCAATCTGCTCAGCAATATCACCAACACTCAAGCCAAGTTGGCGAATAGCTTGAGTGTCTAGCTCTACTCTGAATTGGTGATCTGAGAAGCCGGCCACGTCAACCAAAGATACGTCATAGTCGAGCTTTAACGTGCGCTTAAGCTGTTCCGCATACGCTTTTAACTCTGGCCATGTGGTATCTGCGGTGATCGCGACATCCACAACAGGCTCATTCCAATCTAGTTCTTGGACCACAGGTGATTCAATCTCTTGTGGAAAGTCATTAATCGAGTTGATTTGAGTTTGAACGTCGACCAGCATACGGCCGATATCGGCTTCTTCATTCAGTTTTAAGATAAGACGCGCAGAGCCTTCAATCGCTTCACATTGCGTTTCTTCAATGTTAGCAAGACCATCAACAGCATCTTCCATTCGGACACAAATACTCTCTTCGACTTCTTGCGGGGAAGCGCCAGGGTAAACTACACCAGCTAGGATGTAAGGTGGATCAAACTCAGGAAAGGTTTCCCGCTTAATCGTGGAAAGTGAAGAAATACCCAATATCAGCAGCGTTAGCATCAGCAAGTTGGCTGCTGTTGGGTGCTTGGCGAAGAATCGGATCATGAATCAGATTCCTCAATAGTGGCTTCTGACTGTTCTGGTGACTCTTTCAATAGCATGCCGTGTATCGCAGGCAGTAAATCGTTGATGATCAGCTTCTGACCTTGCTCCAATTCGCCATCGATCACCACTTGGTTATTTCGGCGATATAATACTTCAACCGTCACCACTTGCAGACGATTGTCATCACCCATCAGGTAAATCTTATCGCCATGAAGCGCACGCTCTGGGATGACCCAACTCGGATTCTCTTGCCCCTCAATCAAGGCACGCACAAACATGCCGTTCACCAATGGCGGAGCAGAGGTTGGGTTTAATGCACGGTAGTCTTGTTCAATTTCCAGAATCACACCAGCAGTTGCTTGGCTTGGATCGACGGTCTCACTGATACGTGCAACTTTAGCAGACCAGCTTGCAGAAAGATTACCGCTGTTGAGTTCAATGTTAGCGTGAATTGCATTCATATCAGGTTGTGGAATACCGGACTCGTCGCGAACAAACTCACCGATGCTCGCCGCCAAAGTTTGCATGTCATGAATGGACAGCTGAGCTTCCACTTCCATGACATCAATGCCATGTCCGGTCACCATGGTCTGTTGGAGGTTTACCACTTGGTTTTGCTCAATTTCGACTTCTGCAATACGCAGATCGTAAGGTAAAGTAATGATGGTTTTATCAAGCGAACGTTTCGCTTCATCGACTTTTGATGCATTGACCTTAACTAGGGCTTCTGCGACACGCTTTTCATCCGGCATTAAACCGATTTGGTTTTCGATATCTAGCACTACCTTACGTTGAGATAGCGCGCTTTGTTCTTGTTGGTCTACATCTGATTGGGAAGTTAGGCCTTTCTTGCGTAGGTTTTGTTTACGGTCTAGCTCTTTGTTGGCGATAACCAGACGGTTGGCTTCTATCTTGAGGGTGCTTTTGAGGTTCGCTTCTTCTTGGTTCAGCTTTGCCAGAGAGGTTTGGGCAGACTTGAGGTCAGCTTGAGTTTGAACCAGTTTTAACTCGTAATCGAGAGGATCGATACGCAAGATTTCCGTCCCTGCTTGCAGCACTTGTCCTTTTTCCAGTTGCGGGTGGCGGTAAACTACTTTGCCGGATACTTCGGCTATCGCTTTCCATTCAACTTTTGGTGCGATTTTACCAAAGCCAATAGCAACAGGTGCGATGGCTTTGAGTTCCAGAGGAATTGTTTCAACCAATCTTGCACGATCACTTGCGGGCTTGACGGGCAAATCTGGTCTAAGGCTAATCGCCAAAAATAGAATGACGACCCCAACAGCAAGGGCAGGAAAGAACAGCAGCTTTTTATTCATTTTCATATTGGTCGCCCGAATCTAAAAATCCATGTTTCATCAGTTGTATGTTGTGGTCGAATAATCGGTTCAAGAAGACTTCTGAGAGCTCGATACCGTGAATAGCCAGAAGTGCTGGTGGTGCCATAAAAGGAAACACCATTAAGCTGATGTAAGAGACGCGACAAAGTTGAGGGTCAGCGTCTTTTCGCAAAACACCACCATCGATCAACTTATCAAAGATCACGCCTTGCATTGGTTTGCTGATGTCAGCGAAAACTTTTTCTAGTAATTTACGTTGAGTTTCTGAAGGAGGCATATGCATGACTTGAGCAATCAAACGTGGGAACTGTGGCACTTTGATCATCTCGCGATAGTAGGTACGCATTAAATCGAGGAAGTTTTGCTCGTTACTGTCGGACATCAATGCCTGCATCTGCTTTTGCATCGGTGACAGCGTCTCGCGCAACATGGTCTCGAACAAGCCCTCTTTGTTGCCAAAGTAGTAGCGAATCATCGCCACGTTCACGCCTGCTTTCTGCGCGACCAGGCGAGTAGATACTTTGTCGTAAGCCATAATAGTGAAGAGTTCGCGCGCATGGAAAATCAGTTTCTCCCGTGCGTCGATTTTATCTGTGGGTCTTCCCGCCCTTCGATGAGCTTCCGTCACAATCGTCTCTCAAAATATTAAACATTTGATTAATTATAAGACGCTGTTTCTCATACGACATGCGAAAATTAATCAGTATTTAATCAAGTGATTAATTTGTGAGGGAGAGGTACAAAAAAGAGCAGTAAGGTCTGCTCTTTATGCCTCGTTAAGGGTAAGTGATGTTGAATGGGGTTACCCCCAACTCAACACAGTCCAATTTGGTCTATTGGCGTGCTCTTTTAGGCGAGGGCATGGATTGACCAGATAGGCGTAATCTGCGTATTCACACAGTGGTAAGTCGTTGACTGAATCCGTATAGAAATGGATTTCTGAGTAATTGTCAGGCTGAGTTTCTAACCACTGTTTTAAGCGCGTTACTTTGCCTTCTCGGTAACTAGGGATTCCGTCAATCTCTGCGCTATAACGGTTATCAGCCACCACTAAGTCAATCCCGAGCGCGTTAGGAATACCGATGCGTTGACCAACCGCTTCAACCAAAAAAGTGACGCTGGCCGAGATGATGACCATATCTATCTCATCACCAGACAGTTGTTCAATCAGTGTCTTGGCTTGAGGGAACTGTTTAGCCAGAATATGGTTTTCAACGCACTCTTTTACTATGGCTTCTACCTGCTCAATAGGCATGTTTTTTATCGGCTTCATGGAGAACGTTAGGTAATCTTCCATGTCCATTTTGCCTTCTGTGTACAAGCCCATTAGACGCTGATCTTCCTCAATAAAGTTAGGTGCAGTGGCGATGCCCTTTCTCAACCATAAATTCATTCCAAATCATTGCGCAGTCAGCGTTGATTAAGGTTTCATCCAGATCAAAAATACAAAGGCTTGGACATAGTTGGCTTCTCACAGTTTGAATCGAGGTCGACGGAATGTATCGCTCAGTATAGAGCGAGGTTTACGAGTATGGGACGTATGCTAACGATAAACTGTGACGATTTCGTGGCACTTTTTCTGGCTTTTGTAAAACAGAATATCAATGTCATGGGTTGAATCATGTCTGAGTTGGCGATAGACAACTACAATACAGTGATACTTATACGAACTGCGTGCTTTAGATGCATTTGTACGTTACGTAAATTGGTGCGCTAGGTCTACAGATGCTCTAGATACAAGGCTGTTTTAGATATAAGGCGTCTTTCGAACCAGATCTCAATATTGTGTACTGAATACAGTCTTGTTTTTTGAGCGATAATAGCGCCACTCGCGTATGGCGAACATTAAGAAAAATACAAAAAGAATCCCCATCGGTAAAGTGGATAAGAAAGCTTTTCGAATCTAATCCATAATATTCGGCCCCGACACAGTTTATGTGTCGGGGCCGTTTTCTTATCTAATTGGCGAGAAGGACTTGGGTTATGTAGTTAAACCAAACCTTGCTCTTTCGCCATGTGGTTCGCGATGCTCGGCGCTTTCCAAATGCTTGGCAGCAGAATGAAAGACACTGGTACGGCGGTAATCACGATGAAAGACTGCAATGCAGAGATACCACCTGAGCCCATCGAGATAAGCGCAATAGCCACGATACCCATCATTAAGCCCCAGAATGAGCGAATCACGGCATTGGGTTCAGTAGAGCCTGTCATTACCACACTGATGGTACGTCATCGAGTCACCGGTTGTCACGATAAACGTCGTAGTCAGGATCAAGAACAATACCGAAATTACCATTGGGAAAGGCAGCTCAGAAGTAATCGCAAGCAGAACGGCAGGCAAGTTAAAGCCCTCAAATGCCGATGAAATCAAACCTGGGTTTTCTAGCTCGAACGCCAAACCACTGCCACCAACAATGCTGAACCAGAAGCAGGTGATTAAAGGCGCAGCGATGCTGATAGACAGGATCAACTGACGGATAGTACGGCCACGTGAGATACGCGCGATAAAGATTGCCATCATCGGGCCATAACCAATGAACCAGCCCCAGAAGAAGACGGTCCACCAACTTAGCCATTCCGTGTCACCACGATACAGTGCCATTGGGAAGAAGTTATCGACCATGCGGCCAATACCCTGTACATAACCATCAACAATAAAGCTGGTTGGCCCGAAAACGAGGATGTAACCGATCAAAGCCACAGACAACACGATGTTGTAACGGCTAACAAGCTGAATGCCTTTGCTCACGCCGCTTAGCGCTGACAAAGTGTACATTAGAATTGCAGCGACAATCACCATGCTTTGGGTGATGAAGGTATCTGGCAAGCCAAATAGCGAGTTCAACGCGTAACTGATCTGTAGACCTAAGAAGCCGATAGGGCCAATGGTACCTGCCGCAACGGCAACGATGCTGCAGGCGTCTGTAATATCACCAATCCAACCGTTAATGGCCTTGTCGCCAAACACAGGATAGAGCAGAGTACGTGGTTTAAGTGGTAAGCCCTTATCGTAGTGAAGGTGCATCAAAACCACAGAAGAAAGACAACCTAAGATTGCCCAAGCAAGGAAGCCCCAGTGCATGAAAGACTGAGAAAGTGCATTGATTGCAGAAGCTTTTGGTGAAGCTTCACCATATAGCGGTGGCGCAGAAACAAAGTGAGCGATAGGCTCAGCTGCAGCCCAGAAAACACCGCCACCCGCGAGTAGGGTACAAAGTACGATCGACAACCATTTAAAGGTATCGATATCCGGTTTCGCTAAACCACCCAAGCGCACGTAACCCGTACGACCAAGCGCAATAGCCAAACCAATAAGGAAATTTAGAAGGAGTAATACTTGCCAGAAGGCACCGAAGTATTGAGTCGCAAATCCGAAGCCTGCGTTAACCATTGCGGTCAGAGAGTCTGTATTCGTCAGAGCAAGCAATACAAACACGGTGAGGAAGCTACCACTTAGCCAGAATACTGGGTTAGTGAGTTCAAGGCGCTTTAGAATGGAAGGAGGATGGATCGCAGAATAGTCTGCCTCCTGAATAGGAGTATGAGAGGCGGCGTTCGTCATATTTGACATAATTACTTCGCTTTTTAGGGCTCGGAAGCCGTGCATTTCCCTCACACCAATAGCTCGAAAAGTGTGAGGATGATCAAAAAGCCGCTGATACTAGCACGTTGAGAAGCTCAATATAACCGCAGATCGTGATTAATTTGTCGATCTCTAAAGTAAATAACTGATTTATGGTATGAGATTATTTGCGTGAAATGCGCCGCATTTCATACGCAAATGACATTCCCCTTATTCTTGTAAGGATACCTCAGGATTACATTGAGCCAACCTGTTCTAATAAAAATTAAAGGTCTTACCCTATGGCTCAAATTGAACTTGACGGGACGTGGCAGCTTACCTCGCCACATCGTCCAGATATCGATATTCCTATGACTTTGCCCGGTGACAATGTATCCGCATTATTACAAGCAGAGCTCATCCCGAATCCCTATTTTGCTGATAACGAAGCGAAAGTTCGTTGGATTGAAACTTGCGATTGGCACATTTCACGCGAGTTTGATGTGGATGGTTCTGTGCTCTCTGCCAAACAAGTGTGGATGACGCTCACCCGTGTAGACACCTTAGCGACCTTTTATATCAATGGTGAGCAAGCACTAACTTGCAGCAACATGTTTGCCCAGCAAAGCATTAATATTAAACCTTACTTAAAACAGGGCACTAACACGATTCGAGTTGAGTTTGCCCGTGTGGATTTAGAAGGGAGAACGTGCGAAGAAATTGCCGTTTCCTATTCCTTCGGCGATGGGGAACAACCAGATCCCGCACATGAACTTGATTCGCAAAACCCAATGTCACTCGGGGTGGGACTGGGGTATTTGTTTGATGGTGTCTGGCATTTATGACCCGATTCAAATTGATGTAGTGAACGATTTGTGGCTCAAAGGATTCTCGACAGAGCAACAATGGCAAGCTGACGGCGGTGTGCTGGTTGATGTATTAGTTGAAGTAGAAACCGATACTCAACCTCATGAAATCACGATCGAATTTGATGGTCAGCGCCAATCGATTCAAACTGAAGGAAGTGGTCACTATCACAGCCAGTTCCATATTACTGAGCCAAAACGCTGGTGGCCTGCGGGCTATGGTGAAGCTTACCTTTACTCAATGACAGTATCTTGTGGTGATCAATCGCTATCACGCAAGATTGGTCTGAGAGAGTTGAGCTTAAACAAACCAAGTTGATGAACATGGCTCGGCGATGGAGTTTGTTGTCAACGGCACACCAATCAATGCCAAAGGCGCAAACTGGATTCCGGTGGATGCAATGCCGGGTCGTGAGTGTGAAAGCCGCTATCGTGCGTTATTGCAAAGTGCTGTCGACGCCAATATGAACATGATTCGAGTCTGGGGTGGCGGCCAGTATGAGAGCGAAACTTTCTACAACCTTTGTGATGAATTAGGTCTGTTGGTTTGGCAAGACATGATGTTCGCTTGCTCGCTGTATCCATCTGATGTTGATTTCTTGAAAGATGTGGAGCAAGAGCTGCGATTCCAAATTCCACGTTTGAAAGAGCACCCGTCGATTGCACTGTGGTGTGGTGATAACGAAGTGATTGGTGCAATTGGTTGGTACGACGAACCCAAGCACAACAAAGTCAAATACACAGTGAACTACGATCGTCTGAATCGAATGATCGAACAAGTCATTGGTCAGCAGGACGATTCACGTCGATTTTGGCCAAGCTCGCCTTGTAACGGCGAGCTGGATTTTGGCGATGCGTGGCACGATGACAGTAAAGGCGACATGCATTTCTGGGATGTTTGGCACTCAGGTAAGTCGTTTAACGCTTATCTAAACATCAATCCGAGGTTCTGCTCCGAGTTTGGCTTCCAATCTTGGCCTTCGTTTGCTGAAGCAAAACAGTTCGTACCAGAACAAGACTGGAACGTCACCTCACCAACATTTGAACAGCACCAAAAGAACCCGCGCGGTAACAGTATCATCACGGAGATGTTTACTCGCTATTTCCGTTTCCCTTCCGGCTTTGAGCAAATGCTGTACCTCAGCCCAAGTGCAACAGGCGATGGCAATCAAAAACCGCTTGCGACCATTGGCGCGCGATCTCCCCAGTATGTCGTGGCATGCTGTATTGGCAACTTAACGACAACTGGCCCGTGAGTTCATGGTCTAGCTTGGAGTACAGCGGCCGTTGGAAGCAATTGCATTACCATGCGAAACGCTTCTTTGCGCCGCAGTACTTGGTGTTCTCGGAGCATACTGGCAAGTTGAGTCTTCACTTGTTAAATGACGCCAAAGAATCACTTGGTGTGAGTGCGCAATTGCATTGGGTGAGCTGGCAGGGTGAAGTGAAACAAACTTGGTCGTTAGAGCGCACCGTTTCCAGTGACAGCAACACCGTGGTTTGGCAGTTGGATGAGGCATTTGATTCATCTGAATTGAAATCGGTTTCTTCTACGTGGAAGCACAAGTAGGACAGGAGAGAATCACCAACACTTGGTTTAGCTCTCATGAACTAAAAACACTACCGATGGAAAGAGCAAATATTGAAGTAACGATTGAAGCCAACAAAGTCACACTTATTGCCGATAAGCCGGCGTTTTTTGTTCATCTGGAATGTGATACCGCAGGACGCTTTGACGATTCAAGCATCACGCTATTGGCAAACCAACCTGTTACGGTTGAGTTCTTGGGTGAAGACTTAGCAACGATGGCGGAATCGCTACGCGTCTACCATTTGATGCAATAAAAATTACTGTCATAGACTAATGTTGAGATAGATAGCGGCAACATCATGAAAGGGGCCTCCGTGCTCCCTTTGTGTTTTAGAGTTAAGGTGTCAAAACAGATTACGCTTTGCCCACGCAATCGCCTGCATGCGATTCTTCACTTCCAGTTTGCGGAAAATGCTATAGAGATGGGATTTCACCGTGTGCTCGCTGACAAACAGTGAGTCTGCAATATCAAAGATTTGAGCCCCCTTGGCAAAGGGCTGTCAGAACCTGCATTTCTCGGCGAGTAAGCTCAATTTCGAGTTTCGTATCCAGCTCAGTAACGGTGTGATTTAAGTTAACGAGATAGCCAACTAATCGGTTGAGGATGTCTCGGGAGAGCCAATTCTCTCCGCTCAATATCCCTTTTAAACCTCTGATTACCTTGTCGAAGTCATCTTCAAAATAGAATAAGCCTTTCAGATTTTGAATTAAGGCCCTTCATCTCCCCTATCCCCGTCTATTCTTGTTATCAATCTCCAAATAGGGAAGCCTACCGTTGTTCAAGTGCAAGATGATAAAAATGGGCATTTTTCCTCACTCCATGCTTTAAAAAACGTGAATGGTGGTAAAATCCCGTATGAAAATGTCGAATAAAAGTTGTTTAATCACGGGCTCATGAACCGGAAAATGGATGATGGCATTGCCCATTACGTGAAGGATATCTGAGACCAAAAACTTCAAAATCGACCGTCCTAAATGCCATAAGCTGAGAATCCTAAATTCAGACCTCA